>JAGCST010000040.1 GCA_017964025.1 Candidatus Saccharimonadota bacterium
AATGTATAGTATGTATCGACGAATGTGTATCCGAAGAATGACCATTCTTCTTGTTCGAATTCTGACCAAGCGGTGTTGTTATCGATTGGTGCATATGGGAGTTCTTCACCGAAGTGATAGTACATTTCTTCAGTGATTTCTGCTGGGAAGAGGCCATGTTTCATATTGGCCACTCTATTCCAAGCACCGTTTTCTTTCTTAAAGATATCAAATGTATCTAAATTGAGGTATGTGTCGCCATCTCTACCGAAATCAGCGGCTGGGTTACCGAAGTCTGAATAGAATGAATTACCGGCAATGCCTTCATCACCTTTTTCACCTTGAGGACCTTGTGGGCCTTGAGGACCTTGTTCACCTTGGATACCTTGGAGACCTTGATCACCTTTGTCACCTTTGTCACCTTTGTCACCTTTGATACTGCCGAGATCTTGCCAGGCATTACCAACTTTGACGAAGACATGCCAACTTGCTGTGTTAATGTAGACATCGCCAGCTTTACCTGCGGCTGCATCTGGGTCAGCAGCACCGGCTGAGAATGCGGAGCCGTCTGCACCTTTGATGGATTCTAACCACTCTTCGTATGTTAGTGTTCCACCTTCTGCTGCGTACAACTTATAAACTTCCATTTGTTCTTTTGTACCAGCATTGAGTTCGTTATTGCGGTTGAAGTTGCAACCGGTAAGTAACATACCGGATAACGCTAATCCAACTAGCAATTTACTTGCTTTTTTCATAACTACTTTTCTCCTTTGTAAAAAGTTAATTTTGCGTAAATCTTATTTCATTGAGGTTTAAAAAACAATAAAAAAATCTAAGAGCCCGGCTCAAGAATATGCGTGCTTATGAGTGATAGGTGCGCTATCAATACGCGTGAAATAAGACCTTTAATAAATATTAAATAATAAGAGTAGTTTTCGGATAATTGCCCATTATCTAAAAATTGTCATATAAATAGGATAAAAATTGTCTTGTTACAAAAAAACGAATTTGTAAAATAAAAAAGAGCTTCAAATATACCAAAAAATCTTGGCACATTTTTCAGCGCAGTACTATATACTCTACTTTTTTATTAATAAAGTCAATACTTTTGCAATTATTTTCAAAAATGATTTCAATAGCGGTTACTTACTATATAATTTAATTATCAAATCTCGGTAATTATCATGGACAAAATAGGGATTATTTTTGATGTCTATTCAAATCACATCAATCATTTAACCACTGTTATTAAAAAGAAATATGAAGTAGTGGAAGTTTTTTCGTTTGAAAATATGAAAAAAATCCTCACTAAATCTTTTGATAAATTTGCGTTGATTATCGTTGATAATCCATCAAAGAAAACTGGCTTTGATGACTTTGTGAATTTTGTTAATAAGAGAAATTCTTATATGTTCTCTTTACCGATCTTAATTGCCACTAATGAGGAGACGATGGATGAAGATAGTAAGCTTTTAAGAGGTCCAGCGTTAGATGTTATATTTGATCAAGACTGTGAAGAAATTATCTTTAGTAGAATTAATAATGCGATTAGATTATCAAATTCAACTAACTTTGATGATTTCTCTAACATGTTAAAAGTATTACCATCACTTATATATCTAAAAGATAGAAGAGGAAGATATGCCTTTTCTTCCCAGCATTGGCATCATCTAGTCACTGAATCAATACGCGGCAAGACTGATTATGAAATAAGAAAAGACAAAGAAAACGCTAGAAGAGCCAGAGAGGCGGACTTTGAAGTTGTCAAAACTGGTAAAGGCAAAAACTACATCATCAAAGAGGATGATGAAGAAGGCGTTGATTATTTACAGGTTATTAAAGAACCGCTTAAAAATGAAAATGGTGATGTGTATGGCATTATCGCTATTGTCAATAATGTCACTAACGAGGAATTATTGAGACAGCAGTTACGTGAAAAATCTATCACTGATCAACTAACCGGCTTATATAATCGTTCTTACTTTGATGAACTAACACATTGGAAGGGTGGAAAACTCGATTATCCTTTGACAATTATTTCCGCTGATTGCGATGGTTTAAAAGGTATCAATGATGAATTCGGTCATAGTGCGGGGGATCAATATATTTGCTATGCAAAAGATGCTTTAAAACAAGCTCTTCCCGCTGATGCATTTCTCTTCAGAATGGGTGGGGATGAATTCTTAGCGATCCTACCTGATACTGATGAAGATAAAGCCGCTCAAATAGTGGAAGAAATTAACGAGATGGTTAAGCAATTTAAAAACAAAGATTTCGCCTTAAAACTATCTGTTGGAAGTTATACAGTTTCTTGTCCGGATGATTCAATAGAAACCGCTATTAAATTAAGCGATAAAGAAATGTACCGCATAAAGAAAGAACATAAGGCAAATTCAAAATAGGCACTTAAAAGTGCTTATTTTAATACACGGGTCAATTATTTTTATTAGTTTTATATTTTATATGAAATTATTTTTTGTGTATTATTTTTACTTAAAGGAGACGAGTAGTATGAAAAGTAAGTATAAGCTAATAACCATACTCGGCGCATTCTCTTTATTATTAACGGCATGTAATTTTACTACCGGTGATAACTCATCAAATGCTCCCTCAAAAATTAAAAACCCCAAAAAATATACCGTCATGTGGAAAAATGAAGACGGTATCCTTTTAGAAGTTGACGACAAAGTCTTAGAAGGCACTATACCAACTTATGATGGACCAACCCCAGCTAAAAAGAGTGATGTTCAACATGACTACGTTTTTGATGGTTGGAATCAAGAGGTCAAAGCGGTGGATGGGGATATTGAATATTTCGCTAAATATAAAGAGGAAGCGCGTAAATATACTATTACTTGGAAAAACTACGATGG
>JAGCST010000041.1 GCA_017964025.1 Candidatus Saccharimonadota bacterium
AATAAAGACTACGGCTACTAGGCCCATAATTAAGATGATTGCTTTTAAAATACTGGTTAGAGCACTATCAAGAGTTTCTCCTCCACCACCGCCACAGCCGGAAGCATTTTTAACTTCTTGTGATACATTGGGGTTACTACAAATATCATCAGCTGAAACAGGTGAAGTGATTAAAAAATTGATTCCGAGGATGCCTACTATTATAAGTGGTATTATTTTAGTCAATTTTGATATCATGGACCTCCTTTGAGATTATAGTTTGATAGGTAGTATTGATTGCAGCATCCTTAATAGTATTAGTTACGAAGGCAGTGATGATTTCGGCGATGGCAACAATGATAAGTCCAATACCGGCATAAACTATAGCGTCTCTAGATTTCTTGACTTTACCTGGATCACCATTAGAAGTCATATAGCCTACACCACCATATACGATGAAAATAGCTGCGACTATACCAGCCATACCAATAATCCATTGGATGGCGTTAGTAGCCATGACGCCTGGGTCACCACAATTGGTAGTAGTACAATCGGCGGAGAAATTAGTGCCGAGGGCAATACGGATAGTATTTAGGATGACATTTGATAGCATAACAATAGCAAGGCCGATGAAAGCATGAATGAGAGTCTTTTTGCCGTCGGCAATCTTGCCTGGATCGCCGCTAGACATGATATAGAGGTAGCCACCATAAATAACATAACCTAAAACAAGATAAGCAGCAAGAACGGTGATGTCGGTTAAAATATTGGCTGCGATAGTCCAAATACCAGATTTGATGGTGTCAGCAGAGCTAATATTTACATTGCAGTCCCAAGAAGTAAAACCGGCAAAGTTACCACAGGCAGTACCTGTACGTCCCACGAAACCGACAGCACTAACTGGAGTGCATAAAGTAATTAGAGAAAGAATTGCTGTCGATGAAATAACAAGAGAAAGAAGTATTTTTTTAATCATAATTTTATATTAGCATAAATATACAAAATGTCTAGATTTTTGATTATTTTTGTGATTATAAAATGTTTTTGACATATCTGGAAATAGCGTTTAATACCTCTTGACAAAAGTGCTTATGCGTGCTATAATTGTTATACGCCTTGAAAAAGGCCCAATCTGTAAAGGTCTTAAAAGGGAGGCGAAAGAAATATATGAGTGTCAAAAAATCCTCAAAATTTGAAAGGCTTAGGGCAACTTTTGCCGGATTTTTGGCGTTCATATGTATTTTTACAGGGGTGAGTGCTACAGTTTTACAGTCTAATGATGTTCATGCTATTTCTAATAATATTACTACCGTAGAAGATCCTGATACAGAAACGACTGAAACTACTGATGAAAATGAGAGTATTACGGAAGATGAGACTACTACTGAGACTACTGCTGATACAGAGAGTAATGCTTCCAACAAAAGTAAGAGAAATGATACTTGTAAAGATAGTTTAGGGGCGTTGGGCTGGTTGGTATGTCCAACAACAGGGGCGATTGCTAAGGGCGTTGATTTCTTATACAACCTGATTAGCGATTTTCTAGTGATTAACCCGATTTCCACTGAGGATGGCACGCCGATTTATGAAATTTGGAAGTATTTCCGTGGTTTTACGAATATTGTGTTTATCATCTTCCTTTTGATTGTGATTTATTCGCAAATTACAGGATTAGGGATTTCTAATTATGGGGTTAAAAAATCATTACCGAAGTTGATTGTAGCTGCAATTATGGTGAATCTTAGCTTTGTAATATGTCTATTAGCAGTGGACGCATCGAATATCATCGGTAACAGTTTAAGAGGACTTTTTACTTCGATTCAGGAAACGACAATGGCGACAAGTTCGATGGAGGCGGGAGCTTTATCTTATACGGGAATGTATAGTGCAATGGCTGGAGGAACGGCCTTGGCGATTGGTGGAGCAGCGATTGCGTTTGAAGCTGGTGCAATTTGGATGTTGATTCCTACGGCGTTGGGCGCGTTGGTGGCGGCAGTGACTGGTTTGATTACAATTGCACTTCGTCAAGCGGTAGTGGTGCTTTTGATTATGATTTCGCCGCTTGCAATGGTAGCGAATATTTTGCCGAATACGGAAAAATGGTTTAAAAAATGGAAAGAATTATTGATGAAGATGTTGGTATTTTATCCAATGTTTTCGTTATTATTTGGTGCATCATCTTTAGCTGGTTTTGCGATTATTATGAGCGCGAAAAATGGATGGGGTTTGTTGCTTGGTACAGCGGTGCAAATTTTCCCGTTATTCTTCTCGTGGTCACTAATGAAGATGAGCGGTACGTTCCTTGGGGATATTAACTCAAGGATGCGTGGTATTGCGTCTGGCTCGTTGGCTTCTAACAGGGCCTGGGCAGATTCACATCGGATGGCGACAAAACAGCGGATGTTAGCTTCTGATAGACGTACAAGGACTCCATCATTGAGATTGATGCAATTTATTAATAGCCGTCGGATTGCTAGAGAAGAGGATACTAATGAAAATGCAGCACTTGCAAGGAATAGAGCATTGGCAGCACGAGCGCAGAAGAATTGGCAAGGTAGAGGAGCGACTGGCGCACCAACTAAACGAGGAGAAAGAGCTTATAGTAGGATTGCACAAAATCTTGAATATCAGCAAGTGATTAGCCGTGATAAGAACACGATGAATAAGGGCCTTGGTTATTTGGCCGCGGAAGGAACGGTGCAAAGAGCTCGATTGGATAAATTAGATGCAAGAATGGTGACGGCAGCTGATATGTTGAAAGTGGAACAGGCGCGTGGTGAGAAGATTGAGTATGAAAATGCAAGAGGTTTCCATAATAGAATGGAGGCTGCAATGAATGCACATATGGATGATGTGAATGGCTTTAAGAAGGAAGGTGATAGAAAAGTACAGAAGGAAGGTTATAAATTCCATTTCGATCCAAATAATTTGGCTCATACTGCAGAACTATCTAGATATAATGCCATGCACCAGATTATGGAGGGGAATGAGTCTGACGTACAATATGCAGTGGCAACAGCAGCTCGGGGTTATGATACCCAGAGAAAGATACATGAATCAACGATTCAGACATATTTTAACAATACTGTACCGACTAAGGACATAGTGTTTAGAATGAATGAGATGACTCAAAAGGGTAACGCGGTGGCTAATATTGATGCCATTGTAGCTGGTTTGAGAGTATTGAATCAACGTGGTGATACAGATTTAGTGAAAGGTCAGTTGGATAATGTGCTTAGTAAGGAATTGGGTGGTGGTGTGCAACTTGGAACTAATGCAGCACAATCGTTGGCTAGTTTCTTGATGTTTGAAGTAAAAGATAATGATCCTGCGCTTCGTCGATTTGGCAAGTATATTAATCTAGAGACGGCACGCATGTATAACAATAATGATAGAAAAGAATCGTCTATAACCTATGATGAATATTTGAAGGGTTATCATGAGGAGCCAGATGGAACTATAATGTATGCCAAAAAAGATGCGAAGAAATTATTGGAAGGTACGTCACTTGATTCGATTGAACGTACAGCGTTATCTAACTTAGATGAAAGTTTGAAGAAAGCTTATGGTTTTGTTGAAGGTAAGGACGGATCTAATAATTGGGACGTAAAAGGTTATTTGAAGAAACGTGAAGAAATTCAAACTGCATTTGAACCAGCATTTTTGTCAGCTAGTTTGAAATGGTTGTCTGGTAGCGAGCAGATTAATAGTGGTATTAAGTTCTGGACAGGTTATGAATTAAAACAGAAAAAGGATGAAAATGGTCAACTGATAGTTGATGAAGATAAGAATCCAGTGTATGATTTGGTGCCAGTTTGGGAAGATAATGGATTTGGTGAGCATAAGGGTGAAGTAGAAAAATACTTCCGTAAAAAGGCGAATGACTATATTAAAGATCAAACTACTGGTCAAATTTTGAATATGAGAACTGATTACCGTGATCCTATAATGGAACATTTGTTGGCTACATATCTAGAAGCAGATTCAGATAAGGAGCTTTCGGCAGAAAGAAATCGTGAATATCGTGAGGCTTATGATGAGATTCAGACTCGTTATGCTGATGAGCCTGCAAAAGACGCAAAGAAAAAGCGTGAGGCTGATGTTAAAGCGTTGAAGATGAAATTAGCAGGTAAACAGTTGAGAAAGATTTTAGGTGAAAGTGGTAAGTTGAAGCAAATTTATCGCACACGTACTAGTGGTACTGCAATTAACGCAAAAGACTGGTTGCGTAGATGGGTCAACCTTGATGATGAGGACGCTTTAAGGCGAGAAATGAATTATTATGATTCACAAAGAGCTAAAAAGGCGAATACTGCAAATTCGACTAACGACACCAATGATGCAAGTCATCGTATTTATGATGCCGATACGCGTGAAATATTTTTAAATGATTTACAGGCGTTAAAAGATAAGATTGCTGATGAGCCTACGGAAGATTTCTTCCAAGATACTATGGAGCAATTAGACCAATGGTTTGGTGAGGGGTCGTTCATGGCGAAAAAATATGAACAATATTATCGTAAAGATGATCCTTCTGCGGATAGCATTGAACTCTATAAATATTTGAGAGAGTTATTATCTGATCCAGATAATTATCCTGATGCTTAGATAATGATTATCAAGATGAACTTGATATGGCTTTGTTTATGCTTATCAAATTAATTATGCTATAATATTGGTATGGCGCAATATAAGGTGCCTCAGGATGTTGAGGCGGACGATAAATTACTCGGGCCGTTTAGTTTTCGGCAGTTTGTTTATCTTTTGATTGCTGGTATTTTGATTGCAATAGCAGTAGCGCTTTTTTCGGTATTTCCATTACTTGTGCTTATTCCAGTGTTGCCAGCTTTATTCTTTATTGTGCTAGCATTGCCGCTCAAAAAAGATCAGCCGATGGAGACATATTTAGCGGCGATTGTGTCATATTATTTAAAGCCGCATAAAAGGATTTGGACGCCTGGACAAAGAGAATCTACGATTACTATTACGGCACCAAAAATCGTTGAAGATTCACGCACTCGTGATATTACTGGTGAAGAAGCAACGCATCGGTTATCGTTCTTGGCAAACATTGTAGATACAGAAGGGCAAGCAATTAAGAGCGTTAATAACAATAGTCAAATAAGTGATGAGATTGTAAAAGAAGCTGAAATGACTAATGATATGTTTGAAACTACGCATTTTAATGATTTGGAGGATACGATTGCACGAGATGAAAATCTGCGTCATGAAGAGGTAATGAAA
This sequence comes from Candidatus Saccharimonadota bacterium, assembly GCA_017964025.1. Taxonomy (GTDB): domain Bacteria; phylum Patescibacteriota; class Saccharimonadia; order Saccharimonadales; family Saccharimonadaceae; genus Nanosyncoccus. Next base: position 5,224 of record JAGCST010000041.1, read on the forward strand.
GAAATGCGTGCAATGATTGCTAAAAGCGAGGATATTACGGGTACAATCAAAAAGCGAAGTGATTCGGAAGAGACACCAGAGGCTTCAGCAGTTTTGGCTACGCCACCAGAAGTACCATCTAGTAAACCAGATTTTAGTTCTTCGGTAGTAGTAACACCAGGTGCTCCTATACAAACTGAGCCTGTGGAAAAGTCTAACCAAGTAAAGCGAGAATCGACGGAAAAAGTTGAAAAAACTCCGCCGAAACCTAGTATAATAGAATTAGCAAATAATACTGATTTTTCGATTGCGACCATCGCGAAGGAAGCTAACCGTATAAATAGAAAGGAAGAGGGCGAAGTTTTTATATCGCTGCACTAAAGTATGAATCCACAGCAAATGAACTCTAATGGACCACAAATGATTATGCCTGGACAGCAACCGATGACACAAGGTGTTCCGGCCATGCCACAGACGATTATGCCTGGTCAACCGACGCAACAGATGCCGATGCAACAGCCGATGCCTGATCAAATGGCAAATCAGAATGCAGCAAATCTTGGTTCGATGGCACTTAATGCGCAGCAAGCTGCACCAGCTTCACCGAACAAAGATGTTCCCACATCAACGCAAGCAACTTTATTAATTTCAGAGTTGCGTGATAACGTGGTAATAATGAAAGATGGTTCGTTTAGAGCAGTAGTAGCTTGTAAATCGATTAACTTTGATTTGATGTCGGAAACTGAACGTGAAGGTGTGGAATATTCATACCAGAACTTTCTGAATTCGTTGAAATTTACGACGCAGATTTTGATACGTTCACAACGAGTAGATATTGGACCATATCTTGAAAGATTGGCAGATATTAGGCGTAATAATGATAATATGCTACTTGGTGTTTTGATGGATGATTACATCAACTTTATTGATGTTTTGTCACAAGAAGCAAATATTATGGATAAGTCATTCTTTATCATCATTCCGTATTATATTTCCCAGGATATGGAAAAATCGTTGCAGGATACGAAAAACTTTTTTAAGTCATTTTCTAGAGGAAAAACTTCAGATATAACGAGGATTGACCGTGCAACTTATGATAAAGCTTTGACGGAATTAACTAACCGTGTAGATTCGGTAATGTCTGGACTTTTCCAAATTGGGATTCACTCAGTGCGTTTAAATACTAAGGAACTAGCAGAACTTTATTATAACTTTAATAATCCTGATACTGCGGTGAGAGAACCTTTAGTAGACTTTTCTAAACTTGCGACAATGTATGTAAAGAAGGGCGATAAGCCGGAAAATGGAGAAATGTAATGGCTAAAAAACGTCAATTGACACCAGCAGAAATTGCAGCGCAAAATGAAGCGATGGAAGCGGCAGAAATTCAGCATGCGTTTGAGCAAGGTACGAATACTTTACGTGATTTGATTTCACCATCTGCAATTGAAATTCATTCGGATTATTTTAGATTAGGTAATAAGTATGGACGAACAATGTATATTTATGGTTATCCGCGTACTTTGTATACTGGTTGGTTGTCGCCGATTATTAATATCGATGAAGTTTTGGATGTGTCGATGTATATTTATCCGGTAGAGTCGGCAGTGGTGATGAAAAATTTGAAAACTAAGGTAACACAGCTTGAAGCTTCGATGAACTTGAATGCAGAAAAAGGAAGAGTACGTGATCCGGAGCTTGAGGCGGCGATTACTGATGCAGAGGAATTGCGTGATCAGTTGCAGGTAGGTGCGGAAAAGTTTTTCCGATTTGGGCTTTACGTGACTTTATGGGCAGATTCGTTGGATGAGATGAAATTCGTACAACAAAAAATTGAGACAATTTTTGGTCAACAAATGGTATTTTCGAAAGTGGCGAATTCACAACAGGAGCAAGGTTTGAATTCGATTATGCCGCAGTGTGCGGATCAGTTGCAGATTCGTCGTAATATGAATACAGGTGCAATTTCGACATCATTCCCATTCACGTCTGCTGATTTGACTCAGGATAAAGGCATTTTATACGGTATTAATATGCATAATAATGGGTTGGTGATTTTTGACAGATTCTCACTTGAGAATGCTAACATGGTGGTGTTTGCAAAGTCTGGTGCAGGTAAGTCATTTACGGTCAAACTAGAAGCGCTTCGTTCGATGATGGTTGGGGCTGAGATTTTGATTATTGATCCAGAAAATGAGTATCAGAAATTGTGTGATGCGGTAGGTGGTACATATATTAGATTATCTCTTAACTCGGATGTACGAATTAATCCATTCGATTTGCCAAAAGTGGTTGATGCGGAGGATGCGAACGATGCTTTGAGAGCTAATTTAGTAACTTTACATGGGTTATTCCGTACGATGTTGGGTGGTAATCAGATGTCTTCTGGTGGGCAGATGGTGCCAGCTTTGACTGCAAGTGAAGAAGCAGATCTTGATCAAGCTTTGATTGACACATATGCCAGGGCGGGAATTACTTCTGATCCATTGACACATCAATCTACGCCACCGACAATTATGAATTTATATGACACGCTTTTACATATGGAGGGCTCAGGTCCGGCATTGGCACAGAGATTGCGTAAATATACGACTGGTACGTTTGCAGG
>JAGCST010000042.1 GCA_017964025.1 Candidatus Saccharimonadota bacterium
ACAAAATACTGATACTGGAGTACCAGTGACGCCAATATTGGATAATAAGCAAAAAAATAGGAATGGTTTAAAAATTGTGACTGCGATTGCGTGTATTATGGCAGTTTGTGGCATTGGATTTGGTGTTTATGGTATGATGCAGAGTTCTGAGAAAGATAGCCAGATTTCTGATTTAAAAGTTCAAATAAAAGAAGCCGATGGAACAGTTACTACAATTGAAACCCCCGAGATTGAAACTAATGCCAATGATGGGACGACGATAACCATAACAGACACCGTTGTTGATGGGTATAAAAATTTCGCAGACAATCTTGCTAAAAATTATGTCGCAACTGTATTTGGCTATTATTCTCATTGGACTGGCTCAGATAACGTTAAAAGAACAGTGGCAGCACGTGTCGAAAATTCTCACCTCACCATCACTGATATAGATGGCGGTTCGGTCGTCATTGCTGAAGCTGACGGTATTATCAGTGCGTATTTTGTTGAAATAGGGAACGGAGGTGTACCTTACATATACCTAATAAAGAAAGATGGTAGTGTGGCTCGTATAGATATCTCTGAAAATGGTTCCAGAACAATCGAGAACTTAGATGGGTATGAAAAGATTGTTTCAATTTTCGGTGGCGGTGATTTAACTGCGCATTTGATAGATATTAATGGGAATGTATATAAGAATTACTAATTAAACTCGGAAATTCTAAGAAAAGCACCTCAGGTTTAGTCCACAGGTGCTTTTTGCTCAACCAGATTGTCTAGGGTATTAACAGACATTTTAACAGGGATGAAAATAGCATTTTTGGCGGTTTTTTGCTGCAAAAATGGTCTAAAATTGCATACTATTGTCGCAAGGTACTTAACAGAAAATTACCACTAAAAAATCGGCTAAAATGCCGAGTTATATAAAATCTGGTGGGGGTACTTGGACTCGAACCAAGGACACTGCGTGTATAAGACGCATGCTCTGACCAACTGAGCTATACCCCCCGCTACTATATTTTATCATAAAATGTTATAATGATAAGCATGAACGGGATAAAAGCGAAATATAGGCGCTTGATTTATAAATTAAAGCACGATTATTTATCGGTAGAAAATGTGGTGCTTGTGTTAGCGGTTTTTCTTTGTTTAATGTGGACTTATCAATCCATTATGGCAATGTCTCGGAACTGGGATTTAACAGAAAGGTTAACCACTGAAAAAAAGGCTTTGGAGCTTCTAAATGTGGAGGTCGAAGCAGCGGAACTTGAAAATGAATATTACAAATCTGATGAATATCAAGAACTTTTGGCTAGAAAATATTTGGATAAACAATTTTCTGGAGAAAAGATGGTGGTAATGCCGGAAAATTCAGAGACGGCTAGAAATAAACACAAAATTGCCACGATTACTGAAAGAACTGAAAAAAATTATTCAAATATTGAAAAATGGATAATGTATTTATTCCCAAGCTATTAATTGTTTTATTTTGAATGTGCTTATGTTATAATAAATATATGAAAAGAAAATTGGGTGGTTTTACGATAATAGAAGTAACTTTGTTTTTGGCTATTACGGGACTTTTGTTCTTAGGAGTAACTATGGGGGTGCAGAGTTCGGTATATAATCAGAGGTTTAATGATTCAGTACAGAGTTTCGTAGAATTCTTACGTAATATTTATGCAGAGACTATGAATGTACAGAATGCTGATAGTGGGCGTTCTGGGCAAGCAATCTATGGTAAATTAGTAACATTTGGTGAAACTACTGGGTTAGAAAGTAGTGCCAGAATAGACGGTAGAACAGCATTCGTTTATGATATTGTAGGTAAAGTTAACGGTGATGTTGGTTCAGGCAATATTTTAACAGCGTTGAATGGCGTAGAAGCTGATGTTGTGATTAGGGAAGGTGGGACAACTAAATTAGCTGGTATTGTAGAGAGCTATACTCCAAGATGGCAGGCTGAGGCGCAGCAGGCTTGTACTAGTTCTACTTGTTATGCGCCGATTAAAGCTGCTATTTTAGTAGTACGCCATCCACGTTCTGGGACTGTTTATACTTTTGTGATGAAAAATAATACAATCGAAATTAATAATAAAGTCCAAACAACTAATAATGCTATCTTGGGTAGTTTTTTGAATGGTACGAATTTTAAAAATGAAGCTATAGATTTTTGTATTAATCCGGAGGGGTCAAAAGCTTATAATAGACGTGCCAACGTGAGAATTAATAAAGATGCAAGAAATTCATCAGCAGTTCAAATTATAAATGATGAAGGCGATAATAAGTGTAGATGATTTGGGTAGACTGGAATGAATATGTGGTATAATTGTAAACATATGCATAATAGAAAAGTTTTGAGTGGTTTTACTTTAGTTGAGCTTTCTTTGTCGGTTGTCTTTATATCAATTCTTTCGCTTGCAGTGGTGATAATAGTGATGAATTCCATTTCTTCATATCATCGTGGAGTTATTTTGAATCAGGTTAATACTACTGGCATGGAGATCGTTAATGATATAAGAGCTTCAATTCAGAATTCTTCGGCTACGTCGGTGAAGAGTGAATGTGGTAATGTCTATGCTGAAGGAGTAGCTGCTGATTCGATTTTGAAGAAGTGTGAAAATGATTTTGGGCGTAATTTTATTTTTGCTACGAGAACTGCTTCTGTAAAAATTGGAAATAGAACAGTAAATAATGTACCAGTGTATGGTGCAATTTGTACAGGGAACTATTCGTATATTTGGAATTCTGGATATTTTTATACTGGCGATACTAATGTAAGAGTTCTGGGTGATGTAAGTCAAGCAGTATTGGTTTATAAAGTAGTTGATGCTGCAGGAGTGAAACAAACGGTTACTGCACCAATTAGTAAATTACTTAAGTTGCATGATGAATCTAGATCGGTTTGTATTGCGGCGGCAGGAGCTGATTATATAACTGGTGCAGGTGGAGCAAATAATAGATTTGATATTACTTCGGAAGCTTATGATGTAGTGGATGAAGCTCCAATTGATTTATTGGAAAAGAGTACTGGGTTGGCATTATATGATCTTTCAACTTCTGTGCCAGCTGAAAGTACTTCAGTCAATAATATGTTTTATACCGTTTCATTTATACTTGGGACTGTTAGCGGTGGTATCAATGTGATGTCGACTGGAGATTTTTGTACAACACCAGGAGACTTAGATAATGGTTCGATTGAAAACTTTGATTATTGTGCGATTAACAAATTTAATTTTGCCGCAGAGGCAAATGGAGGATAAATAATGAGAAAAAAACAGAAAAAATTTAAGAAAGGAGCAGCATCTTTCTATATTGTGGCTTTTTCGACTTTGGTCCTTATGATTATTGCGACAAGTTTTGCGGCAATTATTATTTCCGAAGTGACGAGAACTTCTAATGACGATCTTTCACAATCAGCATATGATTCGGCAATGGCGGGTGTTGAGGATGCTAAACTAGCTTATTATAACTATCAGAACTGTATGATTCAAAAAGAGAATGGTAAAAATTTGCCTGGCTGTGATGCGATTTTTGCTGCTTGGAAGAATCCAGATTGTGACATGGTCGCTAAAATATTAGGCCGTGTAGATGGAGAAGGAAAACCAGTGGTGATTGATGAGTCCAATACTGGTACGATAGGGAATAACATGCAACAGGCTTATACTTGTGTGACTATGACAGATGTTACACCTGGATATGAAGCGACATTATCTTCGTCAAATATGATAAGAGTAGTAAAAGCAAAGTTTGATGGCGTACAAGCTAAAGCTGTTAATAAGATTGTGGTGAGTTGGTTTTCTGATACTGATACTGCTGATGTAAGATATTCCAATGTTAATGCTTCTGGCAGTTCAGTGGCGTTTAAAGCTGCGAGTGTTGGCGCAATTGCTGCTCCACCGACTATTTCGGTAGCTATGGTACAAACTTCACAAAAATTCAAGATGGACGATTTTGATACAACAAGAGGTGATTTAACTGATCGCGCAATGGTATATTTGGTACCAACTAGCAGTACTTCAACAAGTAGTGACGCAACTCATTATACGGCGTATAATGGTACTGATAACAATATTACAGCGGCTCAGTTCGCAAAATCGAATAATAAACTTGCAAATAATTTACCGTATACAGTTCATTGTGAAGAAGGTGGTGACTACTTATGCTCAGCTACGATTGGATTACCGAACCCAGTAGGTGGCGATCGTAATGACGATACATTCATTTTTGCGGTAGCATTACCGTATGGTAAACCGTCTACAAGTTTCTTATTAGAGTTTCTTTGCGGTGATTCTGTTTGTAAGACTTGTACAGCAGGTGATCCAGATTGTGAACAAGTTTCTTCTGGTGATAAGGTAAATTTGAAAGGTGTACAAGTTAAAGTAGATTCGACTGGTAGAGCCAATGACTTATACAGAAGAGTTTCAGTAACACTTGATAATAGAAATGATATGTCACTTTCGATTATGGGGCCATTAGAATTATTAGCATCAGGTGGGTATGATGCGTTAAATAAGACTGAGCCAATAATTACTGAGCACAATTTCTAAAATTCACTGAAATAGCTCGAACAAATGTTCGAGCTATTTTTATGCAGAAAAAATAGCCGTTAGGCTATAGATGATTTTGGTTGCGGGGGTTGGATTTGAACCAACGACCTTTTGGTTATGAGCCAAACGAGCTACCAGGCTGCTCTACCCCGCGATGTGTGTTATATTATATATGATATATGATCTTTTGTCAATGTTTTTTAGGCAGAAGTTTTTTAGCAGCGAGTTTAATGACTTCACTGAATGCGTTGTTGACATGTGGAGTACTGGCGAGTTCTAGGGTGCTAAGGTCGTGTCGGATAGCTAATGACAGTTCACCGATCATGAGACTGGCATTTGGTGCAACAATAGTTGCTCCTAAAATGCGACTATTTTTATCGACTAAGAGCTTTACGAAACCATAGTTGAAATTATAGATTTTACTAGCGGTGGTTTCATCCAATTTAATGATAGCTTTTTTGAATTTGCAATCACGACGAAGCAGGTCGTTTTCATTTAAGCCAACGGTAGCTACTTCTGGGCAAGTATTAACTAGACGAGACATGCCTTTGTAGTTAATAGCAGTTTTGGTTTTATTAACGAGGTTAATTGCAACTGTAAGACCTTCTTGATATGCACGCTCGGTTGATGATTCACCGCCAAGACAATCGCCAACTGCATAAATGTTTTTAGATGAAGTTTGGAATAATTTATTAACAATAATACCAGATTTTTTGTATTTAACGTCTGCATTTTCAAGACCAAAATCGGTAACCGGTTCGCTACCAGTAGCAAGAATAATAGTTTCAGTACGAATCATTTTTTCGGTGCCTTCGGTTTGGAAAACGACATATTTACTGAAATTATCCTCTTCTAAAGAAACAACTTTACAACTGGTGAGAACTGAAATGCCAAGGCGGCGAGTAAAATAATTAGAAATAACTTCTCCGACTTCTTTGTCTTCCCGTGGAAGTAATTGATCTGAAGTTTCGAGGATTAATACTTTAGCACCAAGTTCGGCGTAATATTCGGCGATTTCGCAACCAGTAGAGCCACCACCTACGACAGTGATAACTTTTGGCAAACGACGAGCTCTGATAGCAGTGTTTGGAGTGAGAAAGTCAACATGTTCAGTTCCGGCGATACCGAGAGTTTTTAAGTTAGAACCAGTGGCGATAATGAAATATTCGGCAGTAATTTTTTGTTGACCTATAGCAATGGTGTGTTGATCAAGAAAATTAGCATATCCATCTATACAAACAATACCTGCGTCTTCGAAGATTTTTTTATCATTACCACCTGATTTGGTAATAGTATTTAGTTCACGAGCAGCAATAGTGGAAAAATTAAAAGAAAAATCTTGATTTTTGAATTCAGGATAGGTATTAATTTTGGCATAAGTATGTGAAAAATCTAATGCGACTTTATATGGTAAATCACGTGTGTTGAGATTTGAACCGCCATAAAAGCGACCTTCAACAAGAGCGACGCGTTTTTTAGATTTAATTAATGTGAGGGCGGCAGCAGAGCCTGCGGGACCACTACCAATTACTATATATTTAAAATCGTATTTCTTAGCCATTCTTATATTATTGTATCATGATTTTGATAAACATAAGCTAAATCAGCGTTATATTTCTTTAATTCTTTAATAATAGCGCGTTCTAAATCTTTTTCAGTAATGATTGTTTTATTACGAAGTGATTTTTTGGCGTCTTTTAGAGTGCGTGAAATAAAGATTTCAGCGGCACCTTCTGGGATGCTGAGCCCACGAGCATGAATCTTTAATTCTTTTTCTATGTCTTTATCATCGAAATTTTTCATTAATAAATAGTCCTAAAACAAATAATTAATATTGCGATAAGGGAAAAACAGGTAGCAAGAATAAGGCGAGTAAAAAATTTGTTTTTATTGCGAGATTTTATAATGTCTGCTAGAGTTTGTCCGGCTTGGAATTTATAACGGATGATAAATAGAGGTATTAAAGGTGACAATACAAACATGATAGCAAAAAGATTAATAGACGTATTTTGTAGATCGAGGCGCATAATTTCAACTGAAGCAATGATATATAGCGGTAGAGTAAAAAGAAATTCACAAGCATTAGAAAGAGCTCCGAGGACAAAGGCATCGGAACGGGTTTTGATAGAGTTAGCATTTAATTCAAGGGCTTTAGTATATCTTCTGGGTATAAATAGTTTTGTGCCATTGCCGCGACGGAAATAATAAAAGAAACTAAAAAATCCTAAGGTAATGAGGATACCTGATAAAATCCAGGTGAAAATGCTAGTTTCGGGTTTAAAGTTATCAAAAAATAAAATTGAGAGAAGATAATAAATAGAAAGAAAAATACAAGCAGAAATAACTTCAACGCCTATGATGAAAAAAAGCATTAAGTAGGATGATTTTATTTTAGAATATTTACCGAAAGCATAATGGTAAGAAAGTGCATAAACGCCTGGCGTAAGTTGTAGAAAAGCTAGAATAAGCATAGCTAAAATTAAGATTCCAATAGATATGAAAGCACTCATGTTTAAATTATAACATGTAGGGGGTTGCATTTCCAGTGTGTTCATGCTAGTTTTCTCGCTATGAAAAAATTTTTATTATTTTTACTTATAACAATCAGTGTAGGTATGGGTGGAATGACAATATTAAAAGATGTGATGGCAGTAGTTGCTGATGAGGATGAGATTGAAATAAATGAGGATATTCCAGAATTGTTTATTCGGGCAGTTAATCCTGGATATACAGTGGATGGGAAAAACAATGTTGGAGAAATGATTGAAATTTCCCGTAAAAACTCCGACACACCGATTTTGCTCGCTGGAACAGCAGTAGGCTATACTAACTCAAGCGGGAGTGATTCGATATTGTTTGAATTTCCCGAGAACAGCTGGATGACCGGCGAGAGCATCCTCCTTCGTTTGGCTAGCTCACCTGACAATGAGCTAGCCGCTGTGAATTATAAGAAAACTTTGGCTTTTAAGGCGGGGATTACTCTTAAGAAAGGTGAGGAAGTGATTGATGCAGTTTGTTGGACTAGTAAGTTGGGATGTTATAAAGAATTCAAATCGAGTAATCCGACTACTTTGGTAAGAAATTTGGAAACAGGGGAATTTGAGCATGTTACGAGTTATGAACCACAATATAATGCGGAAAATTATTATGCGGAACAAACAGAAGAAGAAGGCTACGGTATGGTACCGAGTCAATGTAGAGGTTTGCAATTCTCAGAAATTTTGAGTTATTATGAAACAGTTAAAACAGAGCAATTTATTGAAATATATAATTCTGGAGCGGAGCAAATTTTATTGAACGGTTGCCAAATAAGATATAAAAATAAAAATTATGATTTAAAGGGAGTTATAAAACCAGAAGAATATTTTGTTTATTATCCAACTGATTTTAGTTTGACTAAAAATCCAACTAATTCTAATACTTTGGAATTGATCGATACGGATGGCAAAACTTTGGACATATTGATTTATCCGAATGGACAGAAAAAAGGCACTGCGTATGCTTGGATAGGTTATGACAAAAATGGCAAAAAAATATGGAGGATGACTTATGCTCCAACTCCTGGTACACCAAACAATTATCAAGAATTTAAAACTTGTGAAAAGGGTAAAGTAATAAATGAAGTTACAGGTAATTGTGTGAAAGCAACAGAAGTAAAAACAAAAGTTTGTAAAGAAGGATATTATCTCAATATATTTACGGGGCGATGTAGAAAAATAGTAGTACCTAAAGAAAAAACTTGCAAGGAGGGGTATTATTTAAATCCTGAAACTGGAAGATGTCGAAAAAATAAACAAAATGATGGCGCAAACTATAGTTTGGAACCGGAAAACTACGAAAAAAGTTCGTCTTTTGTAGCGCTTTATGCAGTACTGGGTGTAGTTTTGATGGGAATTATTTATGTGATTTATGAATTTAGAGATGAGATTAAAAAGTTTTTCGGTAAAGTTTTTCGACGATTTCGTTGAAAACTGCCTCACGAGATTGATCACCATTAATTTCAACTAATAATCCAAGAGAATTGTAATGTTGCAAAACTGGTAGAGTTTTTTCACGAAATTCTTGGAGACGGGTTTTGAAGGTTTCAAGATCTTTATCATCTTTGCGATCACCACGGTCATCGAGGACTTTAGCTTTTTCAAAACGTTGTTCGACATCTGCTTCACTGATGTTAAGAAGAATGACAGCTTTGATTTCGTGGCCCGCACCAGCGGCGACTGACATGACTTGGTCTTCTTCACCATGCCAGCGGCCGATTGACGATAAGATTAGGGGATATTTGAATAAATCTGAACGTTCAAAATATGGTAAAACCCATTCGTAAAAAACGTTGGTAGGGATAAGTGCACCATGTTCGGAGTAGTGGTTTTTAGTTTCTTTTTCCATAGCACGAATAATCATACCAGATGAAAGAAATTTAGCATCGATGGCTTCGGCTAATTTGATACCTTGGGTATCTTTACCAGACATAGGTAGTCCAAAGATATTAATACTGCCAGTACCGAGCCATTTTTTGATAGCTGAAAGTTTTTCTTCTAAAGTCTCCATATTTATATTATAGCATGATAATAAGAAGTTTTTATGAGAGGATTATAAAAAAGAAAAAGCCCCAGCTTAGCTGGGACTCGGATAAAAAGCTAGTAGGCGGCCTCGATTTTGAGTTTGACATTTTTAGGAAGTTCATCATTGTGCCACTGTCTGGTGGCGATGTCAAAGACTCCAACGGTCATGTGCTGACCCTGAGCGGTACGAGTTGTAGTAACTCTGATTTTGTTGTCCTTTACGGTACCTCTGTAAGTGATACCTTTTTCTGTCAAAGTAAGGCTCTTGTTTTTTTTGCCGTTTTTAGCCATTTTTACCCCTCCTTAATGTACACCAGTCAACTAGCTAGTTTATTCGTGCGAAATACTGGCTCTTTCGCGCGAGGTCCTTTTATTGTAACACGACTTTTTAAAAATGTAAATGCTGTAGAGTGAGATTTTAAAAATTGGCACTCTTTACATTTTAGTGCTAATTTTGTATAATATAAAATATGGAAATTACAGAGCGTCAAAGGCAAATTCTTTGTCAAATTATTGAGGAATATGCAGAAACGGCGTCGCCAGTTGGTAGCGTGACGATGGCGAAACTTTTTGGGGTTTCACCAGCGACAGTGCGAGCCGAAATGGCGAGATTAGAAACATTAGGTTTGATTGCTCAACCACACACTTCAGCTGGACGCATACCAACAGATGCGGGCTATAGATTTTATGTGAATAATTTAGAGAAAAATAATGAAGAAATAGCTGAAGACTTTAATCCTAAGATTAATGAAGAATCTAATTTGGGACGTGGAATGCATGCGTTGGTGCGACGAGTGTCTTCACAATCGCAAGCAGACGCTGCTATTAGAGGTGCTGTAGATATCTTAGTAGAATTAACGGGCAATTTGGGACTTGCAACGATTGGTGGGCAGTTGTATCTTTCAGGTATTTCGAGTTTGTTTAGACAACCAGAATTTGTGGATACTAGGCGCGTGCAGTCTGTAGCTAAATTATTGGATAATTTGGAGCCGTGGTTAAGAGAGGCGGCGCCGGGCGAAGCATTAAATATTTTTATTGGGAAAGAAAATCCAATTGGTAAAAATTCAGAAGTTTCATTGATAATTTCGAAATTTAGATCACCTTTTTCAGATAGAAGTTATATTGGGGTGTTGGGGCCGACTAGACAAAATTATTCTAGAGTAATGGCATTAGTAAAATATGCGGGTAATATGTTGGAGGGAATTTTATGAAAAAAATAGAAAATAATAAAAAAAATGAAGAACTTGAAGAAAAAATTATAGAATTAACAAATGATTTGCAGAGAACACGAGCTGATTTTGAAAATTTTAGAAAACAAATTGAAGTGCAAAAAAATACGGAACGTGAGACGGTAAAATTTGCTACAGTGTATAAGATATTACCACTACTTGATGATATGGAACGAGCTATTAATAGTTATGAAGAACTTGCTCCTTTGAAAAAATCTTTAGAAAAGACTATGCAGGATCTTGATCTTGCCAGAATCGCATCAGAAAAAGGGGTAGAATTTAATCCAGATTTACATGAGGCGGTGATGGTAGAAGGTGATGGAGAAAAAGAAGTAATTGCTGAGACTCTGAGGCCAGGGTATTTTTATGAGGGAAAGGTACTTAGGCCAGCTATGGTCAAAGTGCAAAAAGTATGATATAATATAATAAGTTGAAAGGAATTATTTATGGCTGAATATAAATTGACGCTGGAAAAGCGTGAAGTTACAGGCAAAAAATTAAAAAGTTTACGTGAAAAAGGTTTAATCCCATCAGTGATTTTTGGTGGCGGTAAAGAGCCATTATTGATGGCTTCGGAATATGTTTCTACGGAAAAAGTTCTTTTAGGAGCTGGTTATCACTCACCGATTGATTTGACGATTGATGGTAAAAAAAGATTAGCTATTGTTGAGAATGTCCATATTGATCCAGTTTCTCGTAAAATTTTAAATATAGAGTTTAGAGCGATTTCAGTAAAAGCGACCGTGGAAGCAACTACCCCAGTAGTTATTGTTAATTTTGAAGAATCTGAGGCTTCAAAGATTTACCATTTTGCAATGGTTAGAACGATTGATGAAATTGATGTTAAGGCAAAACCAGCAGATTTGCCAAAAGAATTGCAAATTGATGCTTCAAAAATGACTTCACTTGATGATAAACTGACATTGGCAGATATAAAATTACCAGAAGGTGTTGAATTTGCGGATAAAGAAATTGATTTAGATCAGGTAGTAGTATCATTATATGATCCAGCAGCTGAAGCAGAGAGACGCGAAGCTGAAGAGGAAGAAGCTAGGGCAGTAGCAGCTGAAGTGGCTGAAGGTGAATCAGAGGCAGAAACTACTGAAGCTACTGAAGAAACTGAAGCTGAAGAGTCAGAAAAATAGGTTGTTAATTCAATACACAATTCAGTGGGTTTGATGTTATAATGTTAGTATGAAAAGAGTACTTGCATTTGATATAGACCAAACTTTAAATGTGGCCAAAACGCCGATTACTGATGAAATTGCGGATTTATTGGTAAGGTGTTTGGATCATTTTGAAGTTTGCCCGATTTCGGGACAAAAATTTGACCAATTTTTAATTCAAATAGTGGATCGTTTGCCGAATCCAACACCAGAGCAGTTATCTCATTTACATCTTTTTGTGGCTCAAGGTACACAATATTATCGTTTTGATACAAAAAAGAAGGATTGGGATCAGGTTTATAACTATCCGTTAACTGATGAGCAAGTAGAAAAAATTAGTCAAACTATTGAAGCTGCAGCTAAAGAATTGGGATATTGGGAAGAAGATAAATTGAAACCAGGTGATGAGATTATTGAAAATCGTCTTTCTCAGGTGACATTTTCAGCACTTGGACAAAAGGCTGGTACGGAGGAAAAATATGCTTGGGACCCAGATTGTAAAAAACGTGAGAAAATTGTAGCGCGTTGCAAGGAATTGGCGCCAGAATTTGATTATGAAATTGGCGGTACGACTTCCATCAATGCGATTACTCCTGGTATGAATAAAGTATTTGGAATGACTCATTTACTAGAGGAATTAAAAGTGACAAAAGAAGATATTTTATATTTTGGGGATATGACTCAGCCTGGCGGGAACGATTATCCTGTAGTAGAAATGGGGATTGACACTATAACAGTTAGGAATCATGAAGACACCGGTTATGCGCTGCGTGGTATTCTTGGTGTAATTTAATTTAAAAGGAGGAAAAAATGAGTGAAAAGGTAGAAGAAAAAAAGAAAGATGAAAAAAAGACCAAGGATGTTGTGAAAGCAGAAAAAATTTCTAGGCGTGCGATAGCGGTAGCAGTAATTGGTATAATATTGGCTGTTGTTGGGATGGGTTTTGGGATTTACGGTACTATTCAAGCTAATAAAACATCGGATGAATCTATATCAGACGAAGAAGAAGACTTTGATGATGAGGATGGTGAGGAAATAACAGCTGATTATGATGAAGGTGAAGCAGAAGACGAATTTGCGAAACCAACGAGTGCCGATGAAATAGCGTGGATTAGCTTAGCTTATGATAATGGTGACAAAGCTATTGATGTCTATAAAGAGGATATGGAAGTATATTATTACACAGCAAATGATGAGGCGGAGAGCGGATGGGATGTTGAGACAAAAGATATTGACGGTAAGATTTTTAACTATGTATTTGATAATGACGTGCAATATTTAGATAGATACGAAGAATTAGAAAATGAAACTTGGTTTTTAGAAGTTGGTATGGAGGAGGGGGCCAGCTATGCTAATGGTGAAGGCGAGATGCCAGATTGGTTTAAGGCTTTACTGAAAGAATTAGGCGTTTAGTGCAAAAAAATTAGAGTGTGTGTTATAATATTCTTATGAATATTTTGGTAGTGGGCAGCGTCTTAAAAGATGTTTATCTTAATCTTGATAGTAGAACTGAACAATTTGAAACTGATGAAAATGGTGTAAAGTGGCTAGATTTTAGTTTTGATGCTAGTGAGCACCGTTTTTTCAGTCGTGAACCTAGTTTGGGTGGTGCGGCGGTAACGCTTGAAGTGTTGTCAAAAATGGGAATTAAGACTGCGATTACGGGTTCGAAATTAAAAATGGAAGATGGCGATTTGACATCTGATGTTGAAGCAGCAGCTTATAGATATATTTTAGTCACAGATGGGCGACCTAGTTATATTGTACCTACGGAATATAAAGAGACGATTTTTGCTACACCGGATGATTTTTATGATTATATCTATATTGATCGTTCTGCTAAACTTGAACCTGAAACGGTGAATCGGATAAATTCATATCTTGATTTGTCACATAATACGAAACTAGTACTTTATCTTAGAACTTTAGATGATCAAGTTTTGAATCAATTGGTGGCGCGGGCAAATTTGGTGTTTTGTGAAGGTAGTAAAGACGATTCGGAAAAAACTTCAGTGCTTGAATCAATGGGCTTAGATGAAAATAAGATAATTTATATTACTGAAAATAAGATGTCTTATCTTGGAATTGAAGAGAATGTTGCGGTGGGACGAATTGATGTTTTGACACACCTTTCGGCATACTCAATTGCTTCGGCAACGATTTTAGGTGGTTTTATTTTAGGAAATTCAGTAGAAGATAGCTTAAGAATGGCACGAGTTAATATGGAAAATGCCAGGTTAAACTCAGTACTTTCAATAGAAGAATTAAAGGAGATATCTGAAAATATGGATCCAGGAGAAGATTTAGAATTAGTTGCGGCTAATTTAGTATTAAAGCCGAAGGGGATTTTAGCAGCAGATGAATCGGGTGGTTCTATTAAGAAAAAATTTGCTCAACTTGGAATCGAGGATACTTATGAAAATCGTCGAGATTATCGTAATATATTCCTTAGTACTACTGATTTAGAAAAATATGTAAATGGAGTGATTTTGTTTGATGAAACTGCAAGGCAACAAGCGGATGATGGACAAAATTTTGTGGATTATTTGATATCGCGACGAATTATTCCTGGTGTCAAAGTTGATCAGGGGTTAGAGAATTTTGAGAATTCATTGGAAACTTATACAAAAGGTTTAGATGGTTTAGCGGAAAGATTGAAAGAATATTATCGGATGGGGCTTCGCTTTGCGAAATGGCGAGCAGCTTTTGAAATTCATCTAAATGAAGCTGGAGATGCGATTACACCATCTGAACGAGCGATTGATGAAAATTGCCGTATTTTAGCTGAATATGCTAAAAATTGTCAGTCGGCTGGGTTAGTACCAATTGTAGAACCTGAGGTGGTTTATGATGGATATTATAGTATTGAAAAATCTACAGAGGTGACAGCAAAGATATTGGATAGATTATTCGTTTCGTTAGCTGATTTTGGTGTAAATTTAAGAGCTTGTATTTTGAAATGCAATATGGTGATTGCTGGTAAACAATTTGGTAGTTCCAGTCCAGATGAAGTAGGTAGGGCTACCTCCACAGTATTAAAAGAGCATGTTCCAGAAGATTTGGCTGGTATAGTGTTCTTATCTGGCGGTCAGACCGTGGAGCAAGCTACAGATAATTTGGCGGAAATTATTAAAAATGGACCATATCCGTGGCCAGTAACCTTTTCATTCGCTCGAGCGTTGCAGGATCCAGCTTTGTTTACCTGGAAAGGTGATAATAATAATACGGAAGCCGCAAAAGAAGCATTTAAAAATCGTTTAATTGCTAATACTGACGCTTTAAAATAAGTATAGATTTTAGATTCTATACATTGATGTGATATAATATGGTTATGAAAACTTATATTGTGGGCAATTGGAAGTTAAATTTCACCGTTGGTGAAGCTTCTATCTATCTTCATAAACTTTTAAAAGCGTTACCAAACTATAGGGATACTGAGGTTGTGGTAGCTCCATCAACTATCGCATTGCAGCCGTTATCGTTGCAAATAGACCGTCACAAGATAAAATTAGCAGCGCAGAATGCTTTTTATCGTGATTACGGTGCTTTTACAGGTGAAATTTCTTTTTCGCAGTTAAGAGGAATGGTAGATTATGCTATTATAGGGCATTCAGAACGCAGGTATATCTTTAGTGAAGACGATAAAATGGTTGCTAAAAAAATGGCGGCAGCGATTCGTAATAAAGTTACACCAATACTTTGCATTGGTGAGATCGAATCTGAGCGAGCTTTTGGAGAAACAGCGGATGTAATACGTGATCAACTATTAGGTGGCTTATCAGAAGTATCAGATGATGATTTAGATAAAGTGA
The DNA here is from genome assembly GCA_017964025.1 of Candidatus Saccharimonadota bacterium. Classification (GTDB taxonomy): domain Bacteria; phylum Patescibacteriota; class Saccharimonadia; order Saccharimonadales; family Saccharimonadaceae; genus Nanosyncoccus. The sequence goes on from JAGCST010000042.1 coordinate 15,299, forward strand.
TTATTGCTTATGAACCAGTTTGGGCAATTTCTTCGACTAAAGCCGCTAAAATAGCAACCCCAGATGAGATTTCTGAAGTAGTGAAGATGATACGTAAAATTTTGGATGAGACTTATGGAGGAAAAGTTTCTGAACAGATACCAATTTTGTTTGGTGGCAGTGTGAATTCGTCAAATGCAGGAAGTTATTTGACTGTTCCTGGAGTAAATGGGTTGTTGATTGGTGGTGCAAGTTTGATTTTGAATGAATTTACTGATATAATTGAAACAGCTAAAAGAGTGAGAGCATGAACAGAAAATATATAGATTTTGTTCCGACTAAGAATAAAACTAGCGCACCTAAGCGTGGTCAAGAGGCGCCAAGGGTGGCACATGTAGAGATGCCGAAGCAATCAGTAGTACGTAGAACTGGTGTTAAACCAGCTCGTACTGCATCGAGAAGAGTTGCCCCAATGGCTAAAAAACCAGTGGCACCAAAGATGATGCAAGGGAATGCTGTGGCAAAGAAAGCTCCTGTTGCCTCACGTACGACTGTTAGTAAAAACCAGGTATTAGCTTTGGGGGTAGTTGAAGATTTGGGTAGTAAACCTGTGATTGCTACAGCACCAAAGAAACCATTGGATCATGGCCCAGTAGCTTCTGCTGTGGAGGCGAAGGCTCAGAAGGTAAAAGCTAGTAAGTCTTTGAGACCAGCAACAGTGGAAAAGCCTGTGGAAAAGCCGGTTGATAATAAGGGTACTTATAAGACTCCGAAGTCGCCATTTATCAATCAATCTAAGGTTGAAAAACGGCCATTGTCGAAAAATGTTTACCAGAAAAAGATTGCTGTACCTAAAGAAGAGCCGAAAGGCCCGGTAACGATTATTACGAAGCCAGAGAAAGATTCACGTGTTGGTATTATTATAACGATTATCATGACGATCATTTTAGGGGCAACAGCCGGAACGATAGCGTTTTTGTTATTACCTAAATAGGAGGATATTTTGAAAAATCCTTTTTTGAAGCGATTAATGAAAGAGACTAAAAATGATGTTGTGCATACTTCTGCTTATGCGGATGCACAAAATGCTGGTAAGATTGGTGTTGCTTCTACACAAGGTTTTCGTGAAAGAAGGCGGATAGATCAGAATCGTAAGATAGTGAAGAAATATCGACATTCTGGGGTAGTGGCAGAAACTAGACGTAATGCTTGGAAAGCTAGGCAAGAAATGGCACAATTTGGAAGTATGAATAATAGTGGCAATGTTGGCGAAAATAGTGGTTTAAGGGGTTCTTTGAAAGCGGTAGGTGATACAAAAATAGGGGGAAAAGATGGTGGTTCTTTGCAAACGAGGGGTCCGGCGCAAATGCCTGCAAGGAAAAATCCTGGTATTTCAAGATAAATATGTTATAATTGTTGATATGGTGGGATTAGCTCAGATGGTTAGAGCGTCTGATTGTGGTCCAGAAGGTCACCGGTTCAATCCCGGTATCCCACCCCAGATTGAAAAGCGGGTGTAGTACAGCGGTTAGTATGCAAGTTTTCCAAACTTGAGATAGGGTTTCGACTACCCTCACCCGCACCAACAGTATAATATTTTCGAAAGGTTTTTGCTAATGGATGGGAAACAAAATCCTATATTAAGTGGAGAGTCGCCACAGAGCGTTTCTTCCAACGCCCCCAATTTAGATAATATCTACCCAAATCCTAATGAAGAAAAAACAGTATTGAACCAAGGTTATCAACAACCTAACATAGAAACAAACAATCAAACACAGAGTGGCGAAAACAAAAGGCCCTTAATTATTGTTATCGCAAGTGCAGTTATTCTGACTGGCGTTGCAGCGATCTTTTTTATTCCAAAACTACTTGGGTCAAATGAAAATGAGGTGAAGTCCACATTGGACAGTATTAACTACATTTTGCCAAGTACTATTTCTGCCTGCAAAAGGGTTCGCGATGATGCTTATTCACATAATTTAAGTATTGACTTATACAAAACTGAAGTAACTTCCTGTAAGGAATCGGCGACTGCACTGTTTGAAATTGTTTATAAACTTAATCCTACTGGAGATGCGGAGACTCAGGAAGCGATCAGTACTTTTAAGACTAGTTTGGACGCAAACATGCCTAATCCTAATCAACTAGAAAAGACTCTTGAAATATATACAGCTATGCATAATTTCAATGTCGCATTATATGATTTTAGAATTGATGGGCAAAGTTTAGATTATAAGGCGGAAAAGGGAGAAAAACTTATTGAAGCTGCTAATTACTTTGCTAATTTTTCAGATGATGAACTTGCGCAATTCGGAAATGCCGTAGAACAATTATATTCTGAGTTGCATGACACCTGGCAGCAATTTGCAAATGAAATAAATGAAATGGGCGAGAATAGTCAAGCGAATTACGAAAAATACATAGATGCTGAAAAGAATTTCAATAGTTACATGGATGATAATATACCGAATATATCTTCTTCTTATCCATTAGCAAATGATGAAAATGGCGAAATTAGCAATACACTCAATAATCTTATGAATAAAATATAATGGGACTAACTATGGTATAATAATTGAGTACGAACTTCATACAGAGTCGTGCACCAATAAAACCAAAAAATAACCACTTGTGGTTATTTTTAGTTTTATAGGGGTGGGGCCAGGGGAGAATTTCTACCCTCACCCGCACCAATTCGCCTCCAGTGGGAGGTGTTTTTTGATGATTATATGTTATAACTATTGACATTTTTGACTAAGTATGCTATAATTGGAGGTGATTTGGTTGAGAGACGTGTTTTCAAAACTGAATTGAACATGATAATTCTGCGAAGATTTTTTACAAAGGAGGGATTATGATATGAGTAAAGAAAAACGCAGAGCTGAAAAAGAAGCTAAGGTCAAGGTAGTAGCAAGTGTTCCTGAACCTGCACCGGAAGTGAAGGTAGAAACAAGTGTTCCTGAACCTGCACCGAAAGCGGAAGCTAAGGTAGCGAAGAAATCTTCTCGTCTGACCAATGCAGAATTGGCCGAAATGACAAGAAAGTTAGCTTTGGCGGTGAGAGACTGTCAGGATTCGCTTGATGAAGCTGAAGACGCGATCATTGATCATGAAGTAAGAATTCGTGATCTTGAGGTAGAAGTTTTCGGCGAGTCAAAGGCGAAACCGAAACCGGTGAAAAAGCCGGAGCCAGAACCAGAGCCAACGCCGGAGCCAGAACCAGAGCCAACTCCTGAGCCTACACCGGAACCGGAGCCTGAAATAAGATCGATCAGCGGCGCTTGCTATAAGAATGGGGCAGGATATGCCTTTAAATTCTGGCAGGCAGAGACCAGGACTTGGGGTCTTACCTCAGACATCTGGGCGGCAAAGCAGCTGTCGAACGGAGTTTATACCCCAATATGGGTATGGTACGTCAAAGGCAAGATTGATCATATCCTGTCGAACGACGAAATCAAAAAATATGCTCCGTGATACTTTGATCTAGCTTCTCACAAATACCCAGCTTTAAAAGCTGGGTTTTTGCTATTTGTGATATAACTTGTATTGGTCGTTAAGCATAAACTTGATAATACTGTAAAAAGAAGTTATAAGTATTGACAAAAAAGCTAAAGTGTGATACAATGTAAGTAGTCTGAGTTTTAGGGTGTGTTTTTTAAAACAACGACGAAATTTAACAACCAAATCATCTCAGATTTCAAATGAAGTCTGAGTTACCCAACAACTCCCCGTTGATACCGGGGGCGTTGTCCTCCGGATTTAAAAATAAAAATTTGAAAAGAAGGAGGATACGCCTTATGTTGTTAATATCAATAATACTGGCCGTAGTAATAGCGGCGTTAGTGGTTACAGCTAAGAGGTTGATGTTAGGCGATGAAGAATTCGCCAAACACAATATCAGCGAATACGTTGTTACTGGAGCAACCATCGGTTTGGTGGTTGGTTTGATAAATTACTTCTCCGCCAATTTGACGGAACGCCCAATCTTTTTAGCACCGATTTTTATGGTGATAATGATTGGACTTCTTGTCTGGTTGGTAAGATGGTGGGTCATTGAAGGCGGCAGTTGGATAGAAATGGTACCTTGTATCATTCTGGCTGTTTTGTTTTGCCTCGCAATGAAGGCGCCTGCTTATGTATGCTCGCTAATAATCGGGATACCTTTATTAGCTTCTTTGGTATTCGTGTTGCCGTGGATTCTGTTGATCATAGCGATTTTCATGATGATTTTTAATTATCTGAAATTTTGCTATTTAGAAATGGATGATACGGACGCAGAAAGAAGAAGCCACAAAGGCCTTGGATGGTTAACTGCTGCGGTAGCTGCACTTGCTTTGATTGGTCTTCTTGCTACTCAAGTTGACTGGTCGCTTAATCCAGCTTATGCTTCGGATGAAGGCAATTCAGATGTAACAATTGAACAGAATGAAGACGCAACTTATGAATGGATCTTCTTTAACTTGTTACTTCAGGACGATCAGGATGATGACAACGATTTCAATTTCGGTTATAATCCTGGAGATTTGACTGCCGTACAGTACGACGCAAATTTCCGTGAACGTCTGAGAAATGACCCAGCACTTGGTGCTGCGGATATGGCTTGGGCCGACGCGAAGCTCGGTACTCGTTATCTTGGAGAGTTTTACGAGTCTTGTAAAGGAGACTGGGCTAAAACTATCAATGCAGCTAAGGAAGTGTTTATAGAGGACCCTGTCTTCTATAGTAAAACACTGGATGCATTCTTCAAGATGCTGGATAAGGCTGAAGTGAAGGTCACGAAGGGCACTGATCTGGATGACCAGATGTATATGAACCCATATACAGTTGATGGTATTCCGGATGTAATTGTCATGGAAACACCGGATCATACCGGCACATTCCTGACATATGTGTTCACAATCAAAGGCAAGAAGGTTGAGGTGTCTTACAGAACGGAGTGCGGCTATCAGCCGACAAACGTTGAAGAAGTGATGGGAATCACTCCACAGAAGACGCCGACTAAACCGGATAAGCCGGACAAACCGGATAAGCCGGACAAACCAACTAAGCCGGACAAACCGGATAAGCCGGATAATCCAAGTAAACCTAAGTACGATAAGGACCCAGAGAAGGCTCCTAAGAAAAACACTGAGCCGAATGATGATAAGGGACCTGGACCGGATACAAACAATCCGTCCGATCCTCAGCATTCGACCAAGGACACGAAGGACTCTTCTACGAGTGGTTCGTATCAGGATTACAAGGATAACGTTGATAAGTTGAAGGATACGAATAAGAACCAGAAAACTGGTAATGACTCGAACAAGCCTTCAACTCCGGCACCGAAAAAGGATACCAATGTCGACAACAATGGCGACAAAGGTACCGGAAACGGTGGAGCTAACACGCCAACTCCGACCAAGGATAAGGCCAAAGAGGCCGACACTGGGAAGGAGATAAAAGATAGTCCGGGAGAGGCCTGGGGAGGCCCATCGGACTAATATAGAATGGGTAACGGATGAGGCCCGGGGGAGCCTAGTACATTATAGATTTTATGGTCCCGGCGACTTTGTCGCCGGGTCTCATCCAACAAAATTTGAGACTGAGATGATTTGGTTGTGCAGACGAAAATTAACAATTTACGGTTAGCACAAAAAGATTTATTATAAATTATTTTAATGAAAGGAATATTATGAATAAAGTTTATAAATCTATTCTTAGTGTTTCTGCAGCGGCAGTGGTTTTAGCTGCAGCACTAACTCCTGTGATGGTGAATGCTTGGGGTGATTCCGATGGTGGTCGTCCAAGTTATACACTTCAACAGATTAATGATGGTAAACTTGGTGACAAGATTACCTTTAACTCAATTTCCAATGGTAAAATTGGAGATGAAAAGAATTTCGTAGGCGCTAAAGTTGCTGGAGCTAACGTCAGCACTTGGAACGCTAACGAAATCAAGGTGAAAGATGGCGAAACTTATACGATTCGTTTATTCGTTCACAATAACAGCCCTCGTGGCATGCAGGCGATTGCGAAGAATGTGAAAGCTACCTTCTCAATCCCAACTAACGTTGCTAAATCTCAAACGATTGTGGGTTACCTTGATTCTTCAAATGCAACTCCTAACCGTGTTTGGGACGAAGTTACTTTAGTCGCTGATGAAAACATCTATCTTGAATATGTAGATGGTTCAGCTAACTTTAATAACAATAAAGGTGATTTCAAGCTTCCTAATGAAGTAATCACCAGCGGTGCTACCCTTGGTTATACTTCAATGAATGGTGAAATTCCTGGTTGTTATGAATACTCTGGTGTTGTAACTATCAACGTGAAAGTTCATAGTTCTGTCGCTGCGAAAGTTTCTAAGAAAGTTCGCATCAAAGGTACTAAGGACTGGAGCGAATCTGTCAACGCTAAGGTTGGTGATGAAGTTGAATATCAAATCGAATATGTCAACTTACTTGCTGAGCAAGTAAAGAATGTGATGATTCGTGATATCCTTCCTACTAACGTTGAGTATGTAAAAGATTCGACTTATCTTTATAATTCGAATTATCAAAATGGCGTAAAGCTTGCTGATAACACTGTAACCACTTCTGGTATTAACATTGGTGATTACAATGCTAAAGGTAATGCTTACGTTCGTTTCACTGGTAAAGTTGTGGATAAAAGTATGACTTGTGGTTCTAACCAATTAGTTAACTGGGCTTCGGCGACTGTAAATAGTTCTTCTGTAAAGGATGCTGTTTATAAAGACGATGCTTCAGTGATGGTAGACAAGGTTTGTGAGCCTGATACTCCACCTGAAACCCCAGAAACACCTGAAACACCTGAAACCCCAGAAACACCTGAAACACCAGAAACTCCAACCACAATCGTGGCTACTGGTGCAGGTACAATTGTAACTGGTGCTATTGGTGCAGGATCTGTAGTAACTACACTTGGTTACTATCTTGCTAGCCGTAAAAAATTAATGTAATTTGACCGCTTCACGGGCGGGAACTTACGCAAAATGGACCCTTTTAGGGTCCATTTTGTTTTTAATTTTTATTTGGTTTTAAAATGTTTATGGTATAATGTTAAGTAGGTATGGATTCATCACAAAATAATCCGTTTAATAGCTTTAGTTCGGGTGGGACAGGTCCGAATGGATTTTCGTCGCCAGCTACTTTTGGGACGGGTGACGATATTATATTAAATAGTTCTCCTAAGAAATCTAAAAAAGGATTAATTATTGGCATAGTAATAGCAGCAGTGGTGCTGATTGGTATTGGTGCGGCGTATTTATTATTACGTGGAAATGGCACACTAAGTACATCTAATACTGGTAAGGAGAATTTCTATCGTTATATAAATTATTTATTATATGGTGAAGATTCGACAACAGAATTAACTGGAGAGTATGATGCAGATGCTACTGCGGAGATTTATGCTATGCTCAGTTCGGATCATAAAAAGATGGTACCTTATGCTGATAATTTGAATTCATTTTGGAATGGTTTTTCTGATACAACAAATAATTTTGTGCTCGATAATGATGTGACAAAAAATGACTATGACAAGAGAGTAAAATTTATCGTTACGTATTTTGATAATTATGTGAAAATGAATGGGAATAAAATAGAAGAATTAGCGAAAACTAGCGCAGTTGAAAATATTAGTAAGGTGTTGGATGATTATTTTGCACAGTTTGAACAGTATGATTTTGAAGAGGCAAAAACGTTCGTAAAATCGGGGCGGTTATTTTATGATAGTGTAATTGAAATGTATCAATTAATAAAGGAATCTGGATGTGATTTGAATGGTGATATGACAGAAGATAAATGTGATGAACAAAAAATATTTGGAGATAGTGAAGTACCTGAGAACTTAGGTGATTATTATTCAGATATGGATGGTGCGGTGTATGACATAGCAGAATATTTGGTAGAGAATGGATGGAAAATTAATGTTGAATTGAATGGAGATGCGAAATGAAAAAATATTTTGGAATGATTTTGTTGGTTGTTCTATCTATCTGCGGAACGATGATTTCTACTCAAAATGCTAGCGCATATTTTAAAGATAATTGTTTTGCAATACAATATACGCATAAGGATCAACGAGGGACAGACGGGAGAGAAGTAACTGAGATAGCTTCAACAAAGAAATTATGTGTTAAAGATGTGAATGGTAACCCTACTTTATATATTGATGGTCTTCCTAAGAATGCGAATGTAAGTATTTCTTATCCGACGTTGAAAGTTGAGAGTGATACATTAGTTCAAGTAACATATTGTCCTGCGGAGACGGCTTGGTCGTCCCATGCGTGTTATCTTGCGAAAAGAGCTGTATCTCTTGATTTAAGTAAATATGATAGTTTTGAGGCGTTTGCACAGGCTATTTATAATGAAGTAAAGAATAATGAAAAAAGTGATTCTACGTATACGTTGCGTGGTTTTAATGATAATACCGAAGTTAAAGATGGAGATGGGGCAACTGGTACGACTGAAGGTGATGGGGATGATGATTCTGATGAGCCGGGAGACGGAGTAATTGGGACTTGTGCAAATCAAGGTGGAGCATTGTCGCTAGGGTGGATTGTTTGTCCAATTATGGAATTGGCTGGTAGTGCAGCACAAGATATATATAATGGCGCAGTAGAGCCGGCGTTGAGAGTGGAACCGAAATTGTTTGCAGGAGAAAAGAGTAATGTAGAACAGGCTTGGGAGGTATTTAGAAATTTTGCCAATATTATTTTCATTATTATAATAATGGTAGTAATATTTTCGCAATTAACTGGTGTAGGTATTGATAATTATGGTATTAAAAAGATATTGCCAAAGTTACTAGTAACGTTTGTTTTAGTAAATTTGTCGTATTACTTGTGTATTTTAGCGGTTGATATTTCAAATATTTTGGGAAATGCTTTCCAAAGTATGTTTAAAGCTATGGGGGATGGTATGACTATGGAAGTGAATATTAGTGGTGCTGATATTGCTAAGGAAGTTGTAATTACAGCAGGATCTTTAGTAGGCGTGTATTTAGTGGGAAAATTAGTGTCGATGACTGGTGATATTTGGATGTCCCAATATGTTGCTGTAGTATTATTAGTATCAGCGATTGGCGTATTAATATCAATACTCTTTTTGTTTATTTTGCTTGCAGCACGGGAAGCAGCAATTGTGGTGTTGATAGTGTTATCTCCGGTTCCGGTGGTTTTGTATGCTTTGCCGAATACTAAAAGTTTGTTTGATAAATGGTTAAAGATGTTGGAGGGGTTGCTATTGGTGTATCCGATTGCTGGCTTATTGGTTGGAGGTGGTGAATATGTATCGGGATTACTTTTAAGTGCGGGTATGAATGATTTTTGGGGATCGGTGACGGCTATGATTGCCGGAATACTGCCAATATTCTTTATCCCGACGGTACTTAAGAATTCGTTTAGTGCATTAGGTAGTTTGGGTGCGAGAATATCCAGTATGGGCGATCGAGCGTCTAGAGGAGTGACTGGAGCAATAAGAGGTTCGGAAGCGTATAAAGGGTTGCAAGACAGAAACTTGGCATTTGCAAGAAAAAAGAAGTATGAAAAAGGTAGAGAGCTTCTTAATGCGTCTGGTAGAATGCAAAGGGTTGCGAGATTTATGGTAGGTGGCGAACGTGGAATACTACGGAATGCTACCAAAGTTAGGAGCGATGAGCGACAATTTGCACAAGATCGAGCTGAGGCAATGGATTTGCAATATGGTAACACAGAATTAGGGAGCAGAGATGAAGGTACAGGAAGATATAGCGGATTGATGGGCATGTTTCAGAATGCTTGTAATAATGGTAATACAGATGATGCTCGTGCACTTGCTAGTGTTATAACGAATCGTTATGGTGCTGCTGGCGTTAATCAGATTGCACAACATCTCAGGAGTGATGAGAGAAATGCAGATACTGCAGAAAATAGAGCCATATTCGGGGCTCTTAGGCAGTCGCTTACTGACGATTCTAACTTTGGGAATACTATGAGAAGTAAAGCAGGAGATGTGTATGAGTCGCTTTCTAATGGAGGTGTACACCCTGAAAGAGGAGGATTTGGTACTCATGAATTTACTGCTCAAATGGGAACAAGCGGGCCTATTACTAGCGATGCTGATTTTGCAAGTCAATCCAGAGGTACTTTAGAGGCATGGCTAAATGGTGGTGGTATAACTCCTGAGAAGATGGATAGAATGAGAAGTTTGCTTACTAGTGATGATCAATCAGTGATAGCTGCTCTTCAGGGTGATCCTGGTAAAAGAGAACTTATTGAACAAGCTTATGTTGCGAATGGTGGCGATAGTAGTTATACACAAGCTGGTCAGCAGCAGCATCAAAAAGATGTGGATGATGCGATTATAAAGATTGGGAATGCAGCTAGTCAACTTGCGAATTCGGCAAATAGTTTAGGAAATACAGCTAATAGTATTACAACTTCGGCGAATAATTTTGGTAATGCGGCGGATAGAATTACAAATGCGACAAATAATCCATCTATATCAATTCCGCATAATACACAACCTACAAGAACTACTCCACCTCCAAGACCTGAAACTAATATAGATAGTGGCAGTGGCGCAGATTTCGTGTCCGAGTAATTAAAAAAGTAGCCTTTAGGCTACTTTTTTGACGAACAACTAAAGATTATTTGGTGCTATTTTGAATGACGTGATCAAAAAGACAGGTAACAGTAAGAGGACCGACGCCACCAGTAATAGGTGTGATAGCGGTAAGATCGGTACGGTTTCTGACGTCTTCAGAAGTATCACCTTTCAAAACTCCATCTTCGCTAGCGGTGCCAGCATCGATAAGAACGGCTCCGGGTTTGATCATAGAATCAACAATCAGCCCCGGTACACCCGTGGCAGTGATGATTATATCATATTGCTTAAGGTTTGTCAAATCGTCACCACGCTGGAAGATGGAAACGTCGTAGCCGGAGTTAGTAAACATCTTAAGAAGTGGAGCGCCGACAAGTTTGCCACGACCGACAATGGCAATTTTTTGATTAGCTAATTTTATATCGTAACCAGCGAGAAGCCAAT
>JAGCST010000043.1 GCA_017964025.1 Candidatus Saccharimonadota bacterium
ATCATCGAAGACACCGTTGATTCCTTTATCAAATACACTAATAAACAACCTAAAATTGCTCTTCTCTCTTATTCCACCCACGGGTCCGGTGGCGAAGACACAGATTTAGAAAAATACCAAACCTGCATCCAAGAAATTTCCAACAACCACCCAGATTGGATTATCGATGGTGAAATGCAACTTGATGCCGCCATTAACCCCCGTATTGCCACCAAAAAAACCCCTCATAGCCCTATCAAAGGCGAGGCCAACGTCCTTATAGTACCTGATCTCAACTCTGGTAATATTCTTTATAAATCGCTTGAACAATTTAGCGACTTTACTATTGCTGGTCCTATGATTCAAGGCTTTGAAACACCTCTCGCTGATCTCTCTCGTGGTAGTACCATTGAAGATGTAATATTAACTATAAAAGTATTAAGGAGCCTCCTATGAAATATTTCGGTACCGACGGCATTCGTCAATCAGCCGATTCTTTTACATTAAACTTTATTATGTCAATTGTCGAAGGACTTGTCGATTATTCCAGTGACAACATCAAAGTCCTCATTGCCGGTGATACTCGCGAATCTACCGAATGGCTTCTCACTGATCTCGAAACAGCTCTCGAAACCTTCGGTATAGAATATAGTAACGCTGGTGTTCTCCCTACTCCAGCAATTAATTATTGTTTCTACAAAATGGGTTTTGATTTTGCCATTGATGTTACCGCTTCCCACAATCCATACACTGATAATGGCATCAAAATCTTCGAACGCGGAGATAATGGCGGTCAAAAACTTAGCCAAAAAGGCTGCGAGATTATCGAAAGTAAAATCAAATCCCAAAAGACTTACACTCCCATTGTACCTAGCTTACGCGAATCTCTCCATAAGGAAGCTCTCGATCTCTACAAAGAACATTTATTAGACTATATTGGTGAATGCAATTTCAAAGGTTTCAAAATCGGCCTCGACTGCGCCAACGGCGCCACTAGTATCATCAACAAAGAAATTTTCGAACAATTAGGTGCCAAAGTTAAACTTATTCACTCTAACGCAAAATACAACACCAAAATCAATGAAAATTGCGGCAGCACTCACTTACAATCACTCCAAAAGCTTGTTGCTGACAACTCTCTCGACTTTGGTATTGCTTTTGATGGCGATGGTGACCGCTGTATGCTCATTAATGAAATCGGAGAAGAAGTTGATGGCGACCAAATTCTTGCCATCTTGGCCGAACACCTCAAAATTAAAACTATTGCCACTACCGTTATGGTCAATCAAGGCTTACTTAACTGGACCAAGAAAAAAGGCATTAACGTTGAAATCACCGCTGTTGGAGATGCTAACGTCAAAGCCGCTATGGATGAAAATCACATCAAACTCGGCGGAGAACAGTCTGGTCACATTATTCTTCCGGGCGAACCAACCGGTGATGGTATGCTAACTAGCCTTATGATTACCAAAGTCCTGAGCGAAAAAAATAAATCCCTTGGCGAATTGACTAGTAATATCACTAGATTCCCTCAAGTCATCGTTAATCTACCTGCCACCTCTGAACAGAAAAAAGCTCTTTCTACTAAAGAATCTGTCAAAAAAATCCTCTTAGAATACGACCAAAAACTCAGATTTTCTTCTGGTCGCCTCCTCGTCCGTCCTTCCGGTACCGAACCTCTTATTCGCATCACTATGTGGGGTAACGACGAAGATGAGATCACCGATTTAGCTAATAGACTAAAAGATGCATTAATAGATTGTTTAAGATAGAAAGGAACCCATGAAAGTTGAATCTCTAACTAAATATGACGAAAAAACTGCCAATCGTATTAGGGAATTACTCATCCAGCTCTCTCGCAGCGGCAAAGATCGCGGCGAAATTCCTCAAACCTGGTTCGAAGACCTCATCAAATCCGAAAATCATGATATGCTAGTGGCTTACAATGATAATGAAGAAATTATCGGTATTGCTACATTATCAATCATTATGGGTCCAATCGTTAGAAAAATCGCTTATCTTGAAGACTTTGTTACTGATGAATCACTACGTGGACAAGGCATTGGTAGTGCCCTCTGGCAAGCTATGTTAACCTGGGCCAAAGATAAAGGTTGCACCGAACTCTGTTTTACTTCTGGTCACGGTCGCGAAGCCGCCCAGGCTTTTTATCAAAAAAGAGGCGCTGAAATTTACGATACCAACTATTTCCGCAAAACTATCAACTAGACTTTTTCAAATTTCTCACCGAGATTAAAATCAATATCATTGGTAATAAATATATATGTAGTGCATTTGGCAATCCTGAAAAGAATAGTAAACTTATTTCATAAGCTACTAATAAACCAAGTAAATCAACCGAATTTTTAATCACAAAACGCACTACCAAAACTAAAGTTAAAATCAAAAGTAGAACACCAATCACCCCAGTTTCAACCAACAAGCTCACATACTGATTTTGCACAATTTCTTTTGCTGAATATGTAAACCCATTTACATACAACGCTTCGCCCGCTCCTCCTAATCCTACCCCAAAAAACATTGTCCCAACATCTTTCGACCATATTTTCATCGCCATATTAGAAAGTTTTATCCTCGTGTCCGTTGACCCCGCTACATACCCGTCAAATACCGATTTTTTCTCGTCTTTATCCTCAGAGTTTTCCACATAGTTTTCCACAGGTTGTTCTTCACTATATCTCACATCGATCACTCCTAATGACAAATGATGCAAAACCTTTGTCACTCCCGTACTATAAGTATCATCAGTCGGCGAAACTTGTGCCATTAACCCCTGTAAATTCAACGTAAATAGGAAAGAGAGAACTACAAGGCCCCACATCAAACCAACTCGTTTGACAACAACATTCCGTGTTTTTTTCTCACGTACAATCAAATACACCGTCACAAACAACAACCCCACCACTAGGGAATAAATCGCCCCCCTCGAAAACGTCAAAAACAACGTCGCAGTAAAGATAAATAACAATATAAACGGGGATAGTATCTTAAGTGGTTTCCGAAAATCACGACCAAAAATGATAGTATGAGAGAACCATTCCCGAAAAACATTACTCTCAGCACCTTTTAAACTCAACCATGCTGTCACAATTATTGGTGCTAAAAGCAAATTACCCATAAACTGCGGTTCCATCGTAAACCCATTTGGATGGGGAAAACCAAACATCACATAAGTACACCCCTCACACATCAAACTAGTTTCTCGCGATACTCCCGCAAGATCCAATACACATTGCAGCACACACCATACACATACTATCAAAGTTGAACCAAAAAACCATTTTCCAAAAAATCCTTTAAATTCATTGTCGAACACATCTCTTAAACTCCACATCGCATAGCCAGCAAAATAAATCAAACACAAAATCCCTACCGTTAGCAACCCTCTCAAAAAATTCAACGACCAAAAGACCGATAACAAAAGCCATGCAGGGAACAATACCCATAACCACTGTTTTCTAAGATGCCGAAATATTATTTTTTTACGCGCCATTAACACTAATCCCACTACATCAAATAAAATCAACCATAACAGAGGTAGGGAAAGCTCAAAATTCATCGAACCATTCGCGCCCAAGCCAATCACTGGATAATATGAAAAAAAGAGAACTGCTGGCAATATATAAATCAAAAACTTAAAAAATTTATTCAATTTTTCCATTTACAAAAGCCTTAATTTCTTTATTAAATCTTTTTTCGTCAAAATCTTTAGCTGTTTTTGACACTTTATTACGATCAAATCTAAGTTTTTCAAAACGGAGAATTGCTTCCGCTAAAACATTCGCCCTTTGCTGATCAAACAAAATCCCATTTTCCCCATCTTTCACATAATCTCTTGCCCCACCCTCACCAAAAGCAATTACTGGACAACCTGTTGCCAAAGCTTCTACTGGGGCAATTCCAAACGGCTCCAAACTAGGGAACAAATACCCTTTTGCCTTAGCCAAATATTTTGCCAATTCTTCTTTTTTCATCAAAGGCAAAAATTCTACCAATCCCGATCCTTTTGCCATTTTTACTAATCTATCATGTTCCGGACCTTCTCCAATCACTACTAATTTTCTTTGTGCCATCATACACGCTTGTACCGCAAGATCCAACCTTTTCCAATTCACTTGTCTCGAAGTTACTACATAATAGTTTTCCACAGAGTTCACACTACCATCTTTAGCTTGACTTTTTTTAGATTTATTGTTTCCCTGCTTAATTTGACTTTTTGTAGATTTTATTGTAAAACCATCAATTTCTACCGGTGGATGAATCACCACCGCTTCCCTGCCATAATATTTACTGATCTGTTCTTTAGCATATTCCGAAATCGTAATATAATAATCAGGTCTTTTAGCTGCTCTAAGATCCGCCCTTCTTAAAGGTCTTACCAATAATTTGAAACAGACTCTTACTAGTGGGTTTAACACTCCAAATCCTGGATTCTTCACATAAGTATCATACATTTGCCAATAATACTGTGTCGGTACATGGCAATAAGAGATATGAAGTCCCCTTGGATTTTTCACATTCTTCTTCCCTTTTTCGTAGAGCCACTTCCCCGACTTCACAGCTTTTGCCTCAGCCCCAGTCACCGATATGATCAAATCGTACTCTGACAAATCCAAATGCGAAAAGTACCATTGTCTTAACGGCCCTAGTACTCTCCTCAATTTAACTGGGAATTTCTGTAACCAACCTGTGCGCACGTCCGCGTCGTCAAACCAATCAATTCCCTCTGGGTCATATTTTGAAGTATAAATCGGCGCCTTTGGGTACATCTCATGAAGTTTTAGCAAGACCTTTTCCGCACCCCCCACATTCGTTAACCAATCACAAACTAGTGCAACTTTCACTTAGCACCCTCTCCACGAAATACTACCGCAATTGTTTTAAAGAAAATTGAAAGATCTAACATCAACGACCAATTTCTCACATAATAAATATCTAATGCTCGTCTCTCTTCAAACGAAATGTCTCTTCTTCCTGATACTTGAGCAAATCCTGTTAAACCTGATTTCACTGTTAGAATCAACGACCTGTCACCATAAAATCTCAACTCCTCTGGTTTTAACGCTCGTGGCCCAATCAAAGAAATATCGCCTTTTAGAATATTAAAAAGTTGCGGCAATTCGTCAATTGAAGTTCGTCTAATAAATCGCCCAATTTTTGTAATTCTTGGATCATTCTTCAAATAATCACCATCTTTTCGGTATTTCTTTACCAATTCTGGCTTTCCCATTAATACAAATGCTTTTTCCGCCGGCATCCCACTATATTCTGGTTTCATCGATCTAAACTTATAACATTTGAACTTTCGATTATACTGAGTCAGACGCTCATCTGCATAAATCGGCGAATGTTTAAAATCTGATATTTTCAATACCAGCCAAGTTATTAACATTGGAATCGCCGCAATAATAATTGCAACTAATGAAAATAAAATATCAAATGTACGTTTAAACACTGTGTACCCACCAACAAGCGGCGTCGTCATTACCATCACTGCTGGCGTATTGCCAATCAATTCTAACTCTCCAAAATGCGATGAAAGCGCCGCTTCCGAAGGCACAAAATAGTATTCCAAATGTCGTAATACTGCTTGCCGATACACATATTCTGTCGATTTTTCATCAGTCTGGAAAATTACATCCGCTCGTGCTTTCCTCAAAGCATCTTTTAATGAAGAATATTGATGTGTTTTTAAATCTCGAGGAATAAATCTCTTATTCGAAACAATCCCCGCCAACCGATATCCCGTTTCTGGAGTCGACGAAATATAATCCGCCAAATATCCAGTGCTCTTATGATTCCCTATAATTATTGCTCTTTTTACGCCGTAATCGTTTCTAAAAATCAATCGTACAACCAGTCTCACTGCCATCCGTTCAATCAATAAGAACACAAACGACAGTAACATTGCCGTCACTGCCATTATCCTTACTGGGAATAAATTCTCACCTACGAAAAAATCGTACACAATCAATGCCGCCACCGCAAGCACCCCCGCAAGTAAAAGTCTTCCCCGTTCCGGCAATCTCGTTTTACCCAAAAAAATCGATTTCCGATACAATCCCAATGCCGCCAATACAATCAACATAATCGGCACCAAGAACACTACCGTTCTCGTAAATTCAAAAAACTGGGACTCAAAGGTAAACGGTCGTGGGTCAATCTTTACGCGAATAAAATATGACATCGCAAAAGACGCCACCAACGCTAACGCATCTCCTATAATTAAAGAGAGACGTAATATAAAATCGGACTTTTTCCGCATATCTTAATTTTACTCTACTGTAACAGATTTCGCAAGATTCCTCGGTTGGTCTACATTATAACCTTTGTCTACCGTAATATAATACGCCAAAAGTTGTAACACTAAATTCATTAAAAGTGGAGCAAACAACTCTATAGATGTTGTAATTTTTACAACATTCTCCACTGGTAAATCAAATTTATCAGTATTTGTCACTACAATTACATGCCCACCTCTCGCCAAAACCTCTTGCACATTCGAAACCGATTTATCAAACAATGGTCCATCTGGCACCAAAGCCACTTCAAAGAATCTATCATCTACCAAAGCTAATGGCCCATGTTTTAATTCGCCAAATGCATAAGCGTTTGCATCTGTATAAGAAACTTCCTTCAGCTTCAAAGCCCCTTCCATTGCTGCAGGATAAGCCGTATCTCGTCCAAGATAAATAGCATGATCATATTTAGCATAATCTTTAGCTATTTTTTGCACGTCGCCATGTACATTCTCTAGCACTTTAGCAATTTCTTCTGGTAACTTATCAATCTCTTTGATATATGGCGCCAGTACTGAACTTTTTACGCCTTTTGCTTGAGCAATCGTGATTCCAAACATCACCATCGCAATCATTTGTGAAGTAAACGCCTTAGTTGAAGCCACCGAAATTTCCGGCCCCACATGTACATAAGTTCCACCATCTACCTCGCGTGCAATAGTCGAACCAATCGCATTCACAATTCCAATTGTTGTCACACCTTGTTTTTTAATTTCACGCAGACACGCCAAAGTATCTGCCGTCTCACCAGACTGTGAAACAATCAATGCTACTGAATCTTTTGGAATATAAGCATCGCGATAACGATATTCCGAAGCAATCACCGTCTCAATTGTAATTTCAGGTGCAAATTTCTCAATATAATACCCAGCTAAAAGCCCTGCATGATACGCCGTACCACATCCCACAATAATCAAATGCTTAATCTTTCGTAACTCTGCTTCCGACAAACCCGGTCCACCCAAATGCACCAAATTATTCTTAACATCTACCCTACCTCGCAAAGTCTCACGTAAAGAATTTGGCTGTTCCATAATCTCTTTCAACAAGAAATGGTCATATCCACCTTTTTGAATTGCTGCGAGGTTAGTTTCAATTTCTTCTACTTTTGCCGAAACCGGCTCCGCATTCAAAGTTTTAATTTCAATGCTATCTTTAGTAAGCAAAGCCACCTCACCATCATTCAAATAAATTGCTCTTTTTGTATGGCCAACCAAAGCCGAAGCATCCGACGCCACCAAAGTCTCATTATTCCCTATTCCAATTACAAGCGGCGAACCACTTCTCGCCACTACTAATTCACTCGGCTCCAACACTGATACTACCGCAATTCCATATGTCCCTTTTACCAACTTAAGAGCCTGCACCACCGCATTCACTAACGGATGTTTCCCATCTTTATAAAATGAATTAATTAAAGCCGCTAAAACTTCAGTATCCGTTTCCGATTTGAACTCATGTTCTTTCAGCTCTGCCTTTAATTCTTTATAATTTTCAATAATGCCATTGTGTACTAAATATATTGATCCAGCCTGATGTGGGTGTGCATTAATTTCTGATGGCTCACCATGTGTTGCCCACCTAGTATGACCAATACCAATACAATCATCACGCTTGCTTTTTGCCAATTTTTTCTCAAGTTCAACAATCTTTCCTTTAGCTCGTAACAAAGTAGCCTCACCTTTGTCCGACACAGTAACAATTCCTGCTGAATCATATCCACGATATTCCAATCTTTTCAAACCCGATATCAGAAAATTCTGCGCTTTTTTATTTCCCACATAGCCTACAATCCCACACATAAAACCTCCTTGTTAAGATATTCACATTATATCATGAATATAATAATTTACTTACTAAGCCTTATTATTAACAATAAGTGTTATAATATATAAAATATGGATACTGAGCCTCTAATTTTTATTCTTGGACAAGCATTCGGTATTTTTGCACTTATTTGTACTGTAATTAGTATGCAGCTCAAAGAAAAGAAACCTCTAATGGTTCTCCAAACTGCATCCGAAGCCTTTGTCGTTGCACAATATCTTGTCAAAGGTGCTATTACTGGTTCACTTCTAGCTATAGTTAGTTTCGTTCGCGATCTAATTTTCACCAAACATCATAAACATCGTACACCACTCTGGGTTCTTCTTGTAATCTACGCTATCATGACAGTGTTCACTATTATCAGTTGGACCGGCCCATTATCAGTTCTACCATATGTCGGTTCACTCATTTACGCTTGGTCACTCTGGTACGGCAAAGTCAAATGGATTCGTCTTGGCAATGCTGTTGGTAATTCTCCTTACCTTATTTATACTCTTTTAACTGATAACTATGCTCTCTTTATTATGACTTTACTTGAAGTTATATCCTCAGCGATCGGTTTTATACGTCTAGAAGTATTAAACAACAAAAAGAAAAAATCCAAAAAGAAAAAATAAACTTCAAGATCTATAGTACAATATATGCATGAACACATTAGCAATCATACTAATCACTTTTAGCATTTTACAAATTATACTCGGCATTACCGTTATCGCCGGAAAATTTGATCCATTATTATCAAAAGAACGCAAAAAACTACCTAAAAAACTCCTACGCAAAGCTCACCTTCTAAACGCTGGCTCAATGATCACTACCAGCATAGCCCTTTGTGTACTTGGTGCAGCAATGCTATTAAATTCAGAATTACTCTACACTATAGCTATCATAATCATAATTGCGTCATCAATTATCTTTCTAACACTAGCATTAAAACTTGAATGGAAATATGTAAAATAACAACTATAATAAACTTAAATATTTATTTTGTTATATTTAGCATATATATCACAAAAGTTTTTAGCTTTTACCTACAAACTTAACCATTAATCGATAAGTTTATCAATTTCTGATTCAATATCGGCAGGTTTATAAGTAGGCGAAAACCGTGCAACAACCTTTCCCTCTTTATCCACCAAATACTTTGTAAAATTCCATTTGATAGCACCTTTTTCCTTGCTAACACCCGGGAGTTTTTCAATTGCTTTCATCGCAATCTTATTTTTCGCCCCGACAATAACATCATCCGCAATTTGTTCTTTTAAGTACTTAAACAACGGCTCAGCATTTTCCCCATTGACTTCAATTTTCGCAAATTGATCAAAAGATGTTTTATATTTAAGCACACAAAAATTATGAATTTCATCATCAGTGCCAGGTGCTTGATGCCCAAACTGATCACATGGAAAATCCAATATTTCAAGACCTTTATCGTGATATTTTTGATAAAGGTTCTCAAGTCCCTCATATTGTGGCGTAAAACCACAACCAGTAGCAGTGTTAACGATTAGTAACACTTTGCCTTTTAGTTTTTCTAGTGAAAAATCTTTACCCTCTCGAGTTTTCACTTTGCAGTCGTATATTTTCATAATACTCCTCCTTTATCTTTTAATCACTAGTATCCACGTCTAATGTTATATTAATAGTGTACTCTTTATACTCATCGTGTATCTCATCATAGATTCTTTTGTAAATCTCCTCTCTATTCCCCGCATTAAAATCTATAATAATGTCAAAACTAATTATCTTTTCTTTTTCATCTAAATAAAATCCATGCATCTGCAAAATTTCAGGATGTGAAAAAACAATATCTTCGATGTTCTTCTGAATCTTAGCAATTTTTTCATTCTTAGTATTCACGGAATAAACCCCAATTGTGTGAAGAATCACTCCATATTTTTTCATCACTCTTTTGGTAATGCTCCGAGAAATCTTATCCACTTCTGCCACCGATAAAGTATCAGGAACTTCTATATGAATAGAACCAAAATATTTATCTGGACCATAGTCACTCAAAATCAAATCAAAAGCACCCTCTACCTCTTTTTCTTTCATCACCTCTTGCTTTATTTTTTTCGCCAACCCACTTTCCACTCTGGCCCCAAGCATATCATCGACCGATTCCCTGATTAATAACAATCCAGATCGGATAATATATATTGATACAAAAACACCAACATAAGCTTCCAAGCTAACATTAAAAATCAAATAGATAATTGCAGAAGCAAGCACAGAAACCGAAAGAATCGCATCGTTCAATGCATCAGAACCACTCGCCACTAACGAATCAGAATTAACTGCCTCCCCTTTTTTCTTTACATAAATCCCAAGTACGATTTTTACGATAATACCAACTACCAAAATAATCAGAGTAACTGCTTGATAGTCTGGTGTTTCGGGCTGGATTATCTTCTTGATAGATTCTACAAGAGCCGTAATACCAGCATATAAGACTATCCCAGAAACAACTAGAGACGTCATGTATTCAATCCGGCCATAACCATACGGATGATTTCTGTCTGGTGCTTTACCTGCCAACTTCGTACCGATAATAGTAACTATACTAGACAAAGCATCACTCAAATTATTGATAGCATCCGAAATAATCGCAATCGAATTAGACAAAAATCCGACAAATGCTTTGAACCCAGCTAAAACAACATTCGCAACAATACCAATAGCACTCGTCTTAATTACAATCTTCTCTCTATTGTTTCTCATATAATTTTAAATAATTATAACACAGGACAATCTTACATTTTACTTTACTTTTATCGAAAAATTAAGATAATTAATAATAGGAGTATAAAATGAACAAGAAATTAGAAATCTCTTTACCAATCCTCATCGTCATAGTTATTTCTGTTACCCTAACAACAATCTTAATGAATAATAAAAAGCCAGTGGTAGACCCAAATCTCTCACCTAGCACTAGTCAACCAAACGATAACGAGGAGAAAAAAGTGAATAAAATATATATCAATATAAATGAGCAAAAACTCAAAGTTAATTTAGAAGACAATTCTACGGTTTCAGCCTTAGTCAAAATGTTACCATTAGAACTTTCAATGGACGACCTAAACAACAACGAAAAATATGCATATCTAGACGAATCTTTGCCAACCAACACATACAGCCCAAAACATATCGAAGCCGGCGACGTTATGTTATTTGGCGACAACTGCCTCGTAATTTTTTATGAGTCGTTCGACACAGTCTATGACTACTCAAAAATTGGGCATATCGATAACATGCCCAAATTAGACAGTAAAAATATCTCTGTCAGTTTTATGGTAGAATAATACTAAATAATAAAGGACTATTATGGAACAACTTATTTGCCAAAGCTGCGCAATGCCACTAACTTCAGAAGATATGTACTCTACCGAAAAAGACGGCAGTATTAATAAAGATTACTGTAAATGGTGCTACAAAGATGGTGAATTTGTAGATAAAGTTTCTATGGAAGAATATATCGAGATGTGTTCAAAGTTTGGCGAACAGGCCGGTATGACTAATGAGCAAATGAAAGAATATTGCACGAAAGTATTTCCAACACTCAAACGATGGAAGAAAGTATAATATGGCTTTCGATTTTAAAAA
>JAGCST010000044.1 GCA_017964025.1 Candidatus Saccharimonadota bacterium
ATATACCTTCATAGATAGTCTGATCAGTCATAGTACCAGCACCAGTGATTTCTACACCATTAAAGTAGCTAGTTGGATTAAAATGTACTGTATATGATATACAAGCATCAGCAATCGTAGCAGTATAGACAATCGTGCCATCATTATTAGAGTTATTAATATCAGGAATCATTTTATAAGTACCTATTGGCATAGTGTCTGACGAGGATACACCATAGTAAATATTAAAGTGATCATTAATGTCTGTACTAGAAGGAGTAGAGAGTGGAGTTCTAATAGTAGCAGGATTACTTAGAGTTGGTACTGCATTAAAGACATTAGAAACGGTAGGAGCAGTAGTAGGAGCAGCATTATTATAATAATAACCCCATGTATTAGCAGAATCTTTTAAAGCTGTAGTGCCATTAACTGGAGTAAAGTAAGTGCCACTTGTATTATTAGAACTATTACCATTGAGATAGAGATTATTATTATTAACTGATGTATTAATTGTAAAGTTATAACCATATCTACAAGTAGTTGATACATTAATATTATCTGCACTAATGGCAGTTTTAGTACCAGCAGCAGCTATATCTATGCTTTGAGATCCAGAAGAAGTAAGTGATAAAGAATAATCAGCTGCAGATACTGTAGAGTTATAATCACCAAAAGCAACTGATAGTAAGCAATAAACAAAAACCGATATAATCAGTTTATTTGCTTTTATTCCAAAAAATAGTTTTTGTTTTTGCATTTGATGACCTTGTTACGATTTCATTATACCATAAGCTTAAGCAAATACAATAAATAGTTGGGCTATTTTTGGAGTAATTTGGAGATTTTAGCACGTAGGCCTGTTTCTTCTGGCGAGCTAGCGAGAGTATCTACGCCCACGCGCAATAGGCCAAGAGCAGTAGTGAAGGAATGATCTAGAGTACCCAAGCCTTCGGCATTAAGATGATCAGTGTCAAGATTAGGAAGGTCTTCTACGTCAATTAAATGAATAATCGGTCGACGAGAAAAAGGCAAACCTGTATACCAGTCAGAAATAGCTAATTTCTCTTGAAGTGGTGAAAGGCTGGCACCACCACCACATAATAAGATATTGCGTGGTAAACTACCGATATTCTGGAATTCTTCAAGTGCAACTTCAACACCAGTTAGCCAAACGGAAAGGTTGCGATCGACAGCGGTTTCGACTTTGGCTTTAATGCGGTCGTCGAGCTTGCCAGTATCAAAATCAAGCTTGTATTCTTCGGCAGTTTCAAAATCGGTACCGAGAGATTCGGCGATTTGATGAGTAAAACTACGCCCACCGATAGAAAACATTTTGGTGCCTTCTACACCGCCGTCTTCAACTACAGCGACATCGGTAGTGCCACCACCAATATCCATTACAATACCAGAAAAATTAGAACTAAGATCATCGCCAAGACAGGCACGGCAAACTGCAAATGGCTCTACGGCAACAGTGAGCAAATCGAGATTTAGTTCGGCACAAACTTTTTCAATAGCAGCAACGTGAATTAATGGAGCAAAGGCGGTATAAAATTGGATTACGACATCCGAGCCTTTAAAACCAATGGGATTATTAATTTTGTATCCGTCAATAGTGAGAGAAACGATGGCAGAGTTAATTAATCTAACCTCAACATTGTCGTTATCTGTTTCAAGTGCAACAGTTTTTTTAGCAACTTCACCGGATTTTTGTTGGACTTTTTTGATGATTTCTTCCATTTCGGATTCAGTGATGGGCTTGTTAGGATTTTTGCGAGTATAATTAACTGTAGTGGTATTACCTTTGATTAATTCGCCCGCGATGCCAACTACAACAAGCTCAGCACGTTCACCAGCTTGATCTTCAACCTTAACTAGAGCATCTTCACAAACATTAACTACAGCTGGAATATCAGCTACGGCACCCGCGTGCATATTGCCTTCAGCTTGACGGGCTTTGCCAACGCCTAAAATTTCAAGATCGCCCTTTTTATTAGGCTTAGCAAGAACAGCTTTGACAAATTCTGTGCCAATATCTAATCCAAGAATTGTGCTCATGGTTCTATTATAACATATTTGCCGGTCGATAAATCGCCTAATTCATATTTACCAAAATGAGTACGATGAAGTCTGGTGACTTTATAACCAAGCGCAGCAAAAGTGCGACGAATTTGACGATTGCGACCTTCAGTCAAAAATACCGTATAGTGCTCATCTTTAATTATCTTAAATTGGCTAGGACCGTCGTCAAGCATGACACCAAACTCGGAGATCATTTGTTGATGAAGTGGTTGCAAAGGTTTATCGAGGTCTACTTCGTAGATTTTGGTTTTACGAAATTTCGGATGAGTCATTTGAAAGGCAAAATTACCATCATTAGTAAGTAAAATTAATCCGGAGCTGTCTTTATCGAGACGACCGACAGTTTTTAATTGATAATATTTTTTAGGTAAGAGCTTATAAATAGTGGGGGCAGAGCCTTGAGCGTGACGAGAGCAGACATAACCGACTGGTTTATTGAAGGCGAGATAAAGAAATTCCGTATCAAACGGAACTATCTTTTTATTATAGCACACCTCGTTGTTTTTGTCAACTTTTACCCCTGTTACGGCGGTTTTTCCATCAATAATAATTTTACCGTCAGCAATTAATTCGTCGGCTTCACGACGTGAAACGCCGAGGCGTTCGGCTAAAAATTTATTGAGTCGGATTGACTGGTTGTCCATAATTAGCTTGTGGAGTTGGATTTTCTGGCGTGACTGGAACTGGTATAGTAGCAGCAGCCGGGGAAGAAGTGACAGTTGATTTTGCGGTAGAAGCTGGTGCAGAAGCTTGAGCTGGTTCTGGGGCTTTATCGCCTAATACTTCATGAATAGTACTAATAACATCTTCGATACCAACTTGAGATTTAACCAAATAACGATCTGCGCCAAGTCGTTCGCCACGCAAACGTTGATCATTACCAGAAAGGGCAGTCATCATCACCACCTTGATTGAAGCAGTTTCTGGAGTGGAGCGCAAAATGTCTAGCATATCAAAGCCAGAAATCTTTGGCATCATTACATCTGATAAAATTAAGTCTGGTTTTTCACGCACGGCAATTGCCAGTGCTTCTTCGCCATCGCCGGCCGGCACCACATCGTAGCCTTCGGCGGTGATGCGAACGCTGTAAATTTCTCGTAGGCTTGCGTCGTCTTCGACTACCATTATTTTACTCATTTTGCTTCTCCGTTTAAATTATTAATATTGTTTTGTGATGTAGGTGATGGCGTAGTGGGGGGAGTTGGTGGTGGGATAGGTGCAGGTGGGGTAGTTGGAATAACTGGTTTGGGAGCTTGCGATATATTCGAGGTTGGTTGGGTAGATGGAGCTGGTGATGGTGATACTGATGGTGTAGGAGTCGGAGTTGATGGCGCTTGAGACCGGGTGATAGATTGAGGTGTTGAATTAACTGATGCTGGAGCTGGTGGCGGGGTTGGAGTTGGTGACACCACCGGGGCTGGAGTTGGTGTTGGTGATGAAACTGGAGTTGGTGTTGGTGATGAAACTGGAGTTGGTGTTGGTGTTGGCGTTGGCTGAGTAGGTGTGGCTGAATTTGGAGTAGATGAAGCCGGCGGAGTAGATGGAACTTGAGGTTGAGGTTGTTCTTGAGCTGAGGTTTGTTGAATTTTTTGCATTGTGGCTTGATTATTCACCGCAATCATACGTTTTTCATATTCGGCAGTGGTAATGCGTGGCAGGGAAACATAAAAAGTTGAACCTTCACCAAAGGCTGATTCGGCCCATACACGACCGCCCATTGCTTCTACACGTTGTTTGACCAAATACAAACCTAGACCAGTACCGCCAATTTCGCGAGTATCAGAATTGTCGGCACGATAGAATTTTTGAAAAATGTGGCCTAAATCATCGGCTGAAATACCAATACCAGTGTCAGTAACATTAATCAGTACACGATCACCATCGCCAAGTACGGAAATATAAATTGAGCCACCCTCAGGAGTGTACTTGATCGCATTTTCAATAAGGTTATCCATGATTTCACGCATGAAATCCATATCAATAAAACCATAGACTACCTGGCTAAGCCGACGATTACTATCAAACGACATTTTTTGGTTAGAGCCAAAACTAAAAGCAATTTTGTTTTGTCTGGCGCGTTCGATATAGTCATCGGAAATGGTTTTGATGGTTTCAATCATTTCGACTGGAACAAAGTGTGGACGGATTTTACCATCGTCTAGTTTGGTGATATCGAGCAAATCTTGGAATAATTTACCGAGATGCTTGGAGGCAATTTGAGCAGAAGTAAGATAACCACGAGCACGCTCGTCGAGTGTAGCGGTCTTAGGATTTAATGCAAGCGACAAATATCCGTCAATTGTAGCGACTGGAGTACGCATCTCGTGTGAAGCTGTAGAAATAAATTCGGTTTGTTCGCCTTCCTCTTCGAGTTCACGAGTGATATCACGGAAAGTTACAATGAAATTACCAGAGCCATCGTCGATAGGATGTACGGAGATTGCAATAGGAATACGTTTATTGGAACGTAAACAAATTAAAGCAACCTGGGCTTTCTCGAGCGGTTGCCTAGTATTGATGGCCTGGACAAGTGGATTTTCACGTTCAGGAAGTTCGCGACCTTCTTTAGATTCTAGCCGAATGATAAGTCCGTAATCAAGATCGATTGCTTTGCTAGCTGAGTCACATTCAAGCATAGTCACGGCAGCTGGATTGACAAACCTAATAATACCTTTTACGTCAATCATAACAACACCCTCTTGAATATTTTTAAGGGCAATCTCAGCTAAAGCCGCTTGACTAGATGCAGGCTTCTTGGCAGAATTTTTGGAATTAAATAAGCTCATTTACATATATTTTAACACAAGCATTAAAAAATGTGTTAAAATTTATGTATGAATAAAGACGTGATTTATATTGAGCCTGAGGATGATATTACTGACATCATTCTTAAAATTGAAAACTCAAAGGAAAAAATCGTCGCACTTGTGCCACCTAAAAAGGCTGGTGTATTAAGAAGTGTGGTAAATATTAAATTGATCGCTAAAGCAGGTGTAAGTGCGGACAAAACCGTAGTATTAGTTACTGTTGATCCATCAATTACTAAATTAGCGGCAACTACCAAAATTCCAGTAGCAAAAAATCTCCAAACTGCGCCAGAAGTGCCTAAACTTGGTGATGAAGAAAGCGTTGACGATTCTTCCGAAAAAGAAGATTTAGTAGAAGATGGTGACGACGAAGAAGAGGAAGAAAAAGACGAGAAATCAGAAGATGAGGAAGAAAATTCTGAAAAAGACGAGGACGATGAGCAGGATGAAGAAGAAGAGGGCGACGAAGAAGAGGAAGAAAAAGACGAGAAAAAGTCGAAAAAGGAAAAGAAAGAAAAGAAGTCTAAAAAATCTAAAAAAACTGGTGGTTTAAAAAATTGGATTAAAAATCATAAGAAGTTAGCAATTTTTGCATTTATTGCTGGATTAGCTATTATTGGACTTCTGATTTGGATGATTTTCATTGCGCCAGCTGTAGATATTACTGTATCAATTAAAACTGAGAAAAAGAACTTTTCAGAAAATGTGACTTTTGTTGATAAGCTTGAAGATGAGAATGCTGAAGAAGGAAAGTTCTTCTTGGAGCAAA
>JAGCST010000045.1 GCA_017964025.1 Candidatus Saccharimonadota bacterium
AACTCTTCGTTTTACTGAGGGGAAGGTAAACGAAGATGAGTTTATTGTTCAAGATGAATTTGATCAAGCTAATAAAATATCTTATATCCTCGAGCCTCTTTACTACTACTACCAACGTCCAGATAGCATTATCCATCAATTATCTATCGACCGGCTTGACGTTGTTGATGCTTGGGGCGTCAAAATAGATTTTTATCAACATAAGAATCTCACCGAATATCTTTTACCACTCAAAGAGCAAAAACTCATTTTCCTGATTGATTTCGTCGGACATTACTACCATCGACTCAAAAAAGATCCCACCGCTCGTAAAAAAATTAATTCCTATATTGAAGCCAATCGAGCACTTGCCAAAGAATTACTTAAATCTCCTATCTCGCATAAAACTAAACTCAAAATATATCTCCTGCTTCACTCTAAACCTCTGTTAAACTTGCTATTTCGTTTGTTCAAGCCGCAATCCGCTTTTGCTAGGAGTGTTGATTAATGGCGGCTGCCGACACAAAAAATCTCAAGCAAAAAACAATCTCTGGTCTTTTTTGGCGCTTTGGCGAACGCATCACTGCCCAATTAATCAGTTTCATCGTTTCAATCATCTTAGCTCGCATCTTATTACCAGAACAATATGGCACCATTGCCTGTGTAACTATCTTCATCACACTTGCTAACGTCTTCGTAACTAGTGGTTTAGGCACCTCATTAGTACAAAAGAAAAATGCTGACGAATTAGATTTCTCAACCATGTTCTGGTCTAGTCTTTTAATCTCCATCGTCTTATATATAATCCTTTTCTGCGCGGCACCACTCATTAGCTATCTCTATCATGACGAACTTCTTACTCCTGTCATTCGCATTATGAGCCTCAAGCTACCGATTGCGGCCATCAGTTCCATCCAGCAAGCTTATGTAACAAATCGCATGATCTTTAAAAAATTCTTCTTCTCAACATTGTTTGGTACTCTTCTTTCTGCAGTAGTTGGTATTACTTTGGCCTATAATGGTTTTGGTGTCTGGGCGCTCGTCGCGCAATATCTTACGAACTCCATCACTGATACTATTGTTCTATTTTTCACTATCGACTGGAAACCAAAATTAATCTATTCTAAACAACGTTTCAAGAAACTCTTCGGCTACGGCTGGAAAATTATGGCCTCTAGTTTTGTTGGCACATTTTTTGACCAATTGCGCGGCCTCATCATCGGCCTGCGCTATACCTCTTCCGATCTCGCCTACAACAACAAAGGCGAGCAAATTCCTAGCATCATTTCAAATAACCTTAACGTCACCCTCGATACCGTCCTCTTTTCATCAATATCTAAGCTCCAAGATGACCAAGAAGCCGTAAAGCGTCTCCTTCGCAAAGCCACAAAAATGGGCGCCTACTTACTTTGTCCTTTGCTACTTGGGTTAGCAAGCGTCAGCGAAACTTTAATTCGAGTCCTTTTAACCGACAAGTGGCTTCCTTGCGTGCCATATCTTCAAATAATCTGCTTCCAGCACGTCTTTTCTATTCTTAATACCATTAATATGCAAGCCATCAAAGCCGTAGGGCGTAGTGATATTATCCTCAAACTCGAATTTATTAAAAAACCTATCTATCTCACCATGATTCTGTGCGCCATTCCATTTGGCCCATTAGCCATTTGCGCCGCCAACGCAATATATGGCATCGTTGCACTCGTCATTAATACTCGTCACAACAAAAAACTATTCAATTATACCCTTCGCGAACAACTCGGCGATATTATTGGCTATATTATTCTTGCCATTATTATGGCTATTATCGTATTCTTCCTTGGCAAGCTAAACCTCAATATTTATATTCTCCTCATACTTCAAATTGCTTGCGGCGGAATTCTATATCTAATTCTTTCGATCGCATTCCGCGCTGAACCGTTCAAACAATTAATTGACGCTGGCAAAAGTTATCTCAAGCAATTCAAAAAGAGAAAGGAGACTAGATGACCATCGTAAAAAATCTCCATAAAATACCACGCAAGCTCCGCTGGATTTATGTTCACCATAGTCACTCAATTAATAATAGCGACAATTTGATTGAAGCCCGTATTGATGAACGCTATTCTCAATACTATGCTAAAAAGTATCAGTCTTTTCTAACAAACCTACCAAAATATCGTCACACTCACCAATATTCTAATAAAATTTGGTGGTGTTGGCTCCAAGGGGAAGATAAAGCGCCCAAACTTTGCCAGGCCTGCCTTGCCTCTATTCGAAAAAACTTACCCGATAGAGAAGTTATTGTAATTACCGAGGAGAATTTCGCCGATTATGTCGATATTCCAGAATTCATTTTAGAAAAATACCATCACGGCACCATATCGCACACGCATTTTTCAGATATCCTTCGCCTCGAATTATTAGTTAAACATGGCGGCACCTGGATTGATTCATCGGTACTAGTCACCGAAAAACGCCCAGAATACTTCGATCAAGACTTATTTATGTTCAAAAATCTCTTAAAAGAAAATAGCGCAGTTGTATCGTCGAGTTGGTTTATCTCCGCCGAAGTAGAAAATCCCATTCTAAAGACAACTCTCGATTTACTTCATCATTATTGGCAGCACAATGAATATCTTGATCGCTATTTCTTATTTCACATCCTGCTGGCTCTTGCCACTCATAAATATCCTACCGACTGGGAAAATGTACCTACATTTTCAAATGTTCCGCCACATGTACTGCAATTTGAGATTACTAAACCTTATTCCAAAGAGCGTTTTCAACAAATTTGCCAAATGTCTGGAGTGCATAAATTAACTCAAAAAGCCGATTTCAGTAAAGCTCCCGACAATTCTTTCTATCACTTTATTCTTAAAACATATCTGCCTGGAGGAAAAAAATGAATCGAAAAGACAAAATAAAACAAGCCATTATTCGTGCATTTCATATTTTCCCTATCCAACGCCGCACCATTTTTTGTCACAACTTCTATGGCAATGGTTATGACGAAAATCCAAAATATATTGCTGAAGAAATTCGTAAACGCAAAGGATACAAGGTTTATTGGGTCCTCTCACGTCCAAACGCCAATCTTCCATTACCAGATGGCGTAGAGCGCGTTATTGTCGGCACTCCAAAGTATTTTTATGCGATTGCCACTTCTAAAATCTGGATCAGCAACGTACGCCTACCACTTTATTTCATTAAACGTAAAAACCAATATTATCTCCAAGTCTGGCATGGTGATCTCGGTATGAAAAAAATCGAATACGATGCAGTCGACAAGTTATCCAAAACATATCTAAAACAGATGGAGCTCGACAATAGTCTTATAGATTTCTTTGCTAGTGGTTCAAAACATTTCACAAACCTCATTCATCACTCATTTAAATACGATGGTGAAATAGTCAAGCTCGGGCTGCCCAAATATGACCCCTT
>JAGCST010000046.1 GCA_017964025.1 Candidatus Saccharimonadota bacterium
AGTGACAACAATGTCGTAAGGTCCTCCTATTTCACGGATTGGACGCCCCTCTTGATTGATATATTGAGCTTTTTCAATTGTAACAGTTACCTTAAGAATATCAGATATTTCGTAAACAAATGAATTTGCTTTTAGTTTGCATTCAGAATTATCGTCTTCATATTTTTGCCTTACGACGCAATCTTTGATTTTAGATTCAATCGCACTTTTTTCTTCGTCGGTGAGCGGTCGGGGTGTGATTCTTCCATTATACAATATCATAGTGTTGTCGTCTTCGGGCAACTTAAAATGACGAGCATTTTCGCCGTCGAGCTTGAATGAATACGCCACCTCTTTTGCTACATCTACGTCGGGAGTGACAAAAGATGCTCCTGTGAAAACAAAATTCACATCCTCATTCATGGCTAATTCATCTTCTTCAGAAAAAGAAAAACCCACATCGTTAAGAAGTTCTAGAAGTTCTTTAGGAATATCCGTAGTGCCGTCGTACTCTTTTCGCACTTCAAAATTCTCATCCGTTAACTGAGGATTAACAACGCGAGGAGTGATTGAGCCTTGGTCTGAGATTTTTACCTTCTTGGCACTCCAGAGGTACAATTTTGAATCATACCAAAAAGCCCATGCATCCGGTGTTGCAACAATATTTTTGTTGTTACCTACATCAGATGCGGCATCCTCATCATTAGAATTTTTCGGATCTTGGTATGCGATAGCTTGAAGAGACACAGCTAAACCAAGAGGAGATCCGCCAGTGTACATTTTTCCATTGCTTTTGCTATTAACATATATACCGCCATCGTATTCTCTTTCAAGGAGGATTTGGCTCAGTATGTAGTCGTTAATAGTTTTATCTTCATTGCGATATTCAGTTACGATTAATACAGGATCATCTTGCAAAGTCCATTCAGATGCTTTTTTCTTCCATTTTTCTAAAACACAATCGCCATTGTCATCGGTAAAAATAATAGGACTATTTCCATCACCACAAAACATCAATTTTTTAGTTTGATCCAAGAGAGCATTTTCCCCTTTGTAATCAATAGCAGGATTGCTGCCACTACCATTCTTACCATAAAACTCTCCGCCTGATATGGTTACTGTACTTCCATCATCGATTTTCATTGCATAACCAGGCTTATTCTGCTGTCCAAATATGCCACCTTTAATTGTAGTTACACCAGATTTGGCATAAATACCATATAATATAGTAGCATCGGATCCTTCAACATTAGAGTAATCAAACGTGCCACCATCAATAGTCAGCGTGCCGCCGTTGTTCTCCACAAATGGAATATACTCGGGGGAATGGGTGTTAATACTCCAATCAGAAGAACTCTTTACACCAGTAGTAACCGAATTAGGCTCAATCGTAGCGGTGCATCCGCTGTTGATTTTCAAAAATTCTGTATAAAAATTCCAGTTACCGCCTTCAAGATCCAATTTTGCACCACCTTCGAGATTTATAAACGCGTAATAATTATCACTTTCGCCTGCCTTAATCGTCAGTTTCTTACCATTCTTTACTGTGATAGCAAACGTGTCGGTAATGCTGTATTTTGAAAAATCAAAAGTAAAGTTGATTTTTGAGATTATCTCATTGACTGTTTGATTATCATCTTTATAACGATCTTTATTAAAATAATCTTCTTTACGAATATAATCCTTCAAAAGAGTGATTGTAACATCAGAGCCAGCTGGATAATTGTTTTCGTCAATAGCGTCTTCTAAACAGCCAAATGTTTGTGACCGCCCGTTGTACTCCGCCTTGAAATTCTGCGCCTTCATAACTTGATATAAAGGTCCTAAATCGTCAAAATTATATCCAAATGCATCGCATACATTTATTAGTTTGCCTTGTTCAATTTTATATAAGTCGCAAGCATGCCCAAGTTTAAGTTTATCAACACTCATCACTGGCTTTATATAGCGGGTGGTGGGAAATTCCACATTAGTTTGGCTGTCATCACAACAACCTTTAATTTGCGTACCTTCTTCAAGTATAAGGTTATCAGAGTTTACAATTACATATAATTTTACATTACATCCCTGTTGATAATTAGGAAGATCAAAAGTAGTCTCTACCGTAACTTTTTTCAAAGTCAATGGACCATAAGGTACTAAAACAGTATAGTTACTTGACTTAATTGTTCCGCCATCACTGGGTCTTATATTAAAAAGAGAACCGCCATCCTCATCTTTGTTTGTAATAGTGACACTGTTATCTACTTCTGTATATAGAGTACCGTTATTAAGATTTAATACATAACCATTCAAATTAAATGTTATGGGTTTTTGAATTATTAAATCATATTCCACATTGTTGTCGACTGTGTAATTGTTTAACAAGGTCAACTTTGTATCTTCATCCCCATTTTGATTAATGTAAACTAAGGCAGCAACAAAAGTTGAATAAAAGGTTGTTGAGCCATCTTTATCCACTCTAAAACAATCAGTCTGTCCGTACGTAAGAGTGGTATTAAAAAACAACACTGCCACTGTCAGCAGAAATGCTTTTATCGATGTTGGTAAAAAAAACTTCTTCATATTCGTAAAAAATAAAAGTATCTATTAATTCGGTTAATAACAATTTCAGTAGCAACAAAGCATAGTTATGGCTACCATAATTAAGACGAGAAAAATACTACAAATCCGTGTTTCTATACGTTAAGTTATTAT
>JAGCST010000047.1 GCA_017964025.1 Candidatus Saccharimonadota bacterium
GGGAATTACTTCTGATCCATTGACACATCAATCTACGCCACCGACAATTATGAATTTATATGACACGCTTTTACATATGGAGGGCTCAGGTCCGGCATTGGCACAGAGATTGCGTAAATATACGACTGGTACGTTTGCAGGTATTTTTTCACAACAGTCAAATATTGATATTAATAACCAAATGGTAGTATTCAATATTCGTGATCTTGAGGAAGAACTTCGTCCGGTAGCAATGTATATTGTATTGTCACATATTTGGAATATTGTGCGTGCGTCACAGAAGAAACGTCTATTAATTGTGGATGAGGCGTGGCAATTGATGCAACATGAAGATTCAGCGAATTTCTTATTCTCATTGGCAAAGCGAGCGCGTAAATATTATCTGGGACTTACCACAATTACACAGGACGTGGAAGATTTCATGGGTTCAAATATGGGTCGTGCAATTGTAGGAAACTCTTCGATGCAGCTTTTATTGAAACAATCAGTATCGGCAGTAGATGTATTGTCTGATGTATTTAAATTGACTGAAGAAGAGAAACGAAGATTATCGAATTTCCCGGTGGGGCAAGGACTTTTCTTTGCGGGGCAAAATCACGTACATATTCAGATTATTGCATCAGAAACAGAAGAAGGACTAATCACTACAAATCCAAATCAGAAGAAATAGGAGGGGGTTTATTGGCACTCTTGCATTTTGAGTGCTAATAATATATAATAGGAATATTATGGCGAAACGTGATTATTATGAAGTTTTGGGCGTTTCTAAGAACGCATCTGATGATGAAATAAAGAAGGCTTATCGTAAGTTGGCGATAAAATATCATCCTGATAAAAATCCTGGTGATAAAGAAGCTGAGGCGAAATTTAAAGAAATTAATGAGGCGCATGACGTTTTGTCTGATAAACAAAAACGAGCGCGATATGATCAGTTTGGTCATGCCGGCGTTGGTGGTGCTGGTGGAAATCCATTTGCTGGTGGCAATCCGTTTGGCCAAGGTGGAAACTTTAATTTCAATGGACAAACGTTTAACTTTGATTTTGGCGGAGGAAGTTTTGATGATATTTTGGGAAGTATTTTTGGTTTTGGTGGCGGGGCAAGGCGACCACGGAGAGGTGTGGATTATCAAACATCAGTAGCGTTAACTTTTGAAGAAGCGATTTTTGGGACAACAAAATCTGTGTCAGTAGAAGGAGATAATCTTAAGGTCAAAATTCCGGCAGGTATTGATGATGGCATGTCAATTAGATTACGTGGTAAAGGTGGTCCAGCGCCAGAAGGTGCAACAGAGCGAGGCGATTTATATGTGAGAGTGCGAGTAAAACCGCATAAGCATTTGACGAGAGAAGGTGCGATTATCTTGTCGGAAGAAAAAATTAGCATGGTAGATGCGGCACTTGGTTGTGAGATTGAAGTTGAAACTGTGGATGGACCTATTACGATGAAAGTACCAGCTGGAACGCAGTCTGGAACACCATTTAAATTGTCAGGACATGGCGTACCGTTTAGATCTGATGGTGATAGAGGGCCACATATTGTAACAGTGATTGTAGAAACACCAAAGAATTTGTCACGTAAGCAAAAAGAATTGTTGGAAGAATTTAAGAAATCTAAAAAACGCGGGTTCTGGGGTTAAGCTGCGAAACGCATTTCGACAAGACCAGTTGAAGTATTGCGGACAATGATATCTACGCCATTCGCAGCGAGTTCAATACGATGAGTGACCCAACCTGAAGAATTGCGAACCACTAAAGAATTCGACAGCAAACTGCCTTCAATATAAGAAGTGGAGCCGTCAGAATTATGGTAAATGACTCCATTTTTCAGTAGCATTTCCTCTAATTTATTCACAAAAATATAACTCGTTTCAATTCCAGTGTACCCCTTCTTTTTTAAAAAATCGAGCATTAAGAGTTTAAAAATGACGACTTTTGTGGTATAATAAAAGCGGAATATTATTATTTGATGTTATTTGTTACCCCGCTGGTATAGAGAAAAATACTAGCAAAAACAATTAGAAAGGGAATTTATGGAAATTGCTATCCCAATTATTGCCGCAGTGGCGGGTATTGTTGCTGGTGCGGGAGGGATTTTTGCATATAATAAGAAGAATGAAAAGGGTGGTAAAGATAAAGCTGAAGATTTAGTGCGTAAAGCAAAACGTGAAGCATCGGATATTGTTTTGTCGGCTAAAAAAGAAGCTGCAAAAGTAACTGAAAAAAATCAGGCAGAAGAAAATGATCGTCGTCGTGAATGGAAAAAGACAGAGAATCGTTTGGCTGAACGAGATACGGCGTTGGATGCAAAGTTGGATCAACTAGAAAAGAAAACTGAAAAGTTAAGTCGTGAAGAAAAAGAGTTAGATGAACTTAAAAATGAAGTAAGAGAAATTCGAGCAAAGCAACATGAAAAATTGGAAAAAATCGCAGGACTTTCTAAAGCAGATGCGCGTGAAAAATTAATGAAAATGACTGAAAATGACATAAAACAGGATTTAGTTGGTTAAGTAGTAAAAGATCAAAAAGAAATTAAACATGGCATTGATGAAACAGCGCAGGCAATGTTACTTACTGCAATGGAAAGGATGTCTTCTGAGGTAACAGCAGATCGTACAATTACAGCTTTAAAGCTGCCGGATGATGATATGAAAGGCCGTATTATTGGCAAGGAAGGACGTAATCTTCAGGCTTTACAACGTGCGACTGGCGTAGATATTTTGGTAGATGATACTCCAGGAATGGTAGTGCTATCGTCGTTTGATCCGATTCGTCGACAGGTAGCGCGATATGCGTTGGAACGTTTGATGAAGGATGGACGAATTAATCCATCTTCGATTGAAGATTCAGTAGCTAAGGCAGAACGTGAAATTGAAAAAGAAGTGGTGAGAGCGGGTGAAGATGCAGCACGTGAAGTTGGCGTAGTTGGCATTCCGCGAGAGATCTTGCATCTTTTAGGAGAACTTAAATTTCGTACTTCTTATGGGCAAAATGTATTGCTTCATTCGATTGAAATGGCTCATGTAGCAGGAATGATTGCAGAAGAAATTGGTGCAGATAAGCGTATTGCAAAAACTGCGGCGCTTCTTCATGATATGGGTAAGGCGGTGACACATAAGATTGAAGGTAAACACGCTGATATTGGTGCAGAACTTGCTAAAAAATATGGTATGAGTGACGACATAGTATTAGCAATTGCAGCACATCATGATGATATTGAACCGACTACGCCGGAAGCAATTATTGTAAAGATTTGTGATGCAATGAGCGCTGCAAGACCTGGAGCACGAAATATTTCGGCAGAGAATTTTGCAGAAAGAATGCGTGATCTTGAAAATATTGCAACTTCGTTCCCAGGTATTGATAAGGCTTATGCAATTTCAGCAGGTCGTGAAATCCGAGTAATTGTAGAACCTAAATCGATTGATGATTTGTCGGCCCTTAAATTAGCACGAGACATTGCTGATAAAATTGAAGCGACAATGTCGTATCCTGGTGTAATAAAAGTAAATGTGATTAGGGAAACGCGCGCAGTGGAATATGCAAAGTAAAACCGAAGACGTGAATAAATCATATAAAGATTTATTCCATGAATATTTGGAAAAGGGGGTCGAGCTTAAACTTTATCAAAAAATTGGAATTTTATTTCTAATAGTTGTAATAACAGGATTTGTTGGTTGGGTGTGGGAATTTTGTCTGCAGGAAGCAGCGGATGGTTTTAGTGCTCTTTATGTTAAGGGTGGGAATTTGTTGCCATGGATTAATATATATGCGATTGGGGCGTTAATAATTATAGCGACAGCTTATCGTTTGCGGAAAAAGCCATGGGCAGTATTTCTATTATCAGCAATTTTTTGTGGAGCGTTGGAACTACTTGCGGGTTGGTTGGCATATATAGTGTGTGATGGTGCGAGATATTGGTATTATCATGATCAATGGTGGGCTTTTGGTAATATTAATGGTTTTGTATGCCCTGCAAGTGCATTTGCGTTTGGGGTAGGGGCTTTGGCGTTGATTTATGGGTTATTACCGTTTTGCATATATTTAGCTAAAAAGATGTCAAAGAAATTGTTTCTTTGGATTTCGATTAGTTTGTTTGCTATTGTAATGACGGATGAGTTAGTAAATTTGGTTTTAAAATGTTTGAACTTACCAACAGCGATGGATTTGTATGAGAGTTGGGGTTGGAAGTACAAGCTTAAATAGCTTAAAATAAGCGTAAGCTATTGACAAAATTATATTTTTTTGGTATAATATATAATATAGCGTAACGTGTACTTTAATATATGGATGAACGCACATTGTTATATGGGAGACAGAGATATGAAGAAGGCAAGGATGAGAAAGACTTCAGATTTAGACGGTATTACTGCGGCATTGGTGTTGTCATTATACAATCCTGATAAAATCTTGATTATGCCTATAAGTGCTTTTACACCTGATATAGGTATTTTCACGGATACGCCGCCGATAGAATTAGTTTATCCGGAAGGATGGTACTACGCAAAAGGTACTTTCCGAAATAAACATACTTCTTCCAATGGAAGATATTCTGAAATCAGAATGTTTCATAGGAATGGGAGAGAATGGGATGAGACCTATTGCACTCTCCCAGACGATTATCCTCGAAATTATTAAAATATGTATATAATCGACGTTACGCTACAAACACCTCTTTAAGGGGTGTTTTTCTTTATTTAAGATGATGTATAATGGTTTTATGAAAGGGCTAGAAAACTATGAAGAATTTCGTAAGTTGTTGATTTTTAATGCAAATGAAAAATGTCGAAATTTTAATAAAAAAATAATTCCGACGAAGCGAGAAATTTTGGGCGTGAAAGTACCAAAAGTGCGTGAGATTGCTGGACAAGTATCGCGCGAAAAGATTGATGAATTTTTGAAAGTGAAGCCGGTGAGTTTGGAAGAAGTATTGGCACGAGGATTCTTAATTTGTAGGTTGCCGTATGATGAGATGGTTTTGGAGTTTGATTCGCAAATAAAATACATTGATGATTGGTGTTCGTGTGATACGTTTTGTTCAGGACTGCGGAGGAGTTTAAAAACACATGAGGATGAATTTTTAAAATTGAAAGTTGAAAAAACGTTGGAGAGTTCGCGAGAATATACGGCGAGAGTAGGGTTGGTACTTTTGAAATGTTATTATGTGAAAGCGGAATATTTGGAATTGATTTTTGAAAAAGTGGAGAAATTGGCTTCGCGTGAAGAATATTATGTACGGATGGGAATTGCGTGGTTGTTGTCGGAATGCTTTATTAAGTTTCCGACGGCGACAACGGCATATTTAATAGAATCTAATTTGCCAAAATGGACGTTTAATAAAACGATTTCTAAGATTTGTGATTCGTATCGGGTAGACGCGGAAGAAAAGAAACTATTAAGGAGAATGAGAAAATGAGTGTAAGTATTAAAGGGTATAATGAAGAACTTAAGAAACGTTTTGAAACCGAAGAAGAAAGACTACGTGGAATATTAGGTGATGATGTGTTGATTGAACACGTGGGGAGTTCGGCGGTTGGAATTGGCGGAAAGAATATTGTCGATATATTGGTGGGAGTGAAAACAATTGAAGATATGGTACCGGTGCGAGATTTGTTAACGTCGGTGGGATATCGTGAAGGGCACGACACGCATCCGGAAAGAATCTTTATGGCGCTACGCGCAAATGATGATGGGACGGATCGAGAAACTGGTGAAGGCGACTATCATGTACATATCGTAGTGGATAGGTCGGAAGAATGTATGAATATGATTCGATTGCGAGATTATCTGTGTGCGAATCCTGATGAAGCGAAAAAGTATTTTGAAATGAAGTCGGTTTTTGCTAAGGAGGCTGGGTATGATAGAAAAACGTACAAAGCTTTGAAAAGTAAATATGTGAGTGAGTTGATTAAGAAAGCAAATTCGTAGTAGCTAGTGCTATAATAGAATTAAAGGACAAATATGAAAATTGAATATTTAGGGCATTCATGTTTTAGGTTAGACGAAGAGTTGGTGATTGACCCATATAAAGATGGTTCAGTGCCTGGGTTGGCACCGCTTAGAACGACGGGAGTGAAAGCGATTTGTTCGCATGGGCATGCGGATCATAGTGGGATTGAATGTGTAACAATTGTTCCTGGTAAATTTAATTTTGAGATTGAAGAGGTGCCAAGTTGGCATGATGATGCTAAGGGGACCTTACGTGTGTCTAACACAATATTTGTAATTACTAAAAATGGAGAAAAGTTAGTACATTTGGGGGATTTGGGACATTTTCCGGATGAAGGGCAACTTACAAAAATTTCTAAAGCAGACTATTTGTTAATTCCGGTGGGTGGTCATTATACGATTGATGCGAGGACAGCGATTGATATTTGTTTAGCAGCTCAACCGAAACATATAATTCCGATGCATTATCGTACTTTGGAATATGGCTATCCAGAGTTAGCTGAAGTGGATGAATTCTTGAAGTTAGCGAAAGAAGTAGGAATTGACGATAAAGTCGAAAAATTAAATAAGATTTAATAGATTTTATAACTTATGGAGACTTGTTATGAAAAAGATTGTTTATTTGACAACCAATAAATTTAAGGTGCGTGAAGCAGAAATGGTGCTACGCGATAAATATGGATTTGATTTAGAAATAATCGATCCAGAATTTGAGATATATGAAATTCAGGCTAAAACATGTGGGGAAGTGGCTGGGTTTTCTGCTCAATATGCAGCAAATAAAATCGGGAAGCCATGTCTAAAATCGGATACAGGTTTATACATCGATGCTTTGGGTGGACTACCTGGTCCGTATAATGCATATTTTGACAAGCAGATTGGATATAAAAAATTTTTGATGATGATAAAGAATGAAAAGAATCGCAAGGCACGTTTGGAACATTGTTTTGCTTACTGCGAACCCGGAAAAGAACCAGTAATATTTAGTGGTGAGACGATGGGCACAATTGCTAAAGAAGCACGTGGCAACGATGGCCGATGGCACGATTTCTTCTTTATTCCGGACGGTGGAACGAAGACTTTAGCCGAAATTGGCGATGAAGACCCGATGAGGAAAAAGGCGTTTTTCGGGTCGGCGATTCACGATTTCGCGAAATGGTATAAGGAGCAGAATAACCTGTGAAAGGATTAAAATGAGCGAAAAAGATATTTGGGAAAAAATGTATGAAGCTGCAAAAAAGGAATATCATCCGGAGGATGTTTCGCCGTTTTTCACTGCGCATCATGTAGTGGCGGCAG
Organism: Candidatus Saccharimonadota bacterium; assembly: GCA_017964025.1. GTDB lineage: Bacteria > Patescibacteriota > Saccharimonadia > Saccharimonadales > Saccharimonadaceae > Nanosyncoccus. Next base: position 7,246 of record JAGCST010000047.1, read on the forward strand.
TGGAAAGTGCTAAGACTGGTAAGATTTATACTGGGTTTTGTATTGAAGGTGCGAGTGGAGTTTTGGATTTATGTGCTGAAAGAGTTGCAGTGCTTAATATGTATATTAATGAAGGAAATGCGGTGGTAAAAAGAATGATTGCATTTCGGGATAAAGCACCGAAGAATAATGGCGGAATGCCTTGTGGGGCTTGTAGGGAGTTTTTGATGCAGTTTGCGTATGAGAACCGTGAAACGGAAATTTTGGTTGATTATGAAAGTAGAAAAACTGTGCTTCTAAAGGATTTGATTCCAAATTGGTGGGGAGATAAGAGATATAATAAATAATATCAATTACTTTTCTGTTTTGTCTGTGATGGTGACGCCACCGAAGCCGCCGGCTGCATCAATGTAGATGGTGTATTTGCCTTTTTCGGTGGCGTTTTTGCGGTCATCGGAAAAACCACCAAAAATGAAGCCAGATTTTAGTTTGACATTGACATCGTCTGGGACGATAATGTCGATCCCACCGAAGAGAGTGAAAGCTTTGATGACGGTGTCTTTGTCGAACTTAGCGTTTTTGAGATTGAGTTTGGCACCACCGAAAATGGCGACGAGGTTGGAGCCTTGGAAGGTTTCGTCTTTGTAGACGCGATCGCTACCAGAAAAGATAGCCATTTGGGAATCCATGGTTTTGCCGTCTTTTTCGGCTTCTTTTACTTTTTTCTCGAC
>JAGCST010000048.1 GCA_017964025.1 Candidatus Saccharimonadota bacterium
CAACCATTATTATAACTTTTTTAGACCTGTGCATAAGTATATTATAGCATATTAGCTTAAGTTGAATTCAACGCCATTTCGTAGTAAGATTTTTAAAGGAGATAATTATGAAAACAATCAAAGATATCGATGTTAAAAATAAAACCATTCTTGTTCGCGTTGATTACAACGTCCCACTAAAAGATGGCAAAGTTGAAAACGATTTACGAATCCGCGCTAGCCTTCCCACTATTAATTACCTATTAGAACATGGAGCCAAAAAAATCATTCTCATTTCCCATCTTGGTCGTCCAGAAGGTAAAATCGTTCCTGAATTTACTCTCGACCCAGCAGTAAAAGCACTTCAAAAACTCTTGCCTAATCAAATTATTGGTTTTTATTCTCTACCAGAAAAAGACCAAAAAATCACTGTCCCGCCAGAAGTAAAAATAGCCATACTCGAAAATCTGCGTTTTGACCCAGGCGAAGAAGAAAATTCCAAAGATTTCATTGGAAATATTATTAATTCTGTAGAAGCTGAAATCTACGTTCAAGACGGTTTTGCAGTTATTCACCGTGCTCACGCTTCTACTGATGCAGTCAAAAATTTCCTTCCAGTTTACGCTGGTTTACTTCTAGAAAAAGAAGCTCAAAATCTCGAGTTAGTCACCAAAAATCCCGAAAAACCAGTATTGCTTATTATCGGTGGTGCCAAAGTTGACGACAAACAACCTCTTATTGACAAATTTCTCACTAAAACCGATAACATTTTCGTAGGAGGAAAAATTGCCGCCGATGGCTACAAATCAACTCATAAAAAAATCTTCATCGCAAAAGATTTTGACGAAAACGAAAAAGGCGACAAATTAGACATTGGTCCTATTAGTACTGGTGAATTAGCAAATCTAATTATCGATGCTAAAACTATTATTTGGAATGGACTTTTAGGCTATGCTGAAGATCCAGCCTACGCCACATCTTCTACTATCACAGCAGAATTAATTGGCGAACATCAAGGCGCCGAAACAATCATCTGTGGTGGCGACACTACTGGTTTTGTCGAAAATCTCATGAAAGATCACAAAAATCTCCATTATTCTCTCGTTTCCACTGGTGGAGGTGCCGCTCTTGAATTTCTCATCGGCAAAAAACTACCCGGCCTCGAGGCTATCAAAAAATAAAAATAAAGCGGATAAACTCCGCTTTATTTTTATATCTTTCTGATTTTAATAGTATCCGTTCCTACCTTATCTCTATCACCAGAGACAATTACTGCCGTCAAATCTTTCACCCCATCACGAGTTTGCAAATAGCCAGAACCCTTTAGTTCCACTGCAAGATCATAGCCAAAATCTTCCGAATATGGTCTAACAAAAGCTGAATTTGCATAAATCAATGCCAGTTGATTAGCTACTCGCTTATTTGAGGTTACTGACACAATTGGTACATTAGGTCTTTCACCAGCCATAGTCATAGACGTCACGCCAGACGCTGTTTGACAAATAATTACATCTGCATCAATATCTTCTGCTAATCTTGCTACCGCATCAGAAATCGCCGGATAAATCTCTCCATCCTCAAAATCACGTTTAATTGGTGCTAATTTCGAATGATTCTGTGTAAATAAAATTACTTTTTTCATTTCTTGCACAGTTTCCAAAGGATAAGATCCATTAGCCGTTTCATCAGACAACATTACTACATCAGCACCTTGCACTACAGCAGTTGCCACATCTGAGACTTCTGCTCTAGTCGGTTCAGGATTATCTACCATTGAAGCCATCATCTGTGTTGCCACAATACACAATTTTGCATGTTTACGACAAAGCGCAATTAATTTTCGTTGTACCATTGGTACTACTTCAGCTCCTGCTTCTACCGCCATATCACCACGCGCCACCATAATTCCATCCGACGCTTCTACAATTGCTTCCAAATTCTCTTCTGACGAAATAGCTTTTTTGGTTTCAATTTTTGCAATTACCTTTGCTGTTGTGCCATATGACAACAATAATTGTTTCAATTTTAAAATATCATCAGCTGTCTGTATGAACGAAAGAGCTACATAATCATAATCACATCCCGCGCCATATTCAATGTCTGACAAATCTTTTTCAGTCAAAATATCTCCACCAAAATCCGTATCCGGCAAATTCAAACCTTTTTTCGACATAATAAAACCATCATTTAATACTTTAACTTTTATCGCAGTATCCGACACAATTTCTACCACTTCTGATTTAACTTTCCCATCAAACATCGAAATTGGCTCACCTACTTTACATTTTTCTGCCAAATTGTATTGTACTGGCACAGTTAACCCACCATCATGCTCAAAATCTTTAGATTCTAATATTACCTCATCATCAACTTTAAGATCTAGATGATTATCCTTCAACATACCTAAACGGATTTTTGGTCCTTGCAAATCTTGTAAAATCGCTACACTCCTCCCCTTTTTAGCAGCAGCATCACGAATCCATTTTATTTGTCGATCACGTTCTTCATTTGAACCATGTGAACAATTAAGCCTACAACCGTTTACACCAGCCATAATTACTTTTTCAATCATTTCCGCCGAGTCAGTCGCCGGTCCAATTGTTGCTAAAATTTTTGTACGTTTAATAATTCTGCTCATACTAATATCTTACCATAAGTTTTATGATATGATAATATAATATTATGGTTGACCGAAAAAAGAAATCTTCTATAACCACCCCAAAAAATAGAAATATTTACATTTCAAAATCCAACAGTATTCAACGTTCTTATCCAATTACTAAAAAAATTATTCTAGGTGTCATTCTAGTAGCCACTCTTATAGTATTCACTGTTAGCATTTTTGCTCTTTTTTTCGACAAGAAAAATTTCACCGAATTTCGTATCAATAAAATCGCCGCTGATTATTACGAAAATTATTATTATCCCAATTTTTCATCTACGAAAGGTTTTAAACAAGCCAAAGACCTCGATTCTGCTATGGAAAAATACCGTAATTATGGTTTTGCCCCGGTGACCCTAAGACAACTTTTACTTTATGATAATCGCAAAAATGCTAAATATGCTGATTCTCTCAAAAAATATTGTAACGAAAATTATACCGTTGTTAAATTTTATATTGATCCACCATATGGTAAATCTAATTACCATTATAATATTACCTACTCTTGCAATTATTAGTCACAACTGTTATAATATACCCACGGTCTCGTAGTATAACGGTTAGTACATCGGGTTTTCATCCCGACAACGCGGGTTCGACTCCCGCCGAGATCACCA
>JAGCST010000049.1 GCA_017964025.1 Candidatus Saccharimonadota bacterium
AGCATAATCATAATAGTTTTGGAATAAATTCGTTTTTTATGATATAATAAACATAAGTAAAAAAGGAATTCTATGGCAAAAATTAATCGTAAATATATCGATAAGCACTGGTCAGTGTTTTTGTTTAGAGGGGCACTTGGTGCAGCGTTTGGCTGTTTTGCACTTTTCTCCGGCATGACTAATTTTGATAACGTAATTGCAGTAATTAGTATTTTTCTACTACTCATGGGTATTATTGATGCAGTAGGAGCGTTGTATTGTTCTAATAAGAAACACGGCTGGTTTAATTCGGTAATTGATGCGGCGATTGATGTGGCGGCGGCGGTCACTTTGTTATTTATGGGTTCTAATATTGCTAATGTGGTAGTGATAATTTCGATTTATACCATTGCTTCTGGTGTGGTAGATATCTTCCATAGTTTTCTATCAACTATTGATCCAACGGATCAATTTATTCGAGTGTTAGCTGGTGTTATTGGTTGTGTATTTGGTTTGGTAATTTTAAATGCTGGAGATTTTGAAATTTCCATCTTTATTCGTTTTTTCGGAGCTTACATGATGATTGTGGGTGTAACCAGTTTGATTTATGGTGCGCACAACCGTTCGCAGGAAATTGAAGACAAAATTGCACGTAGTAATTCAGCTAAGAAAAAAATTATCAAGAAACATACTCGCAAGAAATAAAAATATACTTGGCAATTTTACAGAGGTGATAAAAATTATACTTTTATCACCTTTTTGTATACTTCCATGTTATAATTAAGTCTTAAGGAGGCTTTAATGAAAGCAATTATTACAGACGCGGGCTTCGCGAGCCGCTATTTACCTATCACTAAAACCATCCCAAAGGCGATGATTCCGATTGGCGCCAAACCGGTGATGCAGCTTTGCGTGGAAGAATGTGTAGATGCGGGAATTGATGAAATTATTATTGTCGCGACACCAAATACTAAGTCAAAAGAGATTTATGATGATTATTTCCATAATTCATCAGACAATGTAAAAGCTTTGTTAGACAAGCAGGGTAAATCAGAACGTTTTGAACCGGTAGCTGAAATTTTAAATTTTCCTAAGATTACCGTAATAGAACAGGATGCCAGCTTGCCATATGGTAATGGTTCGCCGATTGTATCAGCTAAGAAGTTTGTAAAAGATGAAGAAGCTTTTGTAGTATTATATAGTGACGATTTGATTTTAGGACAGGGCGATGTAAAGACTTTAATCGAAGAATATAAGAAACATCCAAAGGCTAAAGCGGTGATTGCGACCCAGGAAATGCCAGAGGAAGTTTGGCATAAATATGGTATGGTAGCGCTAAAAAAGAACGGTACCTTGAGCCATATCGTTGAAAAGCCAAAGACTCCTGATTTATCTCCAAGCAATCTTACTAGCTATGGACGATATTTATTGACGCCGGAGGTATTTGACTATCTTATCCCGTCCAATACTGGACTCGATGGAGAATTATGGACGGTAGATGCTATCACGAAATTAGCTAAGCATGGTGATGTTTTAGTAGCACATAGTAAAGGTAAATGGATTACTACTGGTGATCCAAAGAATTATTTCTTGGCGCACCTTGAATATGTAATGAGCCACACTGACTACGCGGAAGATGTGAAAAAGTTTGTAGACAATGCTATAATTAAATAAAGGAGGAATAAAACAATATGAACGTAGCGGAATGGATAATCGTAGCAATCTTAAGTACAACACTTTTGTTACTTTTGATTTTGGCGATTGTTTTGTTAGTGAGACTAATTGGCCTAAGCAAAGAAATTGAAAAGGTGGTAGTTGAAGGGCAAGATATCGCTAAGAACGCTAATGGTATTGTATCTAATCTTAAAGGAATGACTTCGTTCGGTGGGACAGTAGAGACGTTTGTGGAGAAATATATTACTCCCAAACTAAAGGAAAAAATTAAAGAACAAAAGAAGGAGGAGAAAGATGGCGGAAAAAAATAAAACCGGAGCAGGAAAGTTTTTCTTAGGAGCATTACTTGGCGCAGCGGCTGGTGCAATTGCTGGAAAATTTATCACCAACAAAGCAGAAGATGAGGATTTCGAAGAATGTGAATGCGGTGATGAATGTGAGTGTGACGGAGAATGTGAATGCAACAAAAATGAAGAGAAATTAACCAAAGAATTTGAAGATAAAAAAGAAGAAGTTACAAAGAAAGCTAAGGAAAAAGTTGAAGCTGCCAAGGAAGCAGTAGGAAAAGTAGAAAAAGAAGTAAAAAAGGGTGCTGAGAAAGTAAAGAAGACCGCTAAGAATGCCTAAGGCTACTCGGTTAAAACCTAGTGATTTTGTTCACTTACATAACCATACACACTATTCGTTGTTAGATGGTTTGACTAAGGTACCAGAATTAGTAAAGTTTGTTAAAGATGATGGCATGGAAGCTGTGGCCGTAACTGACCACGGCACGATGTCTGGTCTAGTTGAATTATATAAAGAATGTAATGCGAACGGGATTAAACCTCTGCTTGGTCTAGAGGCTTATGTGGCAGCGCGTAAAATGACTGACAAAGACCCTGCGCATGATAAACAAAGATTTCATATTACCCTTATAGCAATGAATAACAAAGGATATGAAAATCTCTGCCGAATCATGTCAAATGCAGAGGAACATGGCAAATACTACAAGCCACGCACCGATCATGATGAATTAAAAAAATACAACGAAGGAATTATTTGTCTATCTGGCTGTATGGGCTCAGAAATTTCTGAAGCAATTCGAGCAGATGATGATAAAAGAGCTTTGGAATTAATTGATTGGTATAGTAAAGTCTTTAAAGATAGATTTTATTTAGAGATGCAGGATCATGGCCATCCGAAATCTTCCACTCATTCGGCAGAGCAGAAAAAAGTAAATGATTGGCACATGGCGCATGCTAAAGAACTGGGGTTGCCTTTGGTAGTAACTTGCGATGCGCATTATCTTAATCATGAGGATCAAGATGCACATGAGGTATTGCTTTGTATTGGTACGGCGGCGAATTTGTCAGACAAAAATCGTATGACTTTGAAAGATTTCGACCTGCATGTGATACCGGCGGAAGAAATCGTGGAACATTGGCAAGATACCTGCCCGGAAGCAATTTTAAATACTAAAAAAATTGCTGAAAGATGTAATGTAGATTTACAATTAGGGCGAGTTTTAATTCCAAAATTTCCAGTGCCAGATGGTGAAGATGAAAAGACTTATCTTAATAAATTAGTGTTTCAAGGTTTGGTACATCGATATGATAATAAGACTTTAGAAGATGTAGCAAAATTATCTGTAGAAAAATGCCGTGAGATTCTAGAAAAGGTAGATAAAAAGCGTGACGAAGAACATAAAATCTTGCCACGAATTGATTATGAAATTTCGGTAGTTAATAAGATGGGATACAATGGGTATTTCTTGATTGTACAAGATTTTATTAACTGGGGAAAATCACAGCGTATCGTCTATGGGCCTGGACGTGGTAGTGCAGCAGGCTCGCTACTGGCATATGCTCTTCGGATCACTGAATTAGACCCATTAAAATATGATTTGCTGTTTGAAAGATTTTTAAATCCAGACCGAATTTCAATGCCAGATATTGATACGGATATTCAGGATACTAGGCGAGATGAAGTAATTCAATATTGCTCAGATAAATATGGATTTGATAAAGTATCTAATATTGCAACTTTCGGTAAAATGATGGCAAAAAACGCCGTGCGAGATGTGGCGAGAGTTCTGGAAGTACCATATGCTGAGGCGGATAGACTAGCAAAAATGGTGCCAGACCCAGTGCAAGGGCATCATGTACACCTTGCTGATGCTATTCGTGAAGTACCAGATTTAAAGCAGGAATACGAAACAAATCCGACGTCAAAAGAAGTGATTGATTTTGCCTCGCGACTAGAAGGAACAATTCGTAATCATGGTGTACATGCTTGTGGTGTAATTATCGCGCCAGATGATTTAGTGAAATTCTTGCCACTTGAAGTTTCAGCAAAAGGACCAATTGCAGCGCAATTTCCGATGGGACAAGTAGAAGAATTAGGGTTGCTCAAAATGGACTTTTTAGGGCTTTCCAACTTATCAGTTATTAATAATGCCCTGAGGATGATTCGAAAAGTTTATCATGATGATATCAATTTGTCTTCATTACCACTAGATGATCCAGAGACTTATGCTTTATTCCAGCGTGCTGAAACCACTGGTGTATTTCAATTAGAGTCGCCAGGCATGAAACGATATCTCAAAGATTTAAAAGCTTCGACTTTTGAAGATATTATCGCTATGGTAGCTTTGTATCGTCCAGGTCCGATGCAGTTTATTGATTCATTTATTCGACGTAAACATGGCGAAGAACCAATTACGTATTTGCACCCTGGTCTAGAAGGAGCTCTCAAAAACACTTATGGAATTTTGATTTACCAAGAGCAATTCATGCAGATTTCAAGAACTTGGTGTGGATTCACTGGTGGTCAGGCAGATACATTACGCAAAGCAGTAGGAAAGAAAAAAATCGATTTAATGAAAAAAGTAAAACCAGAGTTTATTGAAGGAGCAATTAAAGTTGGTGGAGCAACACGAGAGATTGCTGAAACATTCTGGGATCAATTGCTGGAATTTGCAAATTATTGTTTTAATAAGTCACACGCGGCGTGTTATGCCTTAATAGCATACTGGACGGCATATCTTAAAGCACATTACCCAGATGCTTTTATGGCAGCTTTAATGACGTCGGATATGCGATGGACTGATCGACTAGCGATTGAAATGTCAGAATGTAAAAAAATGGGGTTAAAAGTACTTGGGCCCGATATAAATCAGTCATATGGTGATTTTGGCATTGTGGGTGGTGAGAATACGATTAGATTTGGTTTGTCTGGTATTAAAAATATGGGACGATCATTAGTAGAAGATATTGTAATTGTTGAGCGTGATAATAATGGACCATTTAAATCAGTGTGTGATTTTGCTAAACGAGTAGATTCAACTAAATTCAATAAAAAATCTTGGGAAGCAGCAATTAAAACTGGTGCGTTTGATAGATTCGGTTATTCTAGGTCAGATTTATTATTTAATCTTGAAGCGATTCAGGCTTATGGAGCCAAAATTCAGAAAGATGTTGGTTCAGGACAAACAGATTTATTCGGAATGATGGGAGATGCGGGTGCTGTGCCAGAAGTAGAAATTAAACCGGCGCCAGTGCAACACTCTGAAAAAGAGCAGTTAATGTGGGAACGAGAATTAATGGGATTATATCTATCAGCACATCCATTAGATAAATATGATACATATTTCGAAGAACAAACCCATCCGATGAGTCTAGTTTCGGCGGAGAATAATGGGAAAGTGGTCACGGTAGGTGGTATTATCACAAACGTTAGAACGATTTTGACGAAAAAAGGCGATAAAATGGCTTTTGTAAGAATAGAGGATAAGACAGATGAGGTAGAATTTATTGTATTTCCGTCAGTATTTGCGGAATGTGGAGGAAAGTTGGTGGTAGACAATGTAGTAAAAGTACGAGGAAAGGTAAATGCTACTGACAAAGATGGAAGAATAAGCTCGGAAATAAAGATTCTAGCGGAAAACGTAGAAGTAATATTAGATGAAACTTTAGAATCATATATGCCGACTGGTAAAAAATTAGCGAAACCAGTGACAGTGAGTGAAGATAATAAACAGAAGACGTCGGCTGAATATGTTCGAAACAGAGGTGATGGGGCGAAAAAAGCGCTGAATAATTTACCGAAAACAGAGAAAACACGTATACTTAAAGAGCCACCTAAAGATACTCGTAAAGAAAGACTTTATATATTAATTGAAAACATTGACGATGCTGAAACTTTGACGGCGATTCGACATTTGGCTGATTTGAATCCTGGATTCCAAGAAGTGGTCTTGGTAATAAGAGAAGGGGATAGTAAGCGACCACTGCGGATGCCATTTAAGGTAGAAGTATCAGATGAATTATTATCTAAATTGTATAAATTAGTAGGCGAAGAACGGGTAAAAGTACGCTAGAATATATCATATATCTTGTGTGTTCATTGCTTTTTTAAGGTAATCAAATTTGAATTAATATAATAATATATATGAAAATAAAGTCAAGTATTGTGTTATAATTGAGGCATGAAAAAGAAAAAGGTGTCAGATTCCGTAACGGTGAATCGTAAGGCTAGGTACGATTATTTTTTGGGTGATGAACTCACTGTAGGAATGGCACTGAGTGGACCAGAAGTACGATCAATACGAGATCATCACGTACAGCTAAAAGGATCTTTTGTAGCAATTCGAAATTCGGAATTATGGTTAAATAATTTAACACTTGGAGCAGACACGGCGCGAAATATTAAGCTTCTTGCTACTAAAAAACAAATTGCTAGCTTGGAACGTGAAAAAGTAGCTGGTTCTACTATTGTACCAGTGAAATTACTTGGCGGTGCACGACATATTAAATTAGTAATCGCAATAGGTAAAGGTAAGAAAAAATACGATAAACGTGAAACTATAAAAAAACGCGATATCGAAAGAGGAAGATATGCTTAAAATTTTTTCTTGGAATGTAAACGGACTCCGGGCCGTAATTCGTAAAGGTGCTCTACAAGATTTTATCAACGAACATAATCCTGATATTCTATGTTTACAGGAAACTAAAGCTAAACAAGGTCAAGCAGAAATTGATTTACCGGAATATGAAGAAATTTGGAATTCGGCTGAACGTGCCGGATATTCTGGTACGGCAATCTTTAGTAAAATTAAACCATTGTCAGTACGAAATAACTTGCCAACTGATAAAATATTTGCAGATGAATTTGGTGATCCATTAACGGAAGGGAGAGTACTAACAGTTGAGTTCGAAAAGTTTTTTTTGGTAAATGTTTATACTCCAAATTCCAAAAATGGGTTGGAAAGATTATCACTACGTGAAAAGAAATGGGACCCAGAATTTTTGCGCTACTTGAAAGAATTGGAAAAAATTAAACCAGTGGTGGTATGTGGAGATTTCAACGCTGCCCATGAAGAAATTGATATCGCAAGACCAGCGACCAACCATCATTCGGCTGGTTTTACTGATGAAGAAAGACAGGGAATTACTAATATGGTTGATGCTGGGCTTTTGGACACCTTTCGTAAGCTGCACCATGATGAAGTACGCTATACTTGGTGGTCACATTGGGGACACGCGCGTGCAAATAACGTAGGTTGGCGGATTGATTATTTCTTTGTGTCAAATAGTCTGTTATCCAATTTGAAATCTGCAGAAATCTATGAAAATGTGATGGGATCAGACCATTGTCCGATATCAATTGAATTGGAGTTTTAGATGGAATACTTTGAAAAAATTACCGAGAAGCCAAAAAGTGATCTTGGTTGGAATATTCCGGAGCGCAAACAAGGTTCAATTAATGTCGTTGGTGGAAATGCCCAGAATTTTAAAAGTGAAATAAAGGTGGCTGAATTTATTAGCGAAAAGTACCCAGTCCAAGATTTAAAAGTGGTGTTACCAGATAATCTAAAGAACAAGTTGCCACCTTTGCCAAATTTTGTATTTATGTCATCGACAGACTCAGGTTCATTCGATGAGAGTCAGAAGTTATATGATGTCTTTAATACTGTAGATTTTAATTTAGTATTAGGTGATTTATCGAAAAATGCTGTAACTGGGCGAGCTATAGTGAACGCATGTCAAAGTTCCGAAAAAATGACTCTGGTGACTCGAGATGCTGTAGAACTTTTGGCGGAGTATAAACCAGAGCAATTATTGATGAATGAAAATTTGATTATCTTTGCTTCAATACCACAATTGATAAAGTTACTTCATGCGGTGTATTATCCAAAGATGCTGCTGATGTCACAATCTTTGGTACAAGTATCAGAAATATTACATAAATTTACGTTAAGCTATCCTATCTCTATAATAACTTTACATAATGGACAAATTTTACTAGCTGAAAATGGTTTAGTTAAGGCAGTACCACTAGAAAATTCTGGTTATTCACCGATCACGTTATGGAATGGAGAATTAGCTGCAAAAATAGTAATAATGAATTTATATAATCCAAACAATTTTATTGATGCTTCGATTTTTGGGATTTTCGAGTAAGACGTTTTTCGATATCTACGGCGTCACGAGAAATATTTTGACGACGTTGCGCCAAAAAGAACCAAGCAAATACAAAAATTGAACAGCCAAAAGCAAAGAGAACATATTTAATCACGTCTGACCAATTAGTAGCAAAAAGAATTAACGCATTAACGGTGCCTATACATATTGTATAAATATAACGACGGGCAAGGATAATTTTTTTGGCAAGTGGAAAATTACGTTGGAGTAAGCAATTTTTAGTACAGTCATCTGGATGACCAAAAAGTTTGCCATAAACTAGAAATTCAATGAAGAGTCCAGCAACAAGATAATAAACTAAGATTACGGTGCCAATTGGACGATTGATTTGTGTCATTAAAAAGATTACCTGAAAACCCGCAAGAGCAACGTCTGATATAATGTCAAATTTGGCAGCATATTTACGATAGCGAGGTACTTTATCTTTAGGAAAAGGCCATTTGCGGGCACATGTGCCATCAAAAGCATCGGTTAGTTCTGCAATAATAAAAATAATAAAAACACTTTCTGGTGAACCACTAAAAATGGATAAAAAGAGGATAGCTATTGCAAGAATAAATCTGGTGGAAGTTAATAAGTCTGCTAAATACCTCATTTTTTTATTATACCATTAAAGATTTTTTCGAGAGCTTTGATGCGATGACTAATAAGGACCTCGTCACGATGTTCTAACATAATCTTGGACATTTTTTCGATACGTTCAGGGTGTTTCAACAAGTCATTGAGAGATTTTGCCATTTCATCAGAATTTTCATTTTTAGAGATAACAAAACTGTCTTCCGGAACAACTTCTCTCATATCGGGATCGCAGATGAATACTGGCACACCTGCAGCTTCAGCTTCAATTAGAGTCATACCAAATGTATCAAAATTATAAGAAACTAAAGCGTCTAGGTGAGAGTCAAGAATGGCTTTTTGAACCGTAGAAAAATCAGCATTACCGTGAAGTTGAACATTAAGTCCATGACGTTTAATGAAGGCTTTGGCTCGAAAATAATCGCCCCCACCGCCATAAACGTCAAGATGATATTTACCATTGACTTTTCTTAAGGCATGAAGGAATGGCATCATGCGCTTTTCGGCAGAAACTCGTGAATGCCAAATAATTTTTAATTCATCACCTGGTGCTAGTTTTTTGACTTTAGGGTTGGAAGGGAATTTTTCATCTGGGAATCCATTAGGGAAGACTTTGATTTCTTTTGTAACGCCATAATGAATTAATTTCTTTTTAAAATGTTCTGACGGAGTAAGTACTAAATCAGCGTAATTTGCATGATTTACCATAACGTTCCACATTTTGGCTTTCGCGATACCGTCAGCGTAATAATCATCACGGTGAACTTTAACTTTGTGTGGCAAATACCAAGAATGGAACCAATTTAATAAAATAGCGACAATAGTTCGAAAACCAAATGGAATGATATGAGTTTCTCCCATATCTTCGCGACCATGCATAACTTGAACCGTAGGAATTTTAAATTTTTTACCAAGTCTAAGTGCCGCAATAGAACATCCAGATTCATAGTGTATGTAAAAAACATCAAATTTCTTCAGTTCAGGATATTTTTTTTCAAGCCAATTTTCGACAATCTTGGGACGACGAGAAACTGGAGTGAGCTTATAAAAGCATAATTTACAACTGGGAGTTTGATAAATATGTTTCTTGGCAAGTTCGGCAAGTTGACGTGCATTACGTGGAAAACCGGAACTAAAAACATATACTTCGTGGCCATCTGCTTCTAGAGCGGCTTTTTGAGCATTAATAGATGAAACAATACCGCCCGTTAAATCTAAATAACAATCTGAGAAAAAAGCGATCTTCATAATTTTATTTTAACACGTCATGTGATATAATCGAAACATTAACAATTTAATATCAAGAAGGAGTGAGGGACCGGCCCATTGAACTCCTGCCAACCTACTTTCAAAAGGCAAGGTGGTAATTCCGACCAGAAAGGAAAGATATGTTCTATCGAACTGCGGAGAGTGTTTCTCCGAAACACCCAGATAAACTATGCGACCGAATCTCAGATGCGATTCTTGATGCATATTTCAAAGAAGACCCGAATGCACGCGTAGCGGCAGAAACTTGTGGTGGCCATGGAGTAGTATTTGTCACGGGTGAAATTACTTCTACGGCTCAGGATATTGATATCCCGGCCATTGTGCATCGTATTGCTGGCGATGACGTGGAAGTACATACAAAAATTGTAAAGCAGTCGCCAGAGATTGCTCAGGGTGTAGATACTGGTGGAGCAGGTGATCAGGGAATTATGATTGGTTATGCCTGCGATGAAACTCCGGAGATGTTACCACGAGAAGTAGTGCTTAGCCGTCGTTTAAATAAATTTATCTATAATAAACACCCATTTGATGGCAAAACTCAAATTACAATTGCGCCAAATGGTTCGATTGATTCAATTGTGGCAAGTTTTCAAAACGTATCACATGATGAATTGGAAAAGTTAGTAAAAGATTTTATTAAGAAAGAAAAACTGAATGGCAAGTTGGAACTTCACCTTAATCCAGCAGGGGATTGGAACCAAGGTGGTTTTGATGCTGATACTGGACTGACCGGCCGCAAACTAATTGTAGATAATTACGGTCCTAGAGTAGCAATTGGTGGTGGCTGTTATTCGGGTAAAGATCCATCCAAAGTAGATCGCTCGGCAGCTTATATGGCACGAAGAATTGCAGTAGATTACTTAAGAAAACGTAAAGCACATAATGTTTTGGTGCGGTTAGCTTATGCAATTGGCTATGCTGAACCTCTTGAACAAACTGTGATTATTGACGGTGAGCCAGAAGAAATTGAAGGATATGATTTAACACCTAATGGTATTATTAAATATTTAGACTTAAAGCGCCCAATTTATGAAAAAACGGCCGAATATGGCCATTACGGTGAAGGATTTGACTGGGATAAATAGTCAACATAAAAAAGCGCAGCTAGAAAATATAGTTGCGCTTTTTTTGATGCGAATTCTATTTCAACAAGGTGCCATTTACATATAATTTATAGCCGTTTAGATTAATATTATTATTAGTCGTATC
>JAGCST010000050.1 GCA_017964025.1 Candidatus Saccharimonadota bacterium
CCAAATGAACCAGGGAAGGGTTTTGAATTCATCGACCAGATTAAGGGTGGTGTGGTGCCACAAGAATACCGCAAACCAGTACAAAAAGGTATCGAAGATACTCTCGCTGGTGGCGTGATTGCTGGATATCCAGTGGTAGATATCAAAGCTACTTTGTATGATGGTAGTTATCATGATGTAGACTCTTCCGAGCTCGCCTTTACCCTTGCTGGTGCGCTTGCTACTCGTGAAGGTATTAAAAAAGCTAATCCAGTACTCCTAGAGCCAGTAATGAAAATGGAAATCACTACCCCAGAAGACTTCATGGGTGACGTAATTGGTGATATCAATTCACGCCGTGGGCGTATCGATGAAATGGAAGATTTGAACGGTGGTGCCAAATTAATTAAGGCATTTTGTCCTTTGGCTAACTTATTTGGTTATACCGGTGATCTTCGTGGTATGACTCAGGGTCGTGCTGCTTCTTCAATGGAACTTTATGCTTATGAAGAAGTGCCACCGAATGTAGCACAAGAGATTATTGAGAAGAGAAATTCAAAATAATCTGCTAAACTAATAAAAACCACTCTTTAATAGAGTGGTTTTTGGTTTGATCAAATATATCTTAAAAAACTAACTAGGAATAACCTTTAAAATCGATTAGCCCCGACAACCAGTCGGGGACTTTTATTAGAATGTAGCAGAAATTTTTATTACAAAAATAAAAACTAAGATGATATGATATAATGGTTAGAAATTGGAGGAAAAAATGAAAAAATATGCAGGTGCGCATCGAGTTAAAGATGTGACTGGAATGGCCCAGATTAGTATTGATTTAAAACCAAATCGTAGCGTAAGTGATGTTTACATTAATAAAAAAATGGATCTCACTGAACTAGTAAAATATGTTGAAAAACAGAAAAAAGCCGGAAAAGAAGTGACCTTTTTCCATGCTTTTTTGACCGCTATTGGCAAGACAGTCTATAACCGCCCAAAATTAAATTATTTTGTAGCAAATCGTCATATTTGGGAACATGACAAGATTGTATTATCTTTTGTAGCTAAAGTAAGTTTCGATGATCGTTCTGAAGAAATGATGGTAATGATACCAGTAGAAAAAGATGACAATATCTTTACGATTGGTGAAAAGATCCGTAAAAAAGTTGACAGTTTTCGTAAAAAGGAAACTAATAAAGTAAATAAAGAAGGAGCTAATTCGGCAATTGATATTTTAGGTAAAATGCCTAATTTCTTACGGGTTCCAGTAGTAGGGGTCTTAAAGTGGACTGATAAGAAAGGCTTATTACCAGGTTCACTTGCAAAAGATAATCTATACTACAGTACGATGATTCTATCTAACTTAGGGTCAATTGGTTGTGGAGCAATTTTCCATAATATCACTGATTTTGGTAATTCGTCTTCACTTTTAACAATGGGTGAAATACAAGAAGAGGAAGTAATTGTTGATGGAAAAAAGACTGTAAAGAAAATTTGCGAGTGGGGCATGAATTTTGATGAGAGAATCGCTGATGGTTATTATTTTGCGAAATCAGCTAAACTTTTACAATATCTTTTGTCGAACCCTGAATTATTGGAAAAACCAGCAAGCGAAAAAATTGAGTTGCCAGAATTAAGAAAAAAGTAAAAACATTCATTCAGGCTAGAAAAATCGAAATGTTTTTTGGTACAACTATTGACTTTTTATAATGTTTGTGTTATAATGAGGATATAAGCTTTGGCTTATAGACACCGGAAGGTGAGTAACTTAATGTTTTGTAGTTGTTGTATTTATTTTTCTTAGAGAGGAGTGGGATAATGGCTAAACTAAGAAGATGGGGTCTGTATTTCAAGGAAAAATACGGAGAAGAAAATCGCAAAGCAATCATGAAAGACTTCGTAGATTTCCACAATGACTCACAATGGGATGAAATGATCATCTCCGGTAAATGTATGTTAGGTGGTAAGGTTTACGAAAGAAATGGTTTCCATGATGGAGATGTTGTAACTACCTCTAACGTCGAAAAGATAGAAAGAATAAATCGCGGCACTTCACATGGCGTGGCGTGTGATCTCATGTGCGCCACCACAGCTTCCGGAAGTAAGTATTACTTTTATTCGGATGATCTTGAACCATATATGTATATCATGATGGATGATATTAAAAATCGTGGCGGGATCAAACCTGATAAAGAGTACTATTTACCGATCGAGTTTTGGGGTATTGGTTTACTCTAACAAATAAGGCCCGACCAGTTTGGTCGGGCTTTTTCATGAAAAACCTCCGGTCTAGAACCGGAGGTTTGAACTGACAAATAATTAAAAAGTGGCACGACGTAAATCGGACAAAGTGACAGCCTCGTCAGTAGGATAAAGTTGGCTAAGTTCAACTCCTTTAATTTCATATTCTACACTAATCACGTGTGGCATGCCAAAGAATTCTAATCTGCCTCGGCAAGCATAATCCCAGCTACCTTCTGAGTCAAGTTCACAAGCCGAAAAATCCATCATTTCTTTGCTATACCAATTCTTACGATCTTGCCACCTGATGATAGCGCCTGTAACTTCGACCGACTGACCCGATGAATGGGCGTTTGCGACTTCTTCGGAAATAGCTAGACTTAATAATAACTCCGCAGCACTTGACTGGTGATAAATATTATCACTACCCGCCATATAAGTCGAAAAGTCTGTAATTATTTTAGTATCTCCGCCAATTTGAAGCCGATAATCAACCTCTATATTCTTATCTTTTTCTAATGATTTGCCGATTAGGTCAGTGACATGTTCAGCAGAACTCCAAAAGATTGGGTCATTGGTAGAAGTTTTGAGATTCTCTATCTGAGATAATGTGTCTTGAAGTATATTTTCCATCATTTCTGTTTCTTCGTTTTGGTGGCTACAACCTGAAAAACAAAGAATAACCATAATTATTGCCATAAATATGCTGATTTTTTTCATTTTTACCCCTCCTAAAAAATCCGCAGCTTAAGTTGCTTTTGTGCTTGACAAACTATTTTTATTATATCATAAATCTAAAAAATTGAAAATGTAGCTATTGCTTTTTTAGCAAAAGTATGGTATAATTACAGAGTTAGTTTTACTGAGGTACTTTAATAGGAGGATTATGAATATGGCACGTAAGTTAAGTGAAAATGCAAAGGCAAGCATAGAAAATCAAGTTGTAAGCCAGAAAAAGGAACGGATGGCACCGATCAGTTGGTGGACAAAAATCGACGTCGGTGAAGATGTAATTGATGTATGTGTTACATATATAACCCATAATAGACCTGATAGCAACACTAGACCGGTCGAACATGAATTGAAATATCAGTTTAATAAAGCCGATATGATCAAAATGATTCCAGATGAAGTGATTGAAAATCCGTTTGTGCTAGTGAATTTTGTTAGAAAACTGGATGATCAGTACTGGGATGTCCGAAAAGAAATCACAGAGCTGCTCTGCGATGATTTTGCGGAAATTGGATTTAAAAAAGTTGATAACATCTACAAAACGTTGTTGGATATGTTCGCCAATGATCCGAAATACCAAATGAAAATGAATGTTTTAATAAGAATGGAAGTTATCCTGAAACTCTTAAAACGCCCAAAAACATTCAGGGGTGACGATCTTAGAGAAGCCATGTAATCCTGTAAGCGACCCAATGGGTCGCTTTTTATTTTGACTCTTTACAATTCAGCAAAAATAGTCTAAAATAGTATGGTAGAGTTTTGGAGCTGGTTTTTATTAGCGCTCCAAACATTAATTAAATTTATAAGGAGAAAGAATGGCAAATTTTGACCGTTCCAAGCCACATATTAATGTGGGTACTATGGGTCACGTCGACCATGGTAAAACTACTTTAACTGCTGCGATTACTAACGTACTCGCTAAGCGCTTGCCGTCCGACGTGAACAAGGCAGTCGCTTATGATCAAATTGATAACGCTCCTGAGGAAAAAGCTCGTGGTATTACCATTGCTACTTCTCACCAAGAGTATGAGTCTGAAAAACGCCACTATGCGCACGTTGATATGCCAGGCCACGCAGACTATATTAAGAACATGATTACTGGTGCCGCTCAGGTAGATGGTGCTATCTTGGTAGTTGCTGCCAATGATGGTCCTTTGCCACAGACTCGTGAGCACGTACTTCTTGCTCACCAGGTGAATGTACCAAAAATTATCGTCTTCCTCAACAAAATGGACCTTGCTGATCCAGAACTCGTTGAACTTGTTGAAATGGACGTACGCGAACTATTGAACAAATACGGCTTTGATGGTGACAACGCTCCTATCATTAAGGGTTCTGCTACTAAGGCTCTCGAAGGTGATAAGGAAAACGAAGACGCTATCATGGAACTTGTTACTGCGATGGATGAATACTTTGACATTCCTGAGCATGATCTCGATAAACCATTCCTTATGCCAATCGAGGATGTCTTCTCAATCAAAGGTCGTGGTACTGTTGCCACTGGTCGTATTGAGCAAGGTGTAGTAAAGTTGAATGACGAAGTTGAAATCGTTGGTCTTAAAGATACCCAAAAATCAGTTGTAACCGGTATTGAGGCCTTCCATAAGACTTTGGATCAAGGTCAAGCTGGTGATAACGCAGGGCTTCTCCTTCGTGGTATTGAGCGCGATCAAATCGAGCGTGGTCAGGTAATTGCCAAACCTGGTACTATTACTCCACACACCGAATTTGAGGCTCAAGTTTATATCTTGAAGAAAGAGGAAGGTGGTCGTCACACTCCATTCTCCAAGGGCTACAAACCACAGTTCTACTTCCGTACTACTGACGTAACTGGTGAAGTTGAACTTCCAGCTGATAAAGAAATCGTGATGCCTGGCGATCAGGTCACCTTCAAGGTGAAACTACTCGCTCCAGTAGCTATGAACGATCAAGACCGCTTTGCTATCCGTGAAGGTGGTAAGACCGTTGGTTCTGGTGTAATTACCAAGGTTATTAAATAAGTCAAATCGGCTTTTAAAAATCTCTCCCTTTAACTGGGGGAGATTTTTTATATTGTGATAATAAAAATTCGTGCTATAATTGTTTTATAAGCATAAGGAGAAAGAATGGCGGAGAAAAAAAGCATTTATAAAATGGGCATCAAAGAAATGCGCAAATTGTTTTGGGATTTTTCGAACACCCTTTATGGCAGAACGATATTTTTCTTGGCATATTTTGCGCCGTTTATGGCATTTTTAGTAATGATTGGTTTAGTTCTAGCAGCAGGAATTGAACAAAGTGCAGAATTATTCTATCCAATCACTGGTACATTTTTCTTATTCATTGGGTTATTCTTATTAGGAAATATTTATTTCTATAATGAGATTCGAAAATTCTCTGAAAACAGATAGCTAAAATTGACATTCGGTATAAAAGTGTTATAATGGAGGTAGATATAAATTAATTATCTACCTCTAAAAACTTATTGACGAGCTAATTCTTCCAAGACTCATCTAAGATTATAGAGGAGAAAGGAATCAATGCCAGAAGTAAAAAATAAAGAAGGTCTTAAGATTCGAATTCGTTTGAAGGCTTATGATCATCGCGTAATTGATCAAAGTGCTAAACAGATTGTAGATACTGCAATCCGAACTGGTGCTACAATTAGCGGTCCAATTCCTCTACCAACCAAGCGCAGTACTTTTACTGTGGTAAAATCACCACATGTTTACAAAACCGGTGGGGAAGCATTCGAAATGAAAGTTCACAAACGCTTGATTGATATTTCAAATGCTACGCCAAAGACCATCGAAAGTTTACAAAATCTTTCTTTGCCTGCAGGTGTAGATGCAGAAATTAAGATGTAATTGATCAACTTATGAAAAATCCCCGACGGGAAGTCGGGGATTTTTGGCGGTTTGTGGATGAGATTAATACTTTTTAAAGATCTCTGCTTCGATATTGCCGTTATCAGAACGACGAATAATATGAACAACAAAATCCTCTACATTGACGAACCCAACACTGTATTCGAAATACAAATTCGAATAAAGAATCCGGTTGTTTCTTGCACCAAGTGAAAAATCATCGTTCAGGATTTTCTCATGTTTAGCGTAATCTTCAGCAAGTTCTTTAATTTTTTGACTTTCATCGAGATTAGAAATTAATAAAATTGGCTGATTCTTGATCTTGGTGAAGATAACTGCGCAATCTATAGCGTCACTAACATTTAAAATTAATCCTTTGTCAGCATAGAATAGACTATGACGGCAGCTATTATCTAGATTAAAGTTTCCTTCACCTAGCAATACGTTATGATAACGTGGTGTTTTCTCTAAAGCTAAATAAAGCCCTCTCAAAGTGCCACAATCTTGCCACTGGAATTCACCAACTACAATGCGCAGATGTCCATTAAAAGCTCTCATTAATCGTTCAGTAGTGAGCTTTTGGGAGTCTTTTGGCGCATATTTTAATAGGACATTACCTTTCCAAGCGCATATGCCGGTATTGCAAATTGAAGTATCGGCTCTGATTAACTCTCTTGCGCGTGTCTCATTAGGTTTTTCAATAAAATCCTTAGACACAGTGACGCCATTAATTAGTTTTTCCTGGTTATAAATGATATTGCCACAATGCATTACAGTATCTAAATCATTGGTTTTTATACCGATGGCAGAAATACAATTATTTTCAGCATTAGTAATAGCTATATAAACAGCTTCAATAAATTTATAATCAGGCGTCAAAATATGATCTGACGGAGTATTAAATATAATGGCTTCATTATCGTTTTCAAGAATCATCTTAGTGGTTTCAACCATGGTACCAGAATATCCAAAACTAGAAGGAATCTCCCAAATATTTTTGAACGGAATTCCTCCTGGACCTGACACCTGACGCTTAACCAATTGTGTTTGATGCTCATTAGAAGTCACAACAATAATGTGACTAGGGTCAAAACCACAACTAATATAATTTACAACGGTTCGCTTTAAAAAAGTGTCGGTGCGTGAGTTTTTTCCGCCGATGGGGCAAACTTGTTTTGGACGTTCTGGATTACTATAGGGAAACAAACGTGTTCCTTCGCCTCCCGCCAAAACCACCAAGTATAGATGTTTCATTTTTGACAGTAATCCGATCCTGGTAGATGCAACAAATCTATTATAAACTTCAAAGCTCGTATGTTTCATCCTCTATTTCCTCCTATAAATGTACAAAAATGGTCCCATAAGGACCTCTCTCTTTGTTATTATAACATACTTTCTTAAAAAAAGCAAGATGTGGTATAATTGAAGCTATGAGTGTTGCTAAATTTAAGAAACGCTTTTATTTCGCGGTGGCTCGATATTTTCGTTTTTTTGCTAATATTGTACTTCAAAGGTGGAACCCACGTGTGATAGCAGTAACCGGCTCAGCTGGGAAGACCACTATGATGATGATGCTAGAGCATGAGATTGGCAAAAAAGCTCATTATTCCCATGATGCTAACTCGGCATTTGGTATACCGTTTGATGTTTTGGGACTTAAAGGTATTCGTGGTTCTAAATTACGTTGGGCCTGGCTCCTGATAGCTACTCCTTTTAAAGCTTTATTTACTTGGCGTCGTAAGGAATTTTATGTAGTGGAAATTGATGGCGAACGTCCACATGAGGCAGAATTTCTAGCGGAATGGCTAAAGCCTGAAGTCACCATTTGGGTATCAATTGGTTTGTCTCATGCTGTGCAATTTGAAAAAGAAGTAGAAAGTGGCAAATTTAAAGATGTAGAGGCAGCAATTGCGGCAGAATTTGCTAATTTGCCAGCTAACACCTCTAAACGCGTTTATATTGATGCTAATTCTAAGATTATGACAGAGGCAACTAAAAAAATTGATGCTAAAGTTATCCCGATTCGTAAATCTGAACTCAAAAAATATATTGTTTATCCCGATTTTACTGATTTTACCTATGGCGATACGACATTCCATTTTGATCACCCAGAGCCAAGAGATATCGCCTTCAATTTGTTTGTGGCGCGTGATTTGATGAAATATCTAAAGTTGAAATTTAATCCAGATTTTTCTGGACTAAAAATCGCCCCTGGGAGAAGTTCGTATTTTAAAGGTATAAAAGGGATTGATATCGTAGATAGTAGCTATAATGCACATATGATTTCAATGACCTCGGTACTTGATATGGCTAAGCGCATGCACGCTGAACACAAGTGGCTAATAATCGGAGATATTGTAGACCAAGGATCAATGACTAAAGATGAACATATCCGTTTGGCAAAATTAATTGCGGATGTAGAGCCAGAGAAAGTCATTTTGGTAGGCCGGAGAACTAAACAATTTACGGCACCAGAATTAAAAAGATTAGGAATTTCAGCAGTGGCGACTACGGACCCACGTAAGGCTTTGGAATATATAGAGAAGCGGATACGAGGACGAGAAACTTTGATTTTTAAAGGAAGTCAATATCTAGAATGGATAATTGAAAAATTATTGGCTGATCCAAAAGATGCAAAAAAATTATGTCGACGTGAAAAGGCAGCGGTAATGCGACGCAAGAGTTGGGGGTTAGATTCGTGATTATATTATTTAGGTGCTACAATAAAATAAAAGGAGGGCTATATGGCTGATCTCTATATTATACATGGATGGACCTATACGGTGGAGCCGTGGAGGAAAACCATCGAACTTTTAAGGGAAAAGGGGATCAGTGTCAAGATGCTCCATGTACCTGGATTAACTGAGGAATCGAAAAAAGAATTCACGATTGAAGATTACGTAAAGTGGGCCGATCGAGAAATACCTGATGGCGCGATTGCTTTAGGACATTCGAATGGTGGAAGAATTTTATTAAATCTGTGCAGTAAAAAGCCTGAGAAGCTGAAATATTTGATACTATTAGACGCAGCTGGGATTTATGAGCCATCAACAAAGAAGAAGATCGTGGAATGCTTGGCAAAAATTGGCAAACCTTTAAAGAAAGTTCCTTTGATTGATAAAGCATTTCATAAAATCACTGGTTCAACCGATTATTCAAAAGCACCTGAGAATATGAAAAAAACGCTAGTTAATATGATTGAATCAGATAAAACATTAGATTTAAGCCAAGTGGAGACTAAGACATTCATTTTGTGGGGTAAAAAGGATACCACTACACCACCGAGACAAGCTACAATGATGTATGAAAAAATGCCAAATGCAGAATTGAAATTTTACGCTAATTGGACGCATGCACCGTATATTTCTAGTCCCGATGAACTGGCACGCGCTTTAACTGTATTAGTGGAGAGATTAAAGAAGTGAAAAGATATTTTCTCGGAATGGCAGCTACCTACCGTGCACGAGATGTGTTAAGACATACTTTTGCGGTAGGGTGCAACCGAGATTGCCAGGCTCTATGTGATTATTTAGAAAATCGCTACGAGGGAAAGGCTATGCTATGTAAAAATGGACGTTCAGCCTTAGCGTTGGCTTTAAAAGCTTATTTTGAGCCAGGTGATGCTGTAATTGTCAACGGATTTACTTGTTACGCTGTCTATGAAGCGGTTAAAGCAGCAGGACTCATACCAGTTTTTGCCGATATTGACAAAGATAATCTTAATTTTTCAGTTGATACGTTAGAAGATGCTCTTAAAACTGGGCCGAATCATAAAAAACCTACTGGCATAATCGTACAAAATTCACTAGGTAATCCAATGAATATTACTGCAATCGAAGATTTTGCACACAAATATGATTTGACTATAATTGAAGACTTAGCGCATTGCGTAGGTGTGAAATATCCTGATGGACGTGAATGTGGCACAGTAGGTGTAGCAGCAGCATTTTCTTTTGGTAAGGATAAAGTAATTGATACAATCTCGGGTGGAGCAGTGGTATTTCGTGGACCTACTTTGCATAGTGTAAAAACACCTAGTTTGAGACCAAGACTGTCGGATCATTTACGGGCAAGGTTTTACCCGCTGTTTGGTGCAACTTGTCGCAAACTAACCGGCATTCATTTAGGTGGGCTTTTGATGCGGTTTTTGGTAGCAATTCACTGGGTGGAAAAATCAGCCGATAATCGCTTAGATCTCAAGCGTAAGATTAGTAAATTTGAAGCAAAATTAGCTTTAAAACAATTTAAAAACCTCCGGAGCTCGGGCGAATTACCAATTCGAGAATTTTGTTTGGTAAAAAATCGTGAAGAAGTTTTGAAAAAACTAGCTCATGCGGGATATTATTTTGATGGAATTTGGTATAAACAGCCGGTATCGCCAGAACGTTATTATAAAAAGATAGTTTTTCCGGAACAAGATTGCCCAAATTCGGTATTCGTGACAAAACATATTATCAATTTTCCAGCCTATTATAAAAGAGAGTGTTTGATGGGTGCTATAGCAATTGTAAAAGATTATGTCTTGGAGGAGGAAAAATGAACTGGGAAAAAATTATGAAAAAATATCCTGAAGCAAATTTTTTGCAGTCGCCAGCTTATGGAAAAATGAATGAAATTTTGGGTTATAAAGTAATCTCCGAAGACTTTAATGATAAAGGTTGGGCACTAATGATTGTACGAGATGCTAAACGCGGGCGTTATCTTGAAATTCCGTGCGGTCCATTAATTGACTGGGAAGATAAGAAATTAGCGAGAAAAGTTTGCGAGAGAATTAGTGAAATAGCGAAAAGAGAGAAATGCGTGTTCGTGCGAATTCGACCACAGTTAATGGCTAATAAAAAGAATTTGCAGATTTTAGCAGATCTTGGGCTAAAAAAATCGCCGATGCATCTTGCGGCAGAACATACTGTATTGATTGATTTAACCTTGTCAGAAGAAGAATTATTGGCAAATATGCGAAGACAAACCCGATACGATGTACGGCGGGCGGGAAAATTAGGAATTGTAGTAGAAAAAAATAGAGATAAAAAAATATTTGAAGAATTTCATAAGGTACAGGCTGAAACAGCAAAAAGACAAAATTTTATCCCACCAGATTTAAAAACAGTGCTAGCAGAGAGAGAAGCTTTTGGTGATAATATTAGTATTTATACTGCTAGAACCGCGGAGGGTGAAGCTATAGCTTATGGAATGATTATCCAAAATGAGCATGAAGGAGATTATTATGAGGCAGCATCAACCTTACTTAATCGTAAATTACCTGGTGCGCATGCTTTGCTCTGGCAGGCGATGCAAGATTTGAAAAAAGTTAATTGTAAGAGATTTAATTTATGGGGGATTGCTCCAACTGGACAACCAAATCATCGCTATGCTGGTGTAACTACATTTAAAACTGGGTTTGGTGGTGAAGTAGTAGAATATGTTCCGGCACATGATTTGGTGATCTCGAAAATCGGCTATCTCAAAGATTACGTCGTAGAAACGGCGAGGAAGAAAAAGAGGCATTTGTGAAATTAATTGATGTAGAAAATAAAGCACAATGGGATGAGTTTGTAAAGTCGCACGAGGAAGCGAATTTTTTGCAGTCGTGGGATTTTTATGAATTCCATAAGTCTAGGGGGAAAAAGGTTGTTAGACGTGCTGCTATGGAAGATGAAAAGATTGTAGGGGTGTATGCAGGCGTAGTGGAGACAGCCAAACGTGGTCGCTATATGGCAATTGCTGGTGGGCCAATAATTGATTGGAAAGACCGTAAATTAGTTGATGCAGTGTTTGACGATATTCGTGAGCAAGGCTTAAAACTAGGTTGCGTATTTGTACGCGTACGTCCACAGTTGGAATTATCTAATAAGAGCCTCAAACTAATGAATGATCTGGGTTTAAAGCGGGCGCCGATGTATTTGTCGGTGGAATTTGCTGGAGTTTTGGATCTAAAAAAGTCCGAAGAAGAGATTCTCGCAGGAGCATCACAAGGATTTAGGCGTAAACTTCGCAAAGCTGCCAAGAATGCTATTGAAATCACTGCCGACACCGAGGATACTTCAATTAAGGAGTTTTGTAAGCTAGAGAAGTTGCATGCCGAAAGACAGAAGTATGTAGCATTTTCTGGTGATTTTTTGAAAAAACAGTTTGAAGCATTTCGTAAAGGCGGGGAAGTATTGGTTTATACGGCTCGTAAAGATGATGAGGTTTTGGCACAGAACTTTATGATTTTTTACGGACCAGAAGCCAGCTATCATTATGGTGTGTCATCTGAACTAGGTACAAAATACTCGGCAGCACCTCTACTCCATATGGAAGCGATGGAGGAAGCCAGAAAGCGCGGATGTATTCGTTACAATTTATGGGGGATTGTGGAGCCTGATGAAACTTCGCACCGCTTCTATGGCGTGTCGGAGTTTAAACGCTCGTTTGGCTGCTCAGAGCTACGTTATACGCCGGCACACGATATGGTTTTGAAACCTCTTTCTTATCAAAAAACTAAATTAGTAGAAACCGCTCGAAAGAGAATCCGCCACGTTTAAAAAACTGCCCGGGAGGGCGGGTTTTGGTTGCTAAGGATGTGAGGTATTAGCTACACACCAGCGACGCAACGCACCATCCACCCGCTGTACTTGAGGTTGCCGCTTTTGCCTGGGTAGACGTCGCTACTGTAGAAGTTCAAGTAGTAGGCGTAGTTGCTACTATGCGCCGAAGACGACCAATAGCCCCCGCCGAAACTACGGTCGCCGACCAACGAACCACTCACGACCCCGGAATAGACAAAGTTGTTAGGATAGCTTCTTAGGTTATTGCTAGCTGTAGTGCTAGTATCAGTGCCACTAAGGGCAGTATTTAGGCTATTAAATTCGCCTGAAGTGTTACCGGTTGGAAGATGCCAGCCTGCAGGGCAGATATCGCCTGATACATTGCCACTAGATTTGCTATAAGTACCATGTCCTGCTGTGGCTGAGTACCAGTTGTAATAGTTGCCATAGCTATAGACGTTACTTGATGCAGAGTAGCCTGAGGCGGTGTTACTAGTGAAGAGAGTGGTGTTATTGGTGGCTAGCATAGACTGATCATCACA
>JAGCST010000051.1 GCA_017964025.1 Candidatus Saccharimonadota bacterium
ATTACTTATCTCACTGCTAAAGGTAATGAACAACAAACTATTAAAGCTAAAAGAAGAATCTATGAAATAGTGATAGGTCTAGTAGCCTATGCAGCCTTATATGCAGCTCTAAACTTCTTAATGCCTGGTGGTAAACTAGACTTTGGTAGTCCTTGTAGTAAGGCTTCTAGTACTAGTACTGCAGTGACTGGTAGAAGACCTGGAACAACTTCTGATGGTGATGGTGGTGGTTCTAATCCAAGTGGTGGGTCTAGTTCTAATTCTGGTGGGTCTAGTTCTAGTGGGAGTAGCAACTCAACTGGGACTACTGCTGCAGGAAAAAAATTGATGAGTGAAGCTGATAGCCTAGCTGGACAATTACAAAAATACGGTTTTATTTATAGCAAAAATAATAAGTCTACATTTGCTAAAGCTAAGGTGAGTGATAAACATGTCGATTGCGCTAAATATGTTTCTTGGGCAATGCAAAGTGCAGGATTATTAAAAAGTGGGCAATATTTTTATTTCCAAAATGGTGCTGTGAAAGGAAAAAATGCAAAAGCTATTACTAACAACAAAAAATTGAAAGTTTCTAAAGTAAATGACACTGTAGCTAATCTTGTAAAGAAAGGTAAATTAGTACCTGGGGATGTCATAGGACCAGATTATTTACACACTTTAATTTATAAAGGACGTAAGAATGGTAAATACTATTACTATTCAGTAGGACCGGGTACGGTTGCTAACGGGAAAATGAACAAAAGTAAGATTGTTAATAAAACTTATGGGAAAAACGGTAAATATAAAATAAAGATTGTGGTACATCCTAAATAATTTTTGCTACCTCTTGAAATTCTCTATGCTATAATAAAAAAATGATTAAAATAATAGCTGGTGGTAAAAAAAATTCAGGATGGGCGCTAGAAGCGTGTACAGAATATGAAAAACGGTTACATAAACCGTACATTCTCGAGTGGAAATTTATGGAAGAGGAAAAATTAGCACGCTATTTGGCAGAATGGCCATTTTCTACACGAGAATTCGTAATTTGTTGTGATGAACGTGGAAAAAATATATCATCACATGAATATTCTGAATTGATTTCACGAGCATTTGCCAATAATAGAGAGATAATAATACTAATAGGCGGAGCTTATGGTTTTTCAGATGAAGTGAGAGAAAAAGCAGATTTTATATGGAGTTTTTCAAAGTTAGTGTTCCCGCATGTATTAGCAAGAGTGATAGTCGCCGAGCAAACCTATCGTGCGGCTCAAATTACGATGGGCGGGCCGTATCACCATGGATAAAATATAGCGTTTATGTATTATTATTCATTTGGTGATATATTTAATCTGTTAAAATAATGTGATGTAATAAAAATATGGTATAATGAAAAAATGAAGATTTTGGGGATAGAAACAAGTTGCGATGAGACAGCGGCTGCGGTAGTTGAAGATGGAGTTCGAATTTTGTCAAACGTAGTAGTTTCACAAATTGATATTTTTGCAGAATATGGGGGAGTAATTCCAGAAGTAGCGGCGAGAAGTCATCTTGAAGCGATATTACCGGTGGTCGATAAAGCCTTAGTAGATGCTTCATGCTCTTGGGATGATATTGATGCAATTGCAGTGACACATGCACCAGGTTTGTTGGGCTCTTTGTTAATCGGAACTTTGACTGCGCGTACTCTTGCGATTTTGCACGATAAGCCATTATATGCGGTGCACCACCTAAAGTCACATGTATATGCGAATTGGCTAAATGCTGAAGAGACTGAGCCTGTTTTTCCTTTATTAGCATTGGTGATTTCAGGAGGACATACACAAATTTTATATATGCCTGGGCATAATCAGTTTGAAATTGTTGGGACAACAAGAGATGATGCGGTCGGGGAATGTTTTGATAAGGTAGCAAAAATTCTGGGTCTTCCCTATCCGGGTGGGCCAAGTATATCAAAAACAGCTAAGGGTGGTTCTGAAAAATATAACTTACCACATCCGAAGGTAAAAGGATTAGATTTTTCGTTTTCGGGACTAAAGACGGCGGTGCTGCGTGCTGTGCAAAAAGAATTGGGGTTACCGATTACACATCCTTCGCATGACCTTAAAAATCATTTAAGCCAGCAACAAGTAGCGGATTTTGCAGCATCATTCCAAAAAACAGCGATAGAAATTCTGGTTGAAAAATTAAAAATGGGGTTGGAAAAATATCCTGATGTAAAATCGGTAGTAGTGGCAGGAGGAGTTTCAGCGAATAAAGCTTTGCGCGAAGCGTTACCTGATGCTTATTTCCCTGCTCCTGCACTGTCTGGTGATAACGGAGCAATGGTGGCAGCGGCTTGTTATTTCGAAATTAAATCTGGAGTAGAGCCGACAGACCCTTATTCGTTGAATATATATCCGAGAATATCAATTGAAGATTAATTTGGCATGAAAAACCAGCCCTAAAAAGAGCTGGGATAAAGGTGTGGTTTACTAAAGCCAAGAAGTGTTAAAGAACGTTATGTGTTTTGAAAGCTTTTTTAGATTATGGCCATTTAATTAAGTTTAATCTATCATCGTATGCCTTTTTTGCTACGCGAAACTCTGTTTCGGCATCTTGAAGTTCTATGTATTTGTCATTCTTCAATCTTTTCGCATTGTCAAACTGCGTTTTGATATCATTTAACTTTTGCTTTGCTTTGTTAAAACGTTCTCTTGCTCTATCGAACCCATAACGGTCCTGTGGTGGAGCTTTGAGCATGGCTTCTTTTTTAGCGACTCTGATTCTATTAACAGCTTCTTTAACTTCGGTGTTGAACTCATTTCTTTTGATTCGGTGTTGACGAGCTTTTTGTAACAATTCTGTGCTCAGTTCTTCGTCACCTGAGAGATAGGCTTGTTCAGCGTCATCATAACACTCATTCATGAGGCGGTGCTGTTCGTCAGCCTTAGCCCTAAGAGGCGTTATCTCGTCGTTGATTTCAGCACGTTTTTCATAGTATTCATCCCAAACTTTAGAACGGTTTGAATGGTCCACTTTAAGAAGTTCAAATTCTTTATTGAGAATATCTCGTGCTTCATTCACTTCCTCACGCGCAGCCTCTATCATGTCATAGATTCTATTCGTCTTTTGTTTTAGTTCTTCATACTCTTCGTGTTTCTGTTCCCTAATTTGCCATTTGTCTTGTTTTTCTAATGCTAAAACATCCAAAATACGGTCTCTCATATTAACCAACCTTTCTTTTAAAGTGCAAGCCTAATACAGGCACGGATTGTGTTATTATAACATAATTTTAATAATTTAGCAAATAATAGAGTTAGAGCTTTTCAATAGAGGTAAGTTTATACTCGCCATCTTCTTTTATGAAATTGAATTGTATACAGAAAGGTTCTCTTATATCACTAATAACTTCGCCTGGAATACTTAATTCATTAGATTTTGGTTTGATCAAATAGATGTGTAGAGACTTTCTTCATAAGGTGTTTGAAAATTTCAAAAATGAAAATAGATATAGCGATGGCGATAACAGTAATGAAAAAGCCGTTTTTGGTGAGAAAAATGAAATCAAAGAAATTGTGGGTAAATGGAATAAGGAAGGCGCCAATCATGATTCCAACAATGACAACAAGCAAACTAGTACGAAGTGGGTTTAGAGGCTTAGAAATCCAATAAATAAGTGCGAAATCGATGGCGAAAGTTACAAAAATGGCGATAGTTGGTAATTCGGATTGCTCAAATATACCGAAATGGGCAAGAGTTGCTAAAGTTAACATGGCGATAGAAATGGTAAGCCCGACTGGGACAGAATACTCGAGAATATTTTTGGCAAAACGATTTTTGATACGTTCGGTGTTATGTTCAAGTGCTAAAATGAGACCTGGAAAACCAATACAAGCGAAATTGAGGAGCGACATTTCAACTGGAGATTCAAAAGGTGCTTTGAACGGGATAAAAATAAACAGAACAGCAAGAATACTTGCATAAACGGTTTTGGCGAGAAATAAGGTAGTGGAGCGTTCGAGATTATTAATAGACTGACGACCTTCGTCGATAATGGATGGAACGGATTCAAAACCGGAGTTTAAGAGGACAAGTTTAGAGGCACGGCGGGCAGCATCAGAACCTTCACCGATGGAGATAGAAACGTCGGCTTCTTTCATGGCGAGAATATCATTAACGCCATCACCGGTCATAGCAACGGTGTTTCCCTGTTTTTTAAGAGCCTTAATGAGACGTTTCTTTTCAGTAGGTTTCACACGAGTAAAAATGGTATACTCTTGAACTAATTTGTTATAGTCTGGAGTTTTTAGAGTGGAAAGATCAACGGCCCGATCAGCATTCTTGACGCCGGTTTGTTCGGCGATTTTTTGGACAGTGGCGAGATTGTCACCAGAGATAATTTTAACATTGACATCATTTTTATAGAAATAGTCGATAATATTTTTGGCGTCATTTCTGAGTTCATCTTCGAGGAGGGCAAATCCAAGCAGCTGATCGTCTTTAACTACAGAGATAACGCGGTAGTTGGCAGGTTGTTGCTTTTCAAGTTCGAGTAACTTTTTGTCTTTGGTGATAAATTCGAGAGCGCCCATAAGATAAGTAGCTTGGTTGGTTTTGACGCCAGAATATTTACGATCGGAGGAAAAAGGGAAAGTTTCTATAATTTGCTCTGTGGGCTCAAATTTAGTGCTTTTTAGCAGTTTTTGCTTCAAAGCGATACTGGTGGCATTATTAGCTGTATCGGTGCTTAAAATAAGCTTTAGCGCGTTTTCAAGGGCATTTTTGTTATGGGGTTCTATTGGAATAATATCTTTTACGGTCATTTTACCAGTAGTGAGAGTACCGGTTTTATCTAGAGCGATGCAATCAACACGAGCTAAGGTTTCGATGGAATATAAGTCTTGAACAAGAACTTGTCTTTGGCTAAGTCTAATAGTGGCAAGAGCAAGAACTGAACTAGTAAGGAGAATGAGACCTTCAGGGATCATATTGATGAGAGACGCTACAGTACTAGTAACGGCAAGCTCGGTAGTAATATTTGGGAGACGAAGACGAGCAAGAAATAAAAGAATACCTATAGGTATAAGAGAATAACTAATATATTTAACGATGTTATTCATAAGTTTGAAAAGTTTAGAATCAGCAGTTTTAATAGTGTGGGCACTAGCTTCAATTTTATTAAGTTGGCTAGCGGTACCAACAGCAATAGCAGTAGCTTTACAAGTGCCAGATACGATAAAGGAACCAGAAATAAGTTTGTCGCCTGGATGTTTTTCAATATTATCTTGTTCACCAGTGATGAAAGACTCGTTGACTTCTATAACCCCCTCTTCAATTTGGCTATCCACAATGATTTGATCACCAAGGGAGTAAACTAAGAGGTCACCTTCGACAATTTTATCTTGGTCAACTTGAAAAGGTTTACCGTCTCTAATGACTGTAGGTTTTTGTTCGGCCACGAGGCGCATTTTATCGACAGTCTTTTTGGCTCTAATCTCGTTGACAATGCTGATCAAAGTGTTGGCTATGGCGATAAAAATAAAGAGAAGATTTTTGTAAGAACCAACGATAAAAATCATAAATGCAAGAATGAGATTGACAAAATTAAACACCGTGAAAGAATTTCTGAAAATGATTTTTTTAATGGTGTTTTGGTTTTTATAAGAAGCTTGATTAACTTTGCCTTGTTGAATTTTTTCTGTAACTTGTTTCTCTGTTAGACCAGTTAGATTCATAAAAATATTGTAGCATAAAAACTTGTAGATAAAGACTGAAATAATGTATTAATTAGGAGTGGAGGCATAGATAGTAATGGTAGAACCAAGGAACTCTGATATATTTGCGGTAAGAAAATTGATGACATCATTTTCGCTATAAAACCATTGGGTTCCTCCGCCAAACGACATTTTCCATGCTCCGCCCCAATTAACTGGTTCGGAGTACCCACCAGAAGCAGTTGCCATAGAGCATGATCCGATTGGATCATATGTAGTGTCCGCCTGTTCGGTTTCATAAGCTGGGTAGATTTTGACATATAGGCCATAGTCATAACCACTCTCCGGTTCATAACCAGGAGCATCGAAAAGAATATTGACTGTATCACTATCTATGATGTATGTCTGGCTTCCTGTTGTAAAGTAATCCCCAATGATTTCATAGTGAGCTGGCATGCTCATGCCGTCCCATTCGCCTTCTATGATAAGAGGTGATACTTCGGAAAATCCATATGCAACTTCGATTTTTAATTTGTCGGCTCCATCAATAGTAACTGATTCCCAAAGCGATTCGTCTAGGGGATATGGCCCATTTTGTGTCCCACCAGTAAGAATATTAGAGGTCATAACTTCTTGGTAAGTGTTACCTACGTACAAATCTTCGTATGCGCAATTATATTTGTAAATGACTTTGTTGGTGCTTTGAGTTCCAACTTGATCAAAGAAAAGACCATTGCCGTCATAAGTAATCCCAATTTGGTCTTCTCCGACTGGTGGTAAAGCAGTGGCGGGATGTACTAATACATATTTTACTTTCCCGACATAGGTACCAGCAGGTTGAGTCCGGCCAACATAAATCTGATAAGTAGATTTTAAAGTAGAGCCTTCTGCGTTTTCTCCTATATCAGTGCCAGAATTTCTTTGGGCTACCACGGTATACTCTTCTGGTACAGTATGAAAGTTATTAAAATTATTTTGGATATTAATTGGATAAGTAGGAGTTGGGTTGGTGACTGTAGAAAGTTTCATAGCCCATTGTGAGTCGCCAGATGTACCAGTGCCAGTCTCTATGTCGTAGGTAGAATCTAAGTCGGTGCTAGTTAAAACATTTTTGCCATCAGTGTCATCTGTATAGCCTATGGCATAGACGGCGAAACCGCCCGTATCATTACAGAGAATTTTCATAGTGGTTTCACCAACGGCTGAATTTACTACCCCGTTGTTCATGGTGATATTATGAGAGTTCATACCTGTGCCTTCTAATGAACAGGAAGCAGGTACGGTGATGTTGACTTGATCAACTGCAGAATTATCAGCGGACACAATGTTACTAGAAAGTAAAAAACCAGAAAAAATAGTAAAACTGAGTAATCCTCCTAAAAAGATATATGGCCTCAAAACCCTCATGCTTGTATTATATATCTTCGATGAATTAAATGTCAAGTGTTGTAATTTTTACAACAGTTTAGATTTCAATGAGTTCATATTTTGTAGAACCGAGACCAAGAGCTTCGGCATAAGGGAGAATAGCGCGACCTTCGCGTGAGTCAATGCGTTCTTTCAATTCGGCGGCACCTGGATCAGTGGAAGCCCAAATCATATCAATGAAAGCCTGGTCATTAGCAACTGGGTCTAAAGAGGCAATAATGCCTAGATCTGACATTACTGGGTCGCCTTGATTTTTATCGCAGTCACAGTCGACGGATAAGGCATTCATTACAGTAATATAGGCGATAGGTTTTCCCTGTTCTTTGAGGTAGTCGGCTACTGCAGTAGCAGCTTCAGCCATTGATTCTATAAAATCAATTTGAGCGTGTTTGGAAAGCCAACATAGCTTAGGACTGGTGGTTTTGCCACAAGAATGGATATATGCTTTACCTTTACGTGATGCTATGCCGATAGATTGGTTTTTGAGATTTGCACCAAATCCACCCATTGCATGGCCTTTACCGTGAGCTAGGTTTAAGATAGAGTCGTATTCGTTAAAATGATTACCGATGAGGTCGTACTCGAGGTGTTTGCCATTTTTAACTGGAATTTTAAAATCGCCATCTTCGTCCATAATGTCGACTTTAGCAAACTGTGTAAAACCGTGGTCAAAGACTACTTTATAATGCTCTTTGGTGGTGGTACGTTTGCCTGGGTAGGCGGTGTTGCACTCGATGATGGTGCCGTTTAATTTTTTAACCAGAGGGCCGATTAGCTCAGCTTTAAGATAGCCTTTTGCACCGGCTTCACCAGTGCTGACCTTGACACCGATGTTGCCGCTTAGATTAATTCCTAGTGTTTCATAGATTTGGATAAGACTATCTGGGGTGATAGTTTTGGTGTAGTAAACTTTGCTTGGCATGTGGTCTCCTTTAGTGATGTTTTAGTTTGTTGAGTAAATGGTGCAGATTGTAAAAAAATGAGTTAACAGGGAGTTCGTGGGCACCTAGAAGTTCAATAACACGACCAGTTTCGGGACTGGTGAAGCCTTTTTTAAAGTCATAAATCCCATAATCTTTGGATGTTTTATCTGGCAAACCTTGGATTCCGTAAAAATTATAACGTTTGAAGCCATTTTCGATAGCATATTTAATCATGTGCCATTGGATTAAATATTGAGCGTTGTAATCTTTCATATATTGTTCGTCAGAGCCAGAAAAAAGATAAATGACTTCATCACCGTAGGTAATGAACATAGCGGCGCTGAGCGGTGTTAGAGATGAATTTTCTTCAAGCTTTACCTCGGCGATTATAAACTTAACTTCACCCCTGTCATGAAAGAGGTCATACATTTTTTCGTAATAACTGAGTGGTTTATCGGTAAAATTACGACGTTTTGAGGTAGATTCAGTAATTTGTTTAAAAATACCTAGTTCTTCTCTTTTAAGCTCACGGATTTTAACGCCCATTTTTTCGGCTTTTCTAATGTGATTCCTAGTATTTCGTTTCATGTCAGCGAAAATTTTGTCTACGGTTTGATCTTTTAATTCCATGGCAAAGGAGTATTTTGGTTCATCAGATTGTTTAAGAGTGGCAAAGCCAATTTTACGAAGATTTAGCAAGGCTTTTTGACGATTGAACCCATCCGGAATTGGCTCACCGCCACGGTCACGAGCGATTTTCTCGTAATATGGTTCAATATGCAGAATATAACCATTGTGAGATTTAGCATAATTTTTGAGATTCTTAAAGAAGAAGTTGGTCAAAGCTTCGTCTTCATAGTCAATTAATGGCCCACCAGGGGTATAATAGATAGATTTACCTAGAAAAGCTGGGCGAGCGACAACAAGAGAAGCAGCTTTTAGCTTGCCATTTTCTTCTACGCCAAAATAATAGGGTGTCCAGCCATTCTCTGCGCGAAGTTCGGCGATCTCTGGGGTTTGGTAAAAAGATTTATCAGGGTATTTATCGGCAAATTTACGAAATTTTTCTGATTCTAAAGTGATAAATTCCATAAGTTCATTATAGCACAAGTAAGTATAATTTATTTATGAAGGAACCTATTGATTTTTCGAAATACTTGGTAAAGTTTATATCTAAAGGGACTTAGAACTATATCATAAGTGCCAGCGTGGTCTACTTGATAGCCGGCAAAGGTCTTTTTAAAATTAGTAAAGCCAGCCCAGGGGTGATTTTTAGGAGCGTTTTCAGGGGCGATACCCCAGAAATCGAAAGTTTGAAGATTTTTAGCTTTGGCATCTTGGATAAGTTGGATTGTAAGAATACCAGTAGCATGGAGTTTTCTTCCCTGGTCGGATTGAGCACCCTGAAGATTATATCTAGTGGTTTCGTCATCAAAAACAAGACCAGCAGCAACAATTTCTGATTTTTTAGTGTTAGGATCTTGATATCTGACTAAATATAGAGTAGCAAAGGGTTGTTTGAGCTCGGTTTTGAGAGATTTTTCAGAGAAAGTGTTAATTCCTTTTTTGCTGGCAAGAGCTTTTTGTAAATCTAAGAGGTATTTGATGTCGTCTGGGTTGTGGCTAGTTTCGATAGTGATGCCGTTTTTAACAGCTGCCTTATAATAGCGAAAAAGACGGGAGGGGAGTTTGGCTTTAAGATCAGCATCATTCCCTGTTAAATCCAACATCCAGGTTTCTTTAGGGTTTAGATCGTGAGATTTTTTAGCATTATCAGGTAAATAATTAATAGTTTTAGCATCGACAGGCTCAATTCTAATGAAAATAGTTTCTTTGGCTAAATTTTGAAGAGATATAAGGGATTTTTTGAATGCATCTTGATTTTTAAAGATTGGGCCATAAGGGCAATATAAGTAATTCCCCACTGGGGTGGATTTTAAAATCGCTAGATATTGGTAATCTGATTCCTGTTTAAAATAAGATTTTTCCTTGAGGTCGTCCTGAAGTTGATACCAAGCTTCAGATTGTGTAATTGGAATATTCATAAAAACAATTATAGCATATAAACATGTGATTTTTATTGACAGCTTAAGCATTATATTTTATGCTTATGCAAAACTTACGACTTAGGCACTCTTCCCTGTCGTTTTGCA
>JAGCST010000001.1 GCA_017964025.1 Candidatus Saccharimonadota bacterium
GTCTCTGTCCACCTGACAATTTCACACCTCTTTCACCCACCCACGTATCATAGCCATCTGGTAATTCACGAATAAATTCATCCGCATTTGCTAATACAGCAGCACGTTCCACTTCTTCACGTGTCGCATCATTTTTACCATAAGCAATATTTTCATATATACTTCGATGGAAAAGTGATGACTCCTGTGGTACATATGAAATTGCTTCACGCAAACTCCGCTGAGTCACATCCCGAATATCCTTACCGTCAATAAATATTGCTCCACTCGTCACATCATCAAACCTTAAAAGTAATTTAGTTAAAGTTGTTTTGCCAGAACCAGATATACCAACCAACCCCACACTCTGACCTGCTGATATTTCAAGATCAAAATCCGAAAATAATTTTGTTTTTTGTTCATGATGTTTAAAATCAATATGACTAAACTCCACTTTTCCTTCAAAAACTTCTAACTTTACATCAGTTTTGTCGTCAACAATTGTTGGCATGTCTAATATATCTACCATTTCACTTGCATTACCGAATGCTCGATTAATACTACGAAGAATATGATTAATTGTCCAAACATTTGACAACAAAGAGTTCGACACCGAATATAAGAAAACTATACTAGCTACTCCAAGCCCAAATAAATCGTGACTCATTACAATTAAGATTAAAAGTGCTGTAAAAGTTATCATATTCACTATATTCATTGACATATTTCGCCAAAACGAAACTTTTGCTACACTAAAAGTTGCATCATGAGTACGTTTTGTTGCACGACTAAATCTGCCTCGTTCAAAACCTTCTTTAGCGTAAGACTTAACTGAAATTTCATTTGTAATTGAATCCGCCAATTGACCAGTTTGTTTATTTTCTGCACTTGCAAGTGCAGAATCATAATGCATCGTTTTATAGTAAGTAACAACTGCTACTATCATATACACAATTGCATACACTGTTAAAATAATTGCGAATGGTGGACACACCACAACAGCAGCGCCAATTGAGAAAAATAAAGTCAAAATTAATGGGAAAAAATCCCATACAAAATTTGACTTCAAGCCAATAAAAGCAGTTGGTAATTTATTTGCCGCCGACGTAAGAGACCCCGAAAAATGTTCGTTATGGAAAGTCATCGATTGGTTAATCACTGCGTCAAATGCTAACTTGCTTAAATATTGCCCGCATTTTGCATCCAATGACCAATCTAACCAATCAATTACTCGAATTACAAATAAGTTATTAATACCTGCCGGTATAATTGTTAAAAGTAAAATTGAGACATAATTATTAATGTCAAAATCTCCAGTTGATAATTTCCCTACAATTTGCGAAGTTCCCCATGGCACTACAATATTTGAAATGAAAATCCACAACGGCACCAATACAAGCGTCAAAAAAGTTCTCATTTTATATTGCATTAATGCTTCCCAAAAATAATGCATAATCCTTTTAACATGAATCTGCTTTTTCTTTTTCTTCATATAACTATCATATCACAAGATAAAGAACGGGTGGAATTGAATTTAAAAAGTGTTATAATATAAGCTATGAATAATTTAGACGATATAGTAAGTTTGTGCAAGCGCCGCGGTTTCATTTTCCAGGGCAGCGACGTTTACGGAGGCATGGCCGGTACATGGGACTTTGGTCCACTCGGTACACTCCTCAAAAAAAATATCATGGATGCTTGGTGGAAGTTTTTCGTTGAAGACCGCAACAATATTTACGGTATCGACGCAGCTATTATTATGAATCCTCGCACTTGGGAAGCTAGTGGACACACTGCTACTTTCGCCGATCCACTTGTAGAATGTAAAGAATGTAAATCTCGTTTCCGCGCTGACAAAATTGCCAACGATATTAATGAGTCAGTTACTACCGAAGAATTTTTGGCAACACATACTAAATGCCCAGTTTGCGGCAAAGAAAATTGGGGACCAATTCGTAAGTTTAATATGATGTTCCAAACCCATGTCGGTGCAGTCTTACCAGGCGATGACGAAGAAAATGCCAACAAAAATATCGCCTATCTTCGTCCAGAAACTGCTCAAGGCATTTTCACTAATTATAAAAACGTCGTTGATACATTTTATCCTAGTTTACCATTTGGTCTTGCCCAACAAGGCAAAGCCTTCCGAAACGAAATCAGCCCTCGCGACTTCATCCTTCGTGACCGTGAATGTTCGCAGATGGAAATCGAATATTTCGTACATCCCGATACGTGGGAAGAAAATTTCGAATTCATGCGAACCCTTCAACATGAATTCTTAGAAAACATTATCGGACTACCAAAAGAAAAAATCCACGAACTCGAAGTTCCAAAAGAAGATCGTGCTCACTATTCTAAGCGCACTATTGACTTTATGTTTGATTACCCAAACGGCGAAGAAGAACTTATGGGTCTTGCATATCGTACCGATTTTGATTTATCTAATATTCAACGAGAATCCGGTAAATCTATGGAATACCGCGATAAACAAACTGGCGAATCTTTCATTCCACATGTCATTGAACCTTCTATCGGTGTCGAACGTCTAATTTTAGCAGTACTTTCAAACGCTTATGTAGAAGACGAAATTGATGGTAATAAACGCATAGTATTGAAATTATCAGAAGATCTTGCTCCATATAAATTCTGTATTTCTCCACTACTCAAAAACAAACCAGAATTAGTTGCTAAAGCTAAAGAAGTTTATGATTTACTAAAGCAAAAATACAAACATGTCACTTGGGATGATTCTGGCAACATTGGTAAACGCTATCGTAAACAAGACGAAATTGGCACACCAAAATGTATTGTTATTGATTTTGATACTTTAAATGATAATACAGTCACTATTCGCGATCGCGACACTGCTAAACAAATTCGTGAAAACATTGCCAATTTATAATTCCTATGTTAAGATAAAAATAATTATATAAAAGGAGGATAATCATGGCCGACAAAGCTAAGAAAGAGAACAAAAACTTAATCGTTGGTATCTGCTCGGCTGTCATAGTAGTTGCTCTCATCATCGTAGTTGCAGTGCTCGCTACACGTGGCAGTGGTCTTAATGATAATTATTTCAAATCAGATGATACTAAATATGTCTTGACAGTTGATTCTGAAATGATGGGCGAAGATATCGAAAGTCAAGAATACGCACCAACTAAAACTCATATAGTTTATACTTATTCTGGCGAAGAAATCACTGGTATGAAAACCTATCTTGAATATGCAGATGCTGCAACTGCCCAAAAAGCCTTTGATGCTATGAAAGAATCTGGCGAAGAGATGGGCGACGCCAAAGTTGATGGAAAATATATTGTTGCAACTAATGAAGCTAGCACATATGAAGGTATGACTACCGAAGACGTCAAACAACAAATCCAAGCAATTGAGCTCCTTCAGAACATCAAAGACAATAGTAACGATGAAAATGAAGACGAAGTAGAAGAAACTGAAGAATCAGAAAACGAATAAAAAATACCCCCATCAAGGGGGTATTTTTTTATGTATTATTTGAATCGTTTAATCGCCGCAGCAATTACTTTTTTAGCCGAGTCTAATCCTTCAAAAGCTTTCACTTCAGTAGTACCAGGTTTTTTCAAATCTTTGTAATGATTAAAATGAAATTCAATTTGCTTCAAAGTCTGAGCTGGCAAGTCTTCTAATGTCTTATAAGCATCGCCATTATTACGATCATCATCTGGCACACAAATAATTTTATCATCAACTTCACCGCCATCTACAAACTTCATCACGCCAAGAATTCGCGCTTTCATCCAAATACCAGTTGTTAAAGGTTGATCAGTAATCATCAAAACATCCAATTCGTCACCATCTTCGTCTAAAGTCTGCGGAATAAAACCATAGTTACAAGGTTTTGCAAAAGCCATCGGTTCTACACGGTCTAACATAAAACAAGCATGCTTGCGGTCCCATTCAATTTTATGATTAGAACCAGTCGGAATCTCAATTACAACATTGAGCTCACCTTTTTCATAATCCCCCGGCGTCAAGATTTTATTAAAATCTGCCATATTCTCTCCTTAGTTGTTATCGTTCTATTATATCATATTTATATATGCGCTACTATACGCGCAAAACCAAGCGCTTTTTCTATCATTCCATTATCTATTTTTAATTTTTTTGCCAATCTTAATTCTGCCGTTGCCATAAATCTCAACATTTTTATCTCATCTGCACCATACTCACCATATTCATTTTCACAAAAAGCCATCATATTACTATCAAAATCATATCTTTGATCAACTACTAACTTTTTACCGTTAATATCACGATGTAAATTTACATCTTCACCCATTGCTTGTGTTAAATGCAACCAAAACCACGCTTCTATTAAATTTAAATTCCACCCCTCATTCAAGCCTTTCAAACCTTGATCAGTAATATAAAAATATTCTACTGAATCTGAACTCTCCGCCGCCTGACTTACTTTTTTTAAAATTAGTCCAGCTAATTCCATTCGTTGGTAATCTTTTAAAATTTCACCATAATATTTTATCAATTTAGTACTGGTTACAATTCCAAATTCCGAACGTCCCTTATGTATATTAAAATCCACTAATGTAAACATTTCAATCCCACCTGCTATTTTGGATTTTGATTTTCTAACACCTTTCGCAATTGCTACAATCTTACCAAACGGCGTAATAATATTTAAAATCCTATCCGCTTCGCCATAGTTTGTACGTTTTAATACATATCCTTGAGTGCGGATATCATTTTTTTTCGCAATATTTCTCGACATAATCCAAAATTTCCTCCGGCAACATTGTAGTTTTGTCCAAAATCCCCACTACGCCATAAACCGATAAATCACGTTGCTTAAAATCTAGTGAAGACACTATCACTACAGGAATTTTCTCTGTATCTGTATAGGACACCAATTCATTCAAAAAAGTAAAACCATCTGGACCAATTAATAATATATCCAAAAAAATCAATTCTGGCATCTCACCATCAGCAATCGCTTTCATAGCTTCAATAGCATTGCTAAAAACCTTCACCTTTTTCTTACCGCATGCTTTCGCAACGCATTCTGCCATTACTAAATCATCATCAATTACAAAAATCATAAGTCGAATAAGCTCACTTGTTTAGAAATTGGTAAATTAACATAAAAACTAGTGCCATCACGATGTCGTACTGCCCCAACTTCAGCATTCATATAACGCGAAAATTTCGAAGCAATAAAAAGCCCCAAACCTGATGACCCTGGACGCATAGCAATCGACGTTGGCTTTTCAATCCAACCTCTACGCATTTCCTTCCAAACATCCATCGGTAAAGTCGGACCATAATCTCGTATAGTTACTCTTACTGTATCATGGTAATCTTTCACTCTTAGTTCCGCCCGTGTCTCTTCGCCTGAATAGTGCATAGCATTTAATAAAAAATTATAGACCACACTATGTAGTAATTCTCTATTTGCCATTACTAATTTCGAACGATTAGAATATTTAACAAACAAATCTCTTCGATTATGTTTAAATAAATAATAAAGTTCTCGCATTACGTCATCACAAACCGCCCGCACAGACACTGGCTCCATAACAAATAAACCGTCTTCTAGTCGCTTAACTTTAATCAAATCATTTACTTGTTTTATCGCTCTCTCCGAAACATCTACCATCTCCGCTCTAATATGCTCACCAGTCGAATTCATTTCATCAAATGACAACGCCAATTGCCTCAACACCGCCAATGGCGCTTTCAGCTCATGTGCTGCCACCAAAATTCCATCAACCTCCATCTCCATACCCCCCCATTATATCACAAATCTATTTGTCGAAGACAACAGTCCCTAATAACTTATCGTATTCATCCTTAAATTTTACTGAATCAGTTTGTAATATCACGGTTTTATCACGAATCTTAAATATTACAATATAACCTGAAAATTCCGTGTCCGGAATAGTGCCAGTATATCTATTAGCATTAACTTCATCAACTCCAATTTTTGTTGCCTCCATTGTTAAATTGGAATCTTTTTTATCCATTGCCTTTTGATATTCTGCAGCGACTTCTTCAAAACTCTTATTACGAATTGTTACTCTTAATGCTGTCAAAGTATCCTTACTTGCAGTATTTACTTTTCTTGGGTTAAGATATGCCTTAAAATCACCCCCAGTATTTGCAGCCTGTTCTACATATACGCTCCACGTCTTCGGATATTCAAAAGTCAAATGACCATAATCTTCTGGACCTGAAAAATTATAATATGGATACTTTTCACGTTCTAAAAATTCCGCTTCCATTTTAGTAGACTGTTCATCCTTCGCTTTTATCACGGCTTCATTTATTTTTTCATCAACTTCTGATTGTGCTTCATTACGTTCTGTCGTCATCCAAATGAATAGCCCAATAAAAGTTACCGCTATCAATGAAACCACTATAATTACAATAGTCTTTATCAATCCAGAAATATCTTTCTTTTGTTCTGGCA
Source organism: Candidatus Saccharimonadota bacterium (assembly GCA_017964025.1). GTDB lineage: Bacteria > Patescibacteriota > Saccharimonadia > Saccharimonadales > Saccharimonadaceae > Nanosyncoccus. Next base: position 6,443 of record JAGCST010000001.1, read on the forward strand.
TAACTTGTACTTGTTGCACCATTGGCATACCATTCGGCCCAGTTTGATATTGAGCCATCGGTGGCACATTGTTCACTGGCGGCATATTATTAATTGGTTGCATCGGTGGCATTTGAGAACTATCCATAAGTACATTATACCATATTATTTAGCAAAGTCTTCACTTAAAATTTCAATCTCATTTTTAAGATTATCCAAATCTTTCTCTATTTCTTTTGCTAAAATCATTGCACTTTTATATTTTTCTACCGCATTCTCCAATTTAAAATCATCTGAATAGAACCACTCCACTTCCGCATCCAACTGTTCAATTTTTTGATTTAAACTTTTTTTAGTTTCGCTCATATATCTCCTTTATTTCTGCATTAATTTCATTTTTAGACGTTGTAATTTTTATCAATTCTCCAGGTGAAATTTTACCAGACAAAATTGCATAACCCTGTTTTAAAATCTTTTCTGGATTTAAAGCCGTCAATAATTTTAATTTATTTTGCAAATTATTTTCTAAACCTCTGTGTTCGTCTCTAATTTTAACCAAAATTTTCGACATTTTTTCATGATTATTTAAAATCATCGGTTCAATATATTTATGTAACAAACCTCTACCAATTTTTTTTACAACATCATAATTATAAAAACTTGCCCTATCAATCTCTTGTATCACTGTTTGCTCAGCTCTATGCATCATCCGTCTTATTTTAGTTTTTTCTTCAACTCTATCTTTTGTCAATATTTCCGCCAAATTTGATGGCGTTGAAGCCCTTACATCTGCGGCCAAATCCGCCAATGATTCATCAACTTCATGGCCAATCCCTGTAGCTACTAAAATTCTGGATGATGCAATTTCTCGTACCAATTTTTCATCATTAAAACACGATAAATCATCCGCCGAACCACCACCACGTAAAATCGCAATTATTTGTACATCACCACGTTCATTAAAATATCTTAAAGCCTTAATCATTTGGTCAGGAGCATCCATCCCCTGTACTTGGGTATGCGCTACCTGCACCTTCATTCCGCCCCACCTAGTATTGATAATCTTAATAAAATCTGCATACCCAGCTGCTTGAGTAGAAGAAATTACACCTATTCTCGTTAAATCTTCTGGTAAAGGACGTTTCTTCTCTAAATCAAACAAACCTTCAGCTGTCAATTTCTTCTTTAGCATTTCAAACGCTTTTTTTAATGAGCCTTCACCTACTGGCGCAACTTGGGATACCGTTATTGAAAATTTACCCCATTTTGTTAATTTTGGTACACCCCTTACTACTACTTTCATACCATCTTCCAAAGGCTGACGTAGCGACCATAAAGTCATAAAACAAGGCACACTTGACTCTTCATCTTTTAAATCAAAAAATACCCATTTACTCTGATTAATCTTGAAGCTCGCCACTTCACCAGTAATTTCTACTGATGAATAAGCGTAATCAAGCGTTTGATTAACTACTTCTATAAATTCTGTCGGAGTAAATCTATTCATCTCGTTTACCTCGAATAGCTTTATAATACGGCACTGAGCCAGATAAAATCGTAAATACAAGCGTCACAACACGTGTCATAACCGTTACAATTGTTGCTGTTGGAAAATCGACACCTAACGCAATCATGACACCAGCCATACCTAACTCATATAACCCATATGGCACAATCCCATCAAAGACCGAACCGATCGCTTCTCCTACCATAATGTATGGCAAAAGCTCCGGCCTACCAAGTGATATAGCCACAATCCAATACGTACCAATTTCACAAAAACTATATATCAAGCCCCATAAAGCCGGCTTTTTTAATAATTTCTTATTATCCCGTGCAATTATTACACTTTCATGAATATCTGTAAAATAATTACTAACTTTATCATATCTTAATATCCATTTTTTATAACCAAACGTTATTACTTTTACTATAGTATTTAAAACTCGCGAAATCGTTTTCGAAAAAAACTCAATCCTTTTTTGACTAATCGCTATATAAATTACAACACTAAGAAACACGAAAACCCCAGCATTCATCAGAAGTGATACCGGAATAATCCATTGTGCTTCTAGCGGAATTAATCCAAGCGCTAACAATACTAAAATAGCAATCAACGCTTGCATATAATTGATCACAGTAGTTATTGCATACCTAAAAATATAAAGGAAACTAGCTTGACCAGCTGAAACACCAAACGGTGATAAACGATAAGTCAAAAATGCCAACCCACCAATTCCACCAGCCGGTACCACATGATTCACGAAATTAAGTTCTGTTGAAATACTCAAAACATCAGAATCCGAAAACTTTGCCACATTCTTCCGATGCTTCAAATATGAAAAGAAAATCTGCCCACACGCAAAATACATAAAAAGTTGTTCCGGAATTAAAAGTAAAAGTATAAATACGTTTGTATCTTGTAAATGATCAAAAGTATCTAAAATATCAGCCCAATTTTGATAAACCACATATCCTACCAACATTGCTGTCAAAATCAACAAAATAGTTCTAAACGAAAACCAGCCTTTTTTCTTAGCCATAAACAAATTATATCACAAAAAAATAACCCCCTAAGGGGTTATTTATCGTACTTCAACTCTCACTCTTGGCAAACTTTTACCAGAAAAATGTGTTTTCTTAGTTTTTACAAAAGTTACCACACCATCTTTTGCAGCGTGAATTGTAAAATTACGCGACATATAAGTACCTGGACCTGCAATCTTAGTAGCACCAGTCTGGCGAACAATAACTTCGCCATTTTTTACCTTTTGACCACCAAAACGCTTTACGCCTAGGCGCTGACCAGCATTATTATGAACATTCTTGGCGGTACCGCCAGCTTTTACATGTGACATTTACTTTTTCCTTAAAATTAATATATCTCTCGCCACGACCTGCCCCTCACGATAATAAAGAAGCCCCTCGCGCGATTTATTATTAACATTATACCCCAGTTTTTGAATTTCGTCAAGAATACTCATACGAGAATATTCACCATTCTCTCTTAACCACGCCGGCACCGCTATCGTTACTGGCGTGTTTTTTTTAATTTGCCCTATTAAATTCTTCAAAAATCCTAATACGATTGTCCCACACTCTTGTTTTTGTTCCTTTAACTCCATTTCTATTGGAATTTTTGAAAATGGCTTACCGAGATATCCCTCACACGCCACTGCATCGATTGGCTGCTCCCAATTAAAACTTATAGCATCTCCAAATGAAACCCGAAATTCATTCATCTTCGGGCCGCGTCGCTCGCGCCCGTCGCCACGGGGCTCGCGCGCTACTCCTCGCGCTGCCGCGCTCCGGATTCCCTCAGATTGAATGAATTTAGTTTTCATTAACCACTCTAAATTCTTTTTACTGTACTCAACCATTCTCTCGCTAATATCAGTTCCATATACTCTATACCCCATCAACAACGCCTCTTGTAACACTACACCAGTCCCACAAAACGGGTCTAGAATTCTTGCCCTCTTAGGTAATGGACCACATAAATTAATTAAAATCTGTGCTAACTTCGGCGGCAACATTCCAACTTTCGCATCTCGCGCTGGACGTGCCTGGTCGCGTTTTGCATAAGCATCAATATCCTGCACACCAATCACCTTATACCAATCATTATTTACTTTTACAAGTTCAACTTTACGCTCATTTTTACCAGACAATCCATTATGTAAAGATGCCGCCGTAGAAAGCGTTGCGGTTTTATTTGCAACTACTCTCACGCTACGTCCATGTTTTACTAATATCCTCTTTAATTTTAACGCTTCCATCGTTGCGGTTTTTTGTGAAGCTTTTTCAGAATAATCTGAAACACCTATTGTAATCTTTCCCTCCGATATTTTCAATAAAGAGTCTAGCGGCTTTTCTTCTAATCCTACCGCCAATTTTAATGTTCCCCCCAACCTATCAATATTTATATTAGTATCCGTCGAAAAAGGGAAGAGCTGATAAGACTCACTTAAAACTCGTACATCAGGAAACAAAGCTTCAAGTTCTGCCTTTGATATCTCCGGTTGCCTACCCAATACCGCTAAATACTTCATTTTATAATTACAAATTTATTCTTCCCTTTTTTTACGATTGCAGTTTGTTTAACCGCTACATCTTCCAAAACTTTCTCACCATTCACGGTGATTGCACCTTGCGATATGAATTCACGTGCCTTTTTCTTTGATTCAGCCAAACCATTTTCAATCAATGCATCTACTAATTTAATTCCTTTTTTAGCAGTTGGTAAATATTCTGCGAATTCAATTATCTCATCTTCGGCAAAATCTTTGAAATTAGTCTTCGGATCAAACAATTTTTCAGTCAAAGCTTCTACAGTATCAGCTGCTTTTTTACCATGTACCACCTCTGTCGCACCACGCGCCAAAGCTTTTTGTGCAATTCGCTTTTCTGGTGATTGATTATGTTTCTTTAGAATATCCTCAATTTCTTCTTTAGATAAGAATGTATAAACTTTAATTAGATATTCCGCGCTTTCATCTGGTTGATTAAGCCAAAACTGATAAAAATCAAAGATAGGAGTATAATTACCCGAACCATTATCAGTCGCAGCCAACCACACAGCATTACCTTCACTTTTACCAAATTTTCGCCCAGTTACTGGATCAATAACCAAAGGCGTAGACCACACATCAGCTGAACCATTTTCAAGTCGTTTAATTAAATGAACACCAGAAGCACAATTGCCGAATTGATCTACTCCACAAAGCTGCATTGCAACATTATGCTTACGATATAGATGCAAAAAATCATAACCCTGAATCAAGGTGTAAGAAAATTCCGCATATGAAATACCTGAACCACCTTCACCAATTCGATTCTGTACAAACTGCCTATCTAAAAGCTGTGTCATCGAAAATGCTTTACCCACTTCACGTAAAAAATCCAAATATTTAATATCTTTAAACCAATCATAATTATCCACCATCGTTATACTAGTTTCCGCTACTGGACTAATCACTCTCTCCATTTGTTCTTTAATGCACTTTTTATTATGTTCAACTTCATCTAATGATTTTAAATCTCGTTCACCATTATCTTTTGGATCGCCAATCTGGCCAGTTGCCCCACCAACCAAAAGATATGGTTTATATCCATGTTTTACAAAACAAGCACACATCATGGCTGCTGCCAGATTTCCAATTGTCAAAGAATCTGCCGAAGGATCTGCGCCCCAATAGAAACTTTTGTTCTCTCTTGTATCCAGATCTGCAGGATTTTCTATTGTTGTCTCGGCCTTAAAGCCACGGTAGATGAGTTCTTCCGAAAGTTTCATCATTCCTTCCTTTCCTTTAACTTTTATGTTCCTATATTATACCATATTTACCCCAGACCGACAAAAACATATCTTATCATTATTACAAAAATCAGAAACTATAATTCTTCACCTTTTCTTGCTCGATTTGCCCATTCATCCGCTAATTCATTATATTCCATCCCTACATGACCTCGCACCCACACCAACTTTACATTATAAGTTATATACAACTCATATAATTCTTTTACTATATCCAAATTTTTGATTTCGCCTTTGGCTTTTTTCCATCCCTTTTCTTTCCAATTCGGTGCCCATTTCGTTAGTACATTAATCCAAAATTCTGAATCTGAATGTATTTCACAACCTTCATCACCTGCATATTTTATCGCCGCTATCATCGCTGTTCCTTCCATTCGAATATTGCTCGACATCCTTTCCCGTCCTAATGCTACCGGATAAGCATTAGTTCCCAAAACTTCAATTACTGCATACCCACCCGGTCCAGGATTAGGTGAAGCACTTCCATCAGTCCATAATATCTTCATACAAAAATTATACCATATATAATATATGGTATAATTCCTCGCAGTCATTGACCATTATTTGATTATCTCATCAATAATCCCATATTCTTTGGCCTCTTCAGCGCTCATCCAATTATCGCGATCCATATCTTTTTCAACTTGTTCCAACTTTTTACCAGTATTTTTAGCAAAAATTTCTGCTAAACGTTTCTTTAAAAACACGCCTTCGCGTAACATAATTTCCTGATCGGTAATTTTACCTTCCGTTCCAGAAGACGGTTGGTGTATCATGATTCGCGAATTCGGTAAACAATATCTCTTACCTTTTGCCCCAGAGCTCAAAAGCATTGCACCCATTGAAGCTTGTAGACCAATACCAATCGTTTCTACATCTGGTTCAATATAATTCATTGTATCAATAATCGCTAATCCATCATACACCGACCCACCAGGCGAATTAATATACAACTTAATTGGTTTTTTTGAATCTTCATGCGCCAAATACAATAATTGTGCAATCACCAAATTTGCCGTATGCGCATTTACATCCTCACCAAGAAACACAATCAGATCATTTAGAAGCCTTGAATAAATATCATATGCTCGCTCGCCCTTATTAGTTTCTTCTACTACTGTTGGCACTAAATAATCTTTCATAAATTACTCCTTTATTAATTTAAGTTTCTTATTCTCATATTTCAAAATTGGTATATCACCCTTTATCAATTTTCCTGCAATAATTTCTTCTGATAATAATGATTCCACATCTTCTTCAATTTTTCGTCTAAGTGGTCTTGCGCCATTCTTAGGATCATAACCCTTATCAATCAAATATTTCTTCGCCGAATCGTCAACCTTTAAGCCAACCCCCTTCGTTGCCAATCGTTTCTTCAAATCATTCATCAAATTATCAAATATTTTCTCAACATTTTTACGCGTCAAAGCATGAAATACTAAAATCGAATCCAACCGATTGATCAATTCTGGTCGCATCACCTTTTTTAAAGCTTTCATTGCATATGATTTATTTTCTTCGTACTCTTGTTCTAAAGCCTTTTTATCTTTCTTCGTTTTTGCAGTAAACCCTAATTCCGATTCACGATACATATCTGCCGACCCCAAATTAGATGTCAAAACCACTATAGTATTATTAAACTTAATTTTATTTCCTTGCCCATCTGTGAGCACACCATCTTCCAAAATCTGAAGTAATAAATTAAATACATCCGGATGAGCTTTTTCAATTTCATCAAATAAAATTACCGAATAAGGTTTTCGTCGCACTGCTTCAGTCAGTTTACCACCATCATCATAGCCAATATATCCAGCTGGCGCACCAACTAATCGCGATACATTATGCTTTTCACCAAACTCTGACATATCAATTTTCACTAATGCATTTTCGCCACCAAATACTTCTCGTGCAATTACTCGTGCTAATTCCGTCTTGCCCACACCAGTTGGGCCCATAAATAGGAACGAACCAATTGGCCGACGTGAATCAGTAATACCAGAACGCCCTCGTCTAATCGCTTTCGCTACCGCATCTACTGCTTCATCCTGGCCAATAATAGATTTTTTAAGCTCATTCTCGAGCCCTAACAACATTTTCATTTCAGAACCATGTACTTTAGACACCGGAATGCCAGTCTTAAGCGACACAGCCGTCGCTAAATTTTCTTCAGTCAATACTGGGTTTTCAGTTTCCTTCACACCAGTTTTTTCTAATTCTTTAATCTCTTTTTCTAATCTTGCTAGTTCTGTCTTATATTCAGCCGCTTTCTCATAATTTTCTGCTTCTGCTGCTTCAGAAATTCTATTTTCAAGTTGTGACTTTTCAATCTTCATTTTCTTATATTTACCACCACCTTTTCTATCCGCTGCCACTTTACAAATTGCCGAAGCTTCATCAATAATATCAATTACTTTATCTGGCATAAATCTATCATTAATATAGCGTTGCCCCATTGTAATTGCAGTTTCCAAAAGATCATCTGGAATTACCACACCATGGTGTTTTTCATAATGACTTTTAATACCTTTTAAAAGTCTTAGTGTCACCGTAACAGATGGCTCTTCTACCATTACTGTTTGAAAACGTCGAGACAAAGCCTTGTCTTTTTCAATCGATTTGCGATATTCATCCAAAGTCGTTGCACCAATCAAATTAATCGTATTGCGCGCAAGTGCCGGTTTTAAAATATTTGCGGCATCCATCGAACCTTCACTAGATCCAGCGCCACAAAGCAAATGTATTTCATCAATGAAAAGTAATATCGAATCATCTGAAATTGCTTCATCAATTACCCCCTTTATTCGCTCTTCAAATTCACCACGAAATTTCGTCCCCGCTACTAATGATGATAAATCCACTTGATAAATGTGTTTCCCAATTAGATTACCTGGCACTTCATTATTTGCAATTCGTGTCGCCAAACCCTCTACAATCGCCGTTTTACCCACGCCAGCTTCACCAATTAATACTGGATTAGATTTGGTCCGACGACTTAATACTGTTACTACGCGTTCAATTTCATTTTCTCGCCCAATTACTGTATCAAGATGGCCTTGTTTTGCTTCTTCGGTTAAATCTTTACCATACCGCGTTAAAAACTTTAATTGTTTTTTATTCATATATTTGGCTTTTTCAGCTTTCAATTTTTCATCTTTTGTCTGTTCTTCTACTAATTTTTCAATTTCACTTAAAACTTTTTCATTATTTACCTTAAGACCAGTCAATATTAAAGAAGCTCGTGAATTCGGTTGAGAAAGTAATGCATATAATATATGTTCTGTTCCAATCACATTTAAACCTTGTTCACGAGTATAATTCTGTGCCATCCGAAGCGTTAAAATCACCGCTTCCGAGAGTGACATCATCGCCATATCACTCCCAGGCACTTCTACCGCTACCTTATTTAGTGCTTTTTCTACTTCTTCCATTGTTACGCCTTCCTCTCGTAACATCTTCGCACCCGTCGAATTATCCATCGACATTATTCCAAGTAGCAGGTGTTCTGTACCCATATAACCATTGTTATATCGTTTACTATAAAAATCCGCTTTCTGCAAAGCAAACCTTGCATTTTCGGATAGTTTGTTCATAATTTCACTAAATTCCGCCTGCATAATACTCTTATTGTAGCAAATTAGCACTCCCACGTCAAGAGTGCTAATTAATCAATTTTATCCCTGTTTTTTAATGCCTGTTAATAATTTCTTGCCACTTTTCGTTCCATTCTTCAGTGGTGTAAAATTCCAATACACCGTCTATCCCATCATAAAAGAACACCCCACTACCACCACCAACAATTTCCACTCCGCATGTCATGTTCGTTGGTTCTGATCTATCCTGGCCAACCGGAATGTCACAAGATACAACTTCCAAAACTTGTTTATTGTCATCTTTAGCAACAATTTTATCCATACTATCTATTACATAGAATTTACCTGAAAACGCCCCACCTCTCACCGGCCAAGTCACTGTTTTTTTAATATTCTCTTCTCCATCATCCGTCTCATCATCATCACTCGTAGTACTAGCTCCTGCAAGCTTATCATTTAGCTCAGATACCTGCTTATTTAATTCTGCAATTTGAGCATCCTTTTTCTCTGCTTTAGCATTCCCATCCATCATCGCCCATATACCAAATCCAATTCCACCAGCTGCCAAAATCACTAATAAAATCATCCCAATTGCCATCCCATTATTCTTTTTTGGATTTTTCTTCTGATTATCAGTCATTACATTGTCATTCGATACAACATCCGTATTTTGATTTGATTCCATTATAATTCTCCTTATGCTTACATTATATCATGATTTGTGTTATAATGACTTTATCCAAAGAGAGGTAATATGTTAAAAATCAAAGGACAGAAACGCGACCCATTCGTCCCGCCCATCAGTATATCAGCATTATTTAATCTTTCTAGTTTTCGACACTGGAATAATACAGTTATCAATCAAAAGGAGCTAGATTTTACCCGTCGCGAATTAAAACAAGACGCTAAAACTCTCGCAAAAGCTTTCCTTGAACTTGGTATTAAAAAACACGACATCATCCTTGTTGCTACTGGTCGCAGTATGTACGAAAGTGTTTTAATTTTCCTCGCTGCTAATCGCATTGGCGCTACTGTATCATTTTTAGATGAAAAAACCGCTCGCGATACTATCATTCATTATTTAGAAGAGTTTAATTCCAAACTTCTCATCACATATAAATATAGTGCTAAACGTATTCATGATTTAAAACATGATGTCAAAACTCTTAAATATGTCATTAATCTCGACGGTCGCACCGTCGACGAAGCTGATCCAGACGATGCGCAAGAAGAAGATATTGAATTTCATGCTCTTGATGGCTTCTGGCTGGGAAAACAAAATATTACTGTAATTGCCAACCAATATCGCGGTCGCGTACCTAAAAATACCTTTAAGCCTAATAATGAAGCTCTTATTTCCTTTACATCCGGTTCTACTTCTGGTCCTAAACCAATGGTTTTTACCAATAAAAATCTTATTGCCTCCGCTATTTATTCCAAAGTTGCTTCTGCAGTCAAAATGTGGGATAAAGAACTTCATACTTGGATGGATTATGTTAAATTTGACTGTCCTTATGGCTTTGTTGTTTCTACTCTCGCACCAATTTGCGGTGGTGGCGAAGTCATTCTTACTCCCGATATCAATGATGATAATTTGGATTATTATATAGGCAAAAATCCTAACACCATATTCGGTATTCCTCCTCTTCTCGAGGCTATGCCAACTTTAAAAGAATCCACTGATATCAGTAATCTCAAGATGTTTGCCTCCGGCGGAGAACGTCTTGAAAAATCCGCTTCTCTTTCTGCCTTAGAATTTTTCAAATCTCGCGGACTTAATAATATAAAGATTAGTAACGGTTACGGCACTGGTGAAGCTCTCGGTCTTATTTCTACAGCCGTTGGCAACACTGCTTACAATCCAGACTCCGTTGGTAAAATACCAGCTGGAGTTCATGTTATGGTATTAAACCCAGAAACCGGCGAAGAATTAGATTTCGGTAAAACCGGTCTACTCTATGCCACTGGCAAACATCTTTTAAATCGCTATTATAATCGTCCTGAGCTCGATGATGAAAAAATTATTAAAGTTCACGGTAAAAAATACATCAACACTGGCGATTTAGCCTATGTCACTCCATCTGGATATATCACATTAGTTGGCCGTGCCACTTTCTTTATCAATAATCTTCCAGCTAAAGTATATTACGAAGTTGTTCGTGCTGCAGTTAGTAAATCAGAACTCATTGATAAATGTTATGTCGTTAAAGGCCCCGATTCAAAATTAAAACTCGCTCCTTACGCCTTTGTCGTCACTAAAGAAAACGTCCCCGAAAACGAAGCTACTCGTAAACAAATTCTTCAAACCGCCAGTGAACCTTTTAACCTTGGGCGTCGTCGTCTCACTCTAAAACCATATGAATTACCTTCTAAAATTATCTTTTTAGACGAACTCCCCCTCACTCGAGCCAACAAAACTGACTTTAGAAAACTTGAAAAAATGGCCCGCGAGATGTAGAATAATAACATTATGATTACGAAAGCTATTATTCCGGTAGCCGGATGGGGTACCCGTAGACTACCAATTACTAAAATCATCGAAAAATCCATGTTACCAGTCGGTAACCGCCCACTTGTCGATTATTCCGTCCAAGAATTAATCAAAGCCGGCGTCAAAGACATTTACATGGTTATTTCAAATGTCGAACCGTGCCAAGTACAGGAATTTTATAAAGATAATCTGGCTCTTAATCAATATTTAATCGAACGTGGTAAAGAAGATAGACTACAACTTGCTAAAACCTTACCAGACGATGTTACTATCCACTATACTGTCCAAGATCCTTCCGGCAAATATGGTACCGCCGTGCCTATCGCCATGGTTGTAGAAGAATACAATATCAACGAGCCAGTTTTAGTTTTTATGGGTGATGATTTTATTTGGAATCCAGACGGAGAATCAGCTGCTGAAGCTCTTATTAGCTCAGTTAAAAACAATGCCGATTCTGCCATTCTCGGCGTTAAAATAGATCAAGAAAAAGTCGAAAAATATGGTGTATTGTCTGAAAAAGATGGAAAATTAATAGACATTATTGAAAAACCCGCCCCAAAAGAAGCTCCATCAAACCTCATCAACGTTTCTAAATATATTATGTCGCCAGAATTACTACAGAAAATTGTTAAATATGTAGATACACATAATTTTGGCCCAAAAGATCAAGAATATATGGTCACTGATCCAATTTACGAATATATCAAAGAAGGTGGCATTATGCGAGTTGCGCCAACTACTGGAGAATATTTAGACGGTGGTTCAGTCGAAGGTTGGCTTCATGCTAACAATGTTGTTTGTAAAAAATAATTTATTTTAAATTAATCAACGAAGTATCCCATTCTTGCGGATAATCGTTTTGCCCTAGTAACGTAGCAATCGTAGCAGCAACATTCGCTAAACCAGGATGTTCTACTGAGGCCAATTGATATTTTTCTCGATTCGATGAATTATCACAAATTAAACATGGTACCAAATTTGTTGTATGAGCAGTTTTTGGTTTGCCTTCATTATCTAATAACTCTTCAGCATTACCATGATCAGCTACTATAACCAAACACCCATTTAATTCGTCAACCTTTTCCATAATTCTATTAAGTGACAAATCAATTGATTCCATAGCAACAATTGTAGCTTCCATATCAGCTGTATGTCCTACCATATCGCCACCCGGAAAATTAATACGCACAAATTTATATTTGTCTAAGTTTTCCAAAACTTTATCCGTAATCTCTGCACAACGCATCCATGGTCTAGTTTCAAATGGTTCCGTATAAGAATCCACCTGAATGAAATCTTCACCTTTCGCTTTATCATAGCTATTGCCATTAAAGTAATACGTTATATGCCCAAATTTTACTGTTTCTGAAATCGCTAATTCTGATATATCACGTGATCCCAAAAATTGATTCAAGGTCTTATCTATATAAATAGGTTCGACTAATCTATGCTCTGGTACATGTGTGTCTGAATTATATTCAGTCATTCCTACAAAATAAACATCTTCCGGTGTATATGAACCCCTATTAAAATGTTTGAAGTCCCAATAAGTAAAGGCCATTGCAATTTCAATCGCTCGATCAGCTCTAAAATCAAAATAAATCAAGCTGTCACCCTTTTTAATACGTCCTACTGGCTTATCATTCTCATCCACTACAACAAACGCTGGCAAATATTGATCCTGTACCTCTGGATCAATTCTACGCAAAGTCATAATAGCTTCTTCTGCTGTTTTAAAGAAATAATCCGCTTCCCCATTCACCATCATATCCCAACCTCTCGCCACTACCTGCCAATCGTTTTCATATCTATCCGATATGCATACCATTCGTCCACCGCCAGACGCAATTTTAATATCAGCATCAGCAAAATGTGAAGCAAATTCCTCAAATCTCCGAATAAACTTCGGCTCAGACTGTGGTGGCACATCTCGTCCATCAAAAGCCGCATGTACTCTTATTTTACGTATACCCTCATCATAAGCTTTTTGTACCATTTGCTCAAGATGTGAAATATGACTATGAACTCCGCCATCCGAAAAAATTCCTGCAAAATGCAAAGTTGCATCATTATCTCCGTCTTTTATTTTAGTAATAGATTTTTTCCAAGCTTCAGATTTAAACACCTCACCAGAACTAAAAGCTTCTTCGATATGTGCAATACCTTGTTTAATTGCTCGACCACATCCCATCGTATTATGGCCAACTTCAGAATTACCCATTTGTCCAGGCAGTAATCCTACCGCTTCTCCCGAAGCATTTAAGGCTACATGCATATATTTTCGCGCCGCTTGACCCAAAAAAGACGTCCGCGCCTTCGAAACTGCATTACCTGGTGAATCTGGAGCTAACCCCACTCCATCTAAAATTGCAAGGACCACAGGCCCATCAAACTGTAGTTTATCCATATAAATATTATAGCACAATCATTTTTAGTTCCAATATAATAAAAATGAACCAAAGACTATCTCCGATTCATTTTTATGATTAAAACCTACTAAACTTTAGGTACTTGCTGTGTAATACAATGAATATTTCCGCCACCTAATAATATCTCACGCGCATAGATAGTTTCAATTACTTTATCCGGGAATAATTCCTGCAAAGTACGAATCGCATCCTCGTCGTGTGGATCATTAAATATTGGTAAAATAACTGCACCATTACAGTTATAATAATTAATATATGACGCCGGCAACCGATCGCCAGGAATACGTGGATAGGTTCCTTCTACAGTATCAATCCATTCAGCCTCTTCCTCTGTAATCGTGATTACATTTGGTACATGAATTTTTACAACTTCTAATTTTCGTCCTTTTGCATCTGTTACACTTTCAAGATATTCTAAATCTTTTACTGAACGTTCATGCTGCGGATCTTCCGGATTATCTTCCCACGCTAAAACTACTTTTCCAGGCGCTACAAATTGACAAATATTATCTACATGACCTTCAGTATCCTCATCCTTATATACTCCGTAAGGCAACCATAATACTTTTTCACATCCAGTATATTCACACAAATCTCTCTCAATTTCTTCCCGCGTCATATTTGGATTACGATCTTCTGATAGCATAGTTTCTTCTGTTACAATCAAAGTTCCTTCACCATCCGTATGGAATGCTCCACCTTCTGCAATCATTTCTGGCACATACCGATCTACGTGTTCAATGTCTGCCATTTTTGCTGCTACATAATCATCAAAATCCCAAGGAAAATAAATTCCATCCAAAGTCCCACCATAAGCATTAAATCCCCAATCCACAGCTCGCATCTCACCATGACCATTCACCACCATCGTCGCACCGGAATCTCTAATCCATGCATCATTATTCGAAAGTTCCACCACAGATACATTTTTCATATTCATTCCCAATACATGTAAGTACTGCGATTGATTTACACCCACCACTACTGGCTCATGTTTTGCAATCGCTTCAATTACTTTCTTATAAGCTGCCTGTGCTGGCTTTGCACCCATCCGCCAATTGTCTGGTCTTTCCGGCCACAATAAATAAGTACATTTATGCTCCGCAAGCTCTGATGGCATATAAAAACCATCTTGCTTCGGGGTCGATTGTAATCTCATATTACCTCCATCATTATTAAAAAGTAGTGGGTCCCCCACCCACTACTATTATATATACTATCTAGATTTTAATGCAGCTCTAGATTTTCGCGTCACTTTTTTACTCTTATCCTTTCGTACCATATTTGCAACCATTACTTCACCAATTACAATACATATTACTGAACTAACTATAAGAGTCATGTTACCTTCAATTGCTTCCATACTAAATTCTGGTATCCAAGTAAACATTAATGAGATACCTAACAAGAATAATGGTACAATACCCATCAACCATCGCATGACAGGACCAACATTCACCCAATAGCCAGCCTTAGTTTGTTGTCCTTTTTTATGTAATTTGATAAATGCCGCAAACATAGGAATATACGACAATAATAGACACACTAGAGACAGATCGAAGAATGCCCAGAACATGTTCTGCAAATCTTCCCATTCTGGGAATATATAAGCTAGAACTATACCCATAACCGCTAAAATCGTTGCTATTACACCAGTCCAAACACCCACCATGTATGGCACGCCATCTTTATTACGTTTTTTCCAAGATTTTGGAAACATTCCATCTTCCGCCGCATAAGCAATCACTGAGTAAACCCCAAAGTTCCACGACGAAACATTTGCAATTAAAGTTAATATAAACAGACCGCCAGCTACAAGTGTAATTGATTGAATAGCAGCCTCAGTAAATCCTGCATTTGCCATCAATACGTTATAAGAATCCAAAAACCCAGTGTTGGTTTGAATGTCTTCGAATGCAGTACCTACACCCATACCAAACGATGGTAAAATGTAAAATACAGCAATCAAAATACCACCAAGGATGATAGCTTGTGGTATTTGTTTTTTCGGTTTATCCATATCATCATAGAATGTCCCAACTACTTCAAATCCAAGCATATTGAAGATAATTAACGACACGAACGACAAACCAGCCCAATCAATTCCTCCATCAGCAGATGCTAGAGGTACCAAATCGTGCCATGATTCTATTGGATTCGCTGTACCTTTTGTAAACAACACATAAAAACCTAATACGCCAATCCCTAACAAAATAAGCATTTTTATCACTGCACCAACGTTTGATACCCAGTCAGACTGCGATATTCTAAGCATACCGAGAATGGTAATTAAGACTATATAAGCAACCTGTATAGCTAACACCATCCAAATTTCCATATCAATGCCAAACATTTGCATAAGCATTGTAGTAATAAGGTCAGCAAGCGAAGCAATCCATAAAGGATAATTTACCCAATAAAACCAGGCTACACGTGATGCCCATTTTTTACCAAACGCTTTTTTGATCCAGGTGTACATACCACCCTCAGACGGATACTGAGTACCAAGTTCCGCCGAAATCAGAGCGTAAGGCACGAAGAAACCGATTAGCATAATTGCCCACCATACGTACATCGAATTACCGATGGACGCAGTAGGCGCTACCGCATCTCCCACCAAAATTATACAGACTGTTGCAAGCACTGCTGAAAACAGCCTGAATTTATATTTCCTCTTAGGCATTAATTAGCCTCCTTTCTTTCTTTTATATAATCCAGCGTGGATTGTGCAACCCCGCCGAAATACAATACCAACCCCCTTTGCGCCGTTAGACGATTTTCTGCTTCATCCCATGCCGCAGAATTTGGCCCATCTAACACCGAATCAGTAACTTCTTCTCCACGATTTGCCGGTAAACAATGCATAAATTTCACATTTGGATTACCAGTCGCTCGCATCAAATCATCATTCACCTGATATTTAGGATAAAAATCAGCCATATAAACTTCTTTTGGAGTTTCTTTATCATATAAACCATACCATACATCTGTATATACGAAATCAGCGCCCTCTAGACACTTAGGATCATCCGACCACATACAAGAACCGCCGTATTTTTCAACATTTTTCTTGCCAATTTCTAACCATTCATCCGCAATCTTATGATTCTCCGGACCATAATGCACAAAATTAAAACCTAATTTAGTCGTAATTTCGCAAAGCGTATTGCATACCTGAGTTGCATCACCCACAAAAACGAATTTAATATCATTAGCCTCTTTACCTTCTGGCCAATGATCATATACCGTAATCATATCGCCAACTCCCTGTGTAGGATGTACTCTATCGCTCATTCCATTAAGCACCGGCACATTAGCATACTTAGCTAAAGCTTCAATTGATTCATGCCTATCAACACGTGACATAATCATGTCACACATACGCCCAAGTACAACAGCGGTATCTTCAATTGTTTCATGAGCACCAAGTTGAATCGCACCAGGTGCCAAGTTCAATGCATGCCCACCCAATTGAGCCATTGCTGTCTCGAAAGAAACTCTCGTTCTTGTAGATTTCTGTTCAAACAGCATTGCTAATGTTTTATGGTATAAGGAATTTAGATATCCTCCACCTTTAATATAATCACGAACAACTCGTGAAACATTTATAATATCGTTGATTTCTGATTGATCAAAATCAGCTGTATCAACAAAATCTTTTCTAGTTGGTTTTTCATGACCAAGAGTGTATTTATCCATAAGCATATTATACCACAAAAAATAGCCCCGCAAGGCTATTTTTTGATAATATCTACTCTTATAGTGAGAATAGACAAAGCACTACAATATTGGCTAATGCAATACAACCAACTACGCGGATTCCCCACTTAAACCAAGTTGAATAATCAACTTTAGCAAGTGCAAGACCAGCCATAATTGCACCACAAGTTGGAGTAATCAAGTTGACTAAACCATTTGCAGATACAATCGTCATTGCTGCCACATCGGTACTGTAACCAAGATTTGCTGCCACTGGTGCAATAATTGGAGTTGAAATCGTTGCAAGGCCAGATGATGACGGTACCAATACTGAAAGTACAATATGTAATAAGTAATTTAATGGTACAAATGCCAATTCCGGCAAAGTTGCTAAGAAATCAGATGCATTATAAATAATGAAATTATCGAGCGCAGTTTCACCCATTAATACCGATACACCACGTGCTACGGCAATAACGAGAATTACACCAATCATATCATCAGCACCATCAATAAAAGTATCAATGAAACCATGTTCACCTTCACGATTGATAATAGCTAACAAAATCGATGCTAATAAGAACCAAACTGCTGCTTCATAGAACCACCAAGCACCAAGTGGGGCACCAGTCAACCACCCAGTCCATGAATCGAAGAACGTGATTTCAAAATCACCCCACGGAATAAATCCGATAATCATCACGAGGAAAGTCAAGCCGAACACGATGAGTGAAGCAACTTGCCTACCAGTTAATTTCAATGAATCTTCTTTACCATGCAAATATTTTGCATATCTCTTCTCTGCCATTGCTTGTTCGCGCAAACTAAGGAAAGTAGAACCTTTATCACGTTGAACCTTCTTAGCATATTTTACTACAAAGAACGCTGAAATTGCTAATGTAGTAAGCCACAAAACGGTAGCAATCAATATTACTGTACCTTGATTAAAATCAATCCCTGCATCCTTCATCGCAGAAACCGCTACGCCTGTTGCAAATGGATTAATAGTAGAGCCAAGCACACCAGATCCTGCACCAAGCAAGATAGTCGCAACGCCTACTAACGGATCCATGCCGGCCGCATACATAGTAGCAGCAATCAGCACGTAGAAACCAACGCTTTCTTCCAAGAAACCATAGGTCGTACCAAGTACGGAAAAGATAAACATCAACAATAAGATTAATAGATATTCTTTACCGTGTAATTTACGAACTAGAATCTTGATTCCAGTTTCAAGAGCTTTGGTTTTTGCCATAATGGCAAGGAAACCACCAAGTACCATAATAAAGATACCAACATCAATAGCATCTTCAAAACCAAGAATAGGCGCCATCAAAATTTGATAAAGCTCTGCACCAACTACACCAGAACCATCAACAATTACACAGCCACCCTCACCATTTTCTTCCTCACAATCAGCAAGTGACTTATAAGTGACAGTTCCATCTTCACCGATAGTTGTTACAACTGCCTCTTCATCATCATTTTCTTCTGCTTCTATAATAGTAGCAGACAAACTATCATCTACTACAACCTCTTCTCCACTGTCTATGACTTCATCATCTACAACTTCATCTTCTACACCTTCTGACCCACTAGTAAGTAACTCACCTTCCAATTCTTCATCATCAATTTCTTCACTGACCAACTCATCTTCGAGTGGAGCAGCCATATACTCAGCTTTTGGCAATACATGCGATACAATACCCAGCAAGATAATCAAAATCATGATAATCGAGTACGCCGAAAGCATCGCACGACTACGTTTTTTACTACGATTTTTCTTCCTAAACATTTTTTATCCTTTTAAGTTTAATATTATCCCCTTATAATAAAAGTATTCTATCGCCCGCTTATTCCTCCTCTCTTACTAATGCCATACTCATACAATGTGAACCGCCCCTCCCTCTCGACAGTTCAGAACTTGGAATCTCAATCACTTTAATACCATGGCGCCTCAAAGCCTGATTTGTTACAAAATTACGATCATAAGCCATGACGACACCAGGACGAATACAAAGCAAATTCACACCATCACTCCATTGTTCACGTTCTGCATCAATCCTACGACCATTACCACATTTAATAAGTTCAACACGATTCAAATGTAAGTATTTCTCCAATACTTTCTGTAAACTCTGATGAATTTCGACAATTTCAATCTCTCCACCACGACCCTGTGAAATTTCATAAATAGTAGATATATCCATAATAGCATCTTGCACTGCAAATTTATCTACATCAACCTGAGTCATAACAGTATCAAGATGCATAAAGCTTCTTTCGTCCGGAATATCAATTGCAAGTACATATTTAAATGAAGCATTCTTATCTTTAAATAAATTACGGGCAAATTCTGCAATCGCATCTGGTTCAGTACGCTGCGAAATACCAATCGCCACTACTTCTTTCGACAATACCTGAATATCGCCACCTTCAATACAATATGGCTCAACTCTGTCATAATAAATCTTTGTATGATCATAGAACGGATGATATTGGAAAACATACTCTGCAAAGATTGATTCCCTTGTCCTAGTTACTGACCACATTTTATGAACAGTTGCACCATTCCCAATTGTTGCCATCGGATCGCGCTGGAATAAAATGTTCGGAATTGGCTCAATAATCATCTTACCAGTATCGCGTGTTGCATAGAAACCTGATACTTTACCAAGTTTTTTAAGCTCCGTGATATCAATACCAGCGATACATTTTTTCACCATATCGCGAGTATCTTTAATCGAGTTTAAGAAATCAAAACAGTGTTTTGCAACTTTTGGCGAAGTAACACCAGCCTCACTAATAAATTGCTCCAAGAATTTCTTACGTACAGTTCTACCACCCGCTTCAATCGCTTCAGCAGCCAAATCAGTAATGTATACAACTTCAATTCCTTCCGATCTCAAAGCATTTGCATACGCATCATGTTCCTCTTGTGCTTGTTTGAGATATGGAATATCATCAAAAAGTAGTCTTTCCAATGTGTTCGGAGTTAAATTCAAAAACTCCTCACCAGGTCGGTGCATTAACACTTTTTTCAAAGGTGCGATTTCACTAAAATTTGAAATCGATTTTCCCATTATTTTTCCTCCTTATTATATAATGTTAAAAACATTACCGCTTTAATAGTATGCATACGATTTTCTGCCTGTTCGAATACTAACGAACGCTCAGATTCGAATACTTCATTAGTAACTTCCATTTCTTCAATTCCAAATACCTTATTTACATCTCTTGCGATAGATGTATTAAGGTCATGGAATGATGGCAAACAATGCAAGAAAATCGCTGAATCCTTTACGCCACTCATTAATTTTGCATTCACTTGATATGGTTTCAAAAGCTCAATTCTTTCACCCCATTTTTCTTGCGGCTCACCAAGTGACAACCATATATCAGTATAAATCACGTCTGCTTTACCATTGAGAGAAGCGACATCAGAAGTTATGGTAATAGTCGAACCATTTTTATCCGCAATTGGTTTACATTTATTCACTATTTCATCCGAAGGTCGTAGTTCGTTTGGACCACAAGCAATAAAATTTACACCCATCTTAGCACTCATCGCCATCAACGAATTAGCTACATTATTACGAGTATCGCCTACAAATGCCAAAGTTAAACCTTTAAGTTCACCAAAATGCTCTTGTATAGTTAAAAAATCTCCTAATGCCTGTGTTGGATGGCATTCATCAGTTAAACCATTCCATACCGGTACACTTGAATACTTAGCCAAATCATCCACAATCTTTTGATCAAAACCACGATATTCTATACCATCATAAAGTCTTGCTAAAACTCGCGCCGTATCCGCAATAGATTCTTTATGTCCCATCTGTGAGCCGCTCGGATCTAGGAACGTCACTCCCATACCAAGATCATATCCTGCAATTTCAAATGAACAACGCGTTCTAGTTGATGTTTTTTCAAACAAAATCGCAATGTTCTTATTTGGGAAAAATTTATGATTTTGCCCCTCTTTTTTCATTTCTTTGAATTTAGTCGCCATCGCTAACATGTAGCGAAGTTCCTCTTCACTAAAATCTAATATTCTTAAGAAATCTTTTCCATAAAAATTCATTTGATGCCCTTTATTATGCCTTAATTATATATTAATTCAATTTTAAACACAAGTACTTTACTTCATGTTCTTTAAAAAAAAGTAATTCTTGCTAAATACTAGTACAACATTTATAATTACTGATACGAAGGAGACAAGTTGAAAAAAATTACACCTAACACTAACCAAATCGGTATCAAAAATGCTAATCGTGTTTTTTATTTTGATTATTTAAGAA
>JAGCST010000005.1 GCA_017964025.1 Candidatus Saccharimonadota bacterium
ATATCACGAGGACGCTCGCAAATATCAATCATTATTACTACGTTGTAATCAAAAAGGCAAAATTGCTGGCGGCCTCTATGAAAAACATAAACCTCACCCTAAGTTTGATAAACTTAGTGATATTATACTTGGGCAATCTTATTCTTATTCTCCTAATGGTTTTTTCCAAATCAATCTTCCTGTTTATGAATTAGCCCTTAATGAAATTAGAAAACATATTACTACTGATAAAGTTTTAGATCTTTATGCTGGTGTCGGCACTATCGGGCTTTCTGTCGCCTATGATTGCCACCTTACATTAGTAGAATGCGATAAATTTGCTTATACAGAAATGATAAAAAATGCAAATCGCGATAATATTCGCACTATCTTAGCAAAATCAGAAGATGTATTAAATTATATTGAACCAGAGGCAACGGTAATTTTAGATCCGCCAAGAGCTGGATGTGATAAAAAATTAATTAACAAACTACTAGAAGTTCATCCAGCCAAAATTATTTATCTTTCTTGTAATCCCTCTACTCAGGCTCGTGATATTAAACTTCTTCTCGAAAAATACCAAATTAAAAACATTAAAACTTTCAACTTTTTTCCTCACACTCCACACATCGAAAATCTCGTTGTTTTAAGCTAAATTCCCTCTTCATTTTTCCATTAAATCATGCTAGAATTCTTTAAAAGATGGAAGTGTGGCCGAGTGGTTGAAGGCGCACGCTTGGAAAGCGTGTGGGCCCGCAAGGGTCTCGCAGGTTCGAATCCTGTCGCTTCCGCCAAACAAAAGCATACGGAGAAACACGTGAGTGAAAATATAATAATAGAGTTACAGGGTCTAACCAAGCGCTACGGTTATGGTGATACTGAATCTTTTGCTCTAAAAGATTTTGATCTTACCATTAAACGTGGCGAATTTATTATGATCATGGGCCCTTCTGGGTGTGGTAAAACTACCCTCCTCAACATTATTGGTCTTCTAGATCGCGCATCAAGAGGAAAATATATTTTAAATGGTGAAAATGTAGCTAATATTTCTGCTCGTCGCCAAGCTAAACTTCGCGCTAAAAAAATTGGTTTTGTTTTTCAAAACTTCAATCTTATAGAAGATTTACCTGTTATTGAAAATGTAGCCTTGCCGCTAGTTTATACCGGTTATTCTAAGACTGCGCAATTAAAATCTGCTTCTAATGCGCTTAAACGTTTTCATCTTAATGAGCGTGAATATTATCTTCCCTATCAACTTTCTGGTGGACAACAACAAAGAGTTGCTATTGCTCGTGCCATTGTCGGCGACCCAGAGATTATTCTAGCTGATGAACCCACCGGCAATCTTGATTCTCGTGCTTCTCACATTGTCATGGAAGAACTTAAAGCTATCCACGAAGAAGGTAATACTATTATTATGGTGACCCATAATCCAGCACTCACTGTTTATGCTACCCGCGTTATTAATATGTTAGACGGTCAAATCGATACTGATGTCAAAACTGTTGCAGATGCTAATCTTCCTCAACCCATTAGTGTTAAGATTAAAAAGAAGAAAAAAGCTCCTGAACCTGAGTTTGTATCAATTAGTGACAATAAAGAAGATGAAGAAAAACCTAAAAAACGCAAAAAATCTCGGAGGAAACACTAATGTCTTCGCTTGTAAAAACTCATTATAAATTAGCAAAAACTGCTATCAAAGAAAATCGCACTCGCTCTTTTCTCACTTGTCTTGGTATTGCTATCGGCGTAGCCAGCATTATTCTTATTTTATCGTTAATGGGCAGCATTTCAAATTTAATCAAAAGCCAGACTAAAGAAATTGGTGCTGATCTCATCGTAGTCCGTCCTAACACTACTAAAGATAGTCTGACGAATATTGTCGAAGAATTAACATCTGCTAATTCCTTCCAAAAGTCCAACTTGTCAATTAATGATGTGAGTGCCATTAAGAAAGTTGAAAACGTTGCCGCTGTTGCTCCAATTGCTATTTCTACTAACACCGTTGATTCTGAAAAAAATAATTTTGAATCTGTGCCAATCCTTGGCACTAATTGTGACTTCATTAAAATAGAGCCATTAGCCCTTCGCTACGGCGCCTTCTTAACTGAAAATAATGAAGAGAATTCTGTCGTACTTGGTCATACTCTATCGCTAGCCCTCTTTAATACTATTAATAGTACCGTTGGCAAAACAATTACTATTATGGGTGAAAAATTTATGATAGTTGGCGTTCTCGACGAAGTAGATCGCTCAATTAATTTTGATAATGTTGATTTTGATAATTCACTCATTATGAATATCAAAAGTCTCGATAAAATTACCGGTTCCACTCAAATTCAACAAATCAACGTTAAAGCAGCTAATACTGACAGTTTAGAAACAATTTCAAACAATATAAAGGACGCTTTGATTAACCAAAAACTCGGCGACAAAAACTTTTCTGTTTCCTACGGAGATGAAATTACTCATCCTGCTAGTAATTTATTCACAATTATATCTGGTATGTTAGCCACTGTAGCCGCTATTTCTCTTATTGTAGGTGGCATTGGAGTTATGAATATAATGTTAGTTTCTGTTGCCGAACGTACACATGAAATTGGTATTAGAAAAGCAGTTGGCGCTTCTTCTCGTAATATTCTTATGCAATTTCTCTTTGAAGCCTTAATTCTCTGCACCCTAGGTGGTATTTTTGGGCTGATTCTTGGTTATATTTTTGCTTTCTTATTATCAATCGTAACACCTTTCTCCCCTTATATTAGTTGGGAAATTATTGCTGTTACTTTTCTTACTACTATCATTATTGGCATCGTTTTTGGTATTTATCCAGCGCTCAAAGCTGCTACCAAAAATCCAATCGACTCTCTCAAACACTATAGATAATGGTATAATCAATAATATGAAACAATTATTGGAAAAACTACCTTTTTATAACAAGATGGTATTACCTTACCACTACGCTCAAGCTGTCACAGCAAGCTTAAAAAATAAACTTCCAGGACGCAGACTCCGAGTTATTGCTGTAACTGGCACAAATGGCAAAACCACTACTTGTTTTATGCTTTGGCATATGTTGAACCAAGCTGGTCATAAAACTGGCCTAATGACTACTGTAGCTTACGGTGTTGATAAATTAGAACCAGAGCTTGGTCACATGACTACAGTTGATGCCTTCACTCTCAATAAACGCATCAAACAAATTGCCGACGCCGGTGCAGAATTCCTTATTCTAGAAATTACATCTCATGCTCTATCAGAATACCGCGCACTTAATATCCCAATTGAGATCGGCATTTTTACTAATCTCACTCACGAACATCTTGATTATCATAAGACACTTACTAAATATCGTAACGCCAAAGGTAAATTATTTAAAAAAGCCAAATATAGCATTCTTAATGCTGACGACCCCGCCACTAAATATTACGAAACTATTGCTAAAGATTATTCAACCTATGGTATAAAAAATGGCCAAAATCGCCCAGAGCATATTAAATTAGAGGTATCTGGTGTTAAATATTCATATCACGGCATGAATATTGAGACACAAATTCCTGGTGAGTTTAACGTCTATAATTCCCTAGCTGCCGTTATCGCAGGTGAAAAATTAGGGCTTGATAAAAAAGCTATAGAAAAAGGCATCAAGACTCTAGAAAGTGTTGAAGGCCGTATGAATATTATCGATGAAGGTCAACCATTTACTGTGATAGTAGATTATGCGCACGCTCCAGATGCCATCGAAAAAGTTTTCAAGTCAGTTGGTAAGCCTAAGGGACGTATTATATCTATTCACGGCGGTGCTGGTCGACGCGATCCCTCTACTCGACCTATTCGCGGAGAGTTATTAGCTAAACATTCAGATATTGTTATTATTACCGAAGACGATTCTCGCGACGAGCCTCTTGATAAAATTATGCAAGGTTTTGTAGATGGTGCTGTAAGGGCTGGCAAAGTTTTGAATAAAGATTTATTTACCGAACCAGATCGCGAAAAAGCCATCGCCTTGGCTATTAAAAAAGCTAAAAAAGGTGATTTAGTGCTTATTCTTGGTAAAGGCCACGAAAAAACCATTCTTCGCGCTGATGGCCCACATAATTTCGAAGATATCAAAGTAGCCAAAAAACTCTTAAAAGCTAGAAAAAACTCTAAATAATTTTATTCAGGATTATATTCAGCAATACCATCAACAATATTACTAATTTCTATCCCCAAACCATCAGCAATCGCAGCTGCGCAAGCCATATATGACACCGCAATTTCTCCAAGAACAAAAGTTGCCAACGTGGTAATCTCAGACTTTATTGAAACAGTAGCTTCAGTGCCCTTAGCATATAACTTAGAATTTAAAACTTTTACGTCGGAACTAGATTGTCCAAAAGTGATAGTCCTTTTAGTTCCCTTAAATTCAGCAAAAGTATCATAATTGATGTCATCTTTATTCAAAACCACAATTTCCGGTTTCATATCAAATAAGGTTTTTTCATTCTCTAAGAATTCTTCTGGGTCCATATCATTAAGCCCAGCTGTTACGAAATTAGTCATCGCTGCTATATGTACTGGCAAGCCATAGAAAATATTATCACGCAATCCTTCAGCTGGTACTGTCACAATTACGTAATCGGCGCCAGCTTTCCAAGCATCTGACAGAAATTTATGCAACATACCCATCTTAAAAGGTTGGTCAGAAGCCAATACTGCTACCTGTTCACCTGCAGACTTCATAATTTCATGCACAAAATGCGCTACAGTTACTTTTCCAGTAGAGCCAGTAATAGCAATTAATTTCATATCTCGCATAGGATTGCCATAATATGATTTAAGCACCCGCGCTTTTAATTTTTGCCTTCCTGCTTTTAATCCACCTTTTTTATTTTTAGCTTTAGTCTCATTTTCCAGCTTACTCATAATACCTCCATTATATCATATTTACTCTAATAGTTTACAAACCAAGCTTACAATTAATCCTTTTTCTTTAGGTTCGCTCTCAGCAATTAATAACGCAATTGCTGTCAGTGCTCTATCTGAAATTTTAGTCTCTCCATTATTTGTCAGGTGGCAGTCATTTAAAGTCAAAAACAATATAAATAACAACGCTCCGATTCTCTTGTTACCATCATAAAAAGGATGATCTTTAATTACGAAATATAATAAATTGGCCGCTTTTTCTGGCACACTTGGGTACAATTCTTTTCCGTCAAAACTTTGAAATATGGCAGCTAAACTTCCGCTAAAACTTTTATTGCGTTGTTTGCCAAACAAATCCGAACCACCAACATCTTTTTTCAGTTGCTCCACTGCTTGCGTACACATTTCTAAAGTTAATTCCCTACTTTTTCGTCGTTTCCCCATAAATGACAAATCAATATACCCATCATCGTACTCTTCTAAAGTTTTAAAACTACCAGCATATTTAGAGATAACCTCCAGCACCCCGTTCGCTTCGCCAGCATCTAATTCGTTTCGTGCGGTTAACCTACGCACTAACCTCATCATTTCTTCAACATCGTGTAGTTTCTTGACTTCTTTTTGCTCTCGCATCGTCATTAGTCTACGCTCATTCACTGCTATACCTTCAGTCACATAATGTCGTAATACATTCGTCGCCCAAATTCTAAAATTCGTCGCTTTTTTAGAATTAACACGATACCCCACCGAAATAATTGCATCAAGATTATACATCTTAATCTCGCGTCGCACTACACGATTCCCCTCTTTTCTGGCGATTATCTTTTTCTTAACTGTTCCATTTTGAACTCTTGCATTTTTTGCAAGAGTTGGATTTTCTTCTAGTTCCCCCTCCTTATAAATATTTTTTAAATGACGAGAAATTACCGATAAGTCAGTGTTGAATAATTTAGCTATTTGTTCCTGTGTCGCCCAAATTGTCTCTTCTTCTGCATCTATATTAAAAATTACTTCACCAGTCAAACCTCTATAAATCTCAATTCTTTTCTCTTTAGGCATAAAGATACCTCTCTTATTGCCTCTATTATACCATAATAAAAAAAGCGACTCACTAGAGTCGTGGCGGAAGCGAGAGGATTCGAACCTCCGAGAGTCTTGCAACCCCACACGATTTCGAGTCGTGCGCCTTCAACCACTCGGCCACGCTTCCACCAATTATTATAACATAATCTGTACAACGAGAAACCTTAAGTGTTATAATAAGCATTATGGATATAGTTTTTAATTTTTGGTTAGGCGTCGCTGTTATTTCCATTATAGGTACCCTTGCCCATTTCGTCTACGATTGGACACATCACAACAAAATTCTTGGCCTCTTTGTCGCTGTTAATGAATCGGTGTGGGAGCATATCAAAATTGCCATTACTCCGACACTTCTATG
>JAGCST010000006.1 GCA_017964025.1 Candidatus Saccharimonadota bacterium
GTACCGTTAGGTATTTCTGCATTATGAGTATTCATACCAACACCATTCATAGTACAAGCTATAGGCACTGAAATAGCTACATTATCAGCGTAAGTGTCACCTATATATTCAGCTGAAACAGTAGATGAAGCTAAAACCAATCCAGAAAGAAGAGTAGTGCTAACTAGCCCACCTAAAAAGACGTGTATGCCTTTAACTCTCATGGTTATTATTATACACTTTCTAGAGTAGATGGGTCAATAATATCTATAATTCTGGCCTCGAGAGACTTGACGCCGTTGAAATCGTTTTCAACAAATTTTACAAATAATTCAACGTGATCGTACTCTGGATTAATATTAAACCAATTTTTAGGAGCAAAAAAGGCAAGACATTTTAAGATTTTGCCGGAGTGATCACAGAGATCAAGGCGAAGATGATTTAACTCGGAACCCATACGGGTAATGTTAGTAATACTAACATTCTTAAGATGAAAAATTGGCTCTTCATTCCCTGGCCCGAATGGTTCAAGCTGCTTTAATTCTTTTAGAAAATCAAGATTTAATTCAGAAAAATCTTCTACAATAAGGTCAGCGCTAGGATTAAAAAACTTTTCTTGATTTTTAAGATTCAAGTTCTGATAATAAGCGTTGATTTTTTCTCTGAATAAATAGAGATTTTTTTGCTCAAGACGTACCCCAGCAGCACCAGCATGACCACCGCCGCCAATAATGATATCTTTAATAAAATCGAGAGCTTCAGCGAGATTAAAATCGCCAAAACTACGGCCAGAACCTTTAAAAATACCATTTTCTAGTTCTGTAAGAACGAAAGCGGGTTTATGGTAGTCTTCAACTAAGCGTCCCGCTACAATACCGAGAATACCTTCATGCCAATGACCGGTCTCAATAATAACAGGATCATTACTTTCACCGCGTTCTTTGATTTCACGAGTGGCAGAAATTTGTTCAGTTTTACGTTTTTTGTTCAGTTGTTCGAGTTTTTCGGCGAATGGAGCAGCTTCAATGGATGACTTAGCGCGAAGAAGATTTAAAGAGATGTCGGCCGATTCTAGACGCCCAGCTGAATTAAGTCTGGGCCCGATTTGAAAACCAATGGACTCAGAGTTCAAATTTTTTACTCCGGCTCTTTGCATGAGTTCTTTTAAGCCTGCACGACGAGTTTTGGATAATACTTTGATTCCATAATAACCAAGGCGGCGATTTTCACCGGTGAGAGTCATACTATCACAAATAGTACCAAGGAGTACGAGGTCCAGAAGCCATTTCTCTTGTCCTGATTTGATAAGATGTTCTTTTACTAATGCTTCGGCAAATTTAAATGCTACTCCTACACCGGCAAGATTTTGAAGTTCTACAGTAGGGGCGTCTTTGCGGTGAGGATTAATAACAGCAATCGCCTCTGGTATTTGATTAGTAGTTTCGTGATGGTCAGTGATAATGCTATCGATATTTAAAATATTTAATTTATTGACTATATCGTGATTATGGGAACCGCAATCAACTGTAATGACTAAAGTAACATCTTCTTTTTGGGCACGTTTGATCAGTTTTGGACTCATGCCATACCCGTCGGCAAAACGATCTGGGAGCATAATATTAATATTTTCGGGTTTGATTCCTGCTAGAATTAAAGTTTGTTCCATTACAGTATTGGCAGTAACACCATCAACATCGTAATCACCATAAATAAGAATTTTTTCGTTTTCTTTGATGGCTTTTTTGACACGAGAGACAGCTTTATCCATATCGGTAAGAGTGAATGGATCTATGAGTTTTTCATATTTTGGGTTTAAAAAATCGGGATCAAGATGACGGATAGCACAGAGACGTTCAAAAATCTTGCTCATTTTAACCTATAGTTTTACTGGGTTTATTGCCCTTTTGGCTCTTAATAACGATGCTTTGAAGCTCTTTTAAGATGGGAAATTGTTTGTTAGTCTGATAGATTTTGGTCTTACCTTTCTTGGTGACGATAAGAAAATTACCCTCTGCCATACGATTTAATTCTCTCTGAATGTTACCTGGATCTTCTTTAATAAGCTTAGCTAGCCCACGAACGTGAGTTTTAAAATCTGGATATTTAGCAAAAACTACTAAAATTTTACGTCGCACTCTAGAAGTAACAAATATATCTAACATATTGCCTCGCTTTAATTGTATCTATTATAGCATAGATTTTGTAAAAATTACAACAATGATATAATAATTATATGTATTATGAGGTAGCACCGGAGGGGCGGGTGGAGGTTTTAACCTATTCATATGGTGGTTCCCTTTTGCCGGGGCAAATTGTATTGGTGCCAATTGGAAGACGTGTGGTACCAGGTGTGATTGTTAAAAAAGTTGTGCAACCGGATTTTAAGACTCGTGAAATTTTGAAAGTTTTGTATTCAAAGCCATTGCCAAAATATTTGTTAACTACAGCTAGTTTTATTCATGAATATTATTTGGTGCCTTTAGGTATGGCAATGTCTTTGATATTGCCTAGGGGAGTTGAGAGGAAACGTCGAAAAACCGAACAAATGTTCGGGGATTCTCGAAAAACCGAACAGTCTGATAATTTACCGGAAATCCAGCTAAATATTGCCCAAAAAAATGCGCTTAAAGCCCTCCAGAAGGCTCCAGAAGCCACGAAACTGCTGTTTGGCGTTACTGGTAGTGGTAAAACTAATATATACGTTAAGCTGGCTTATAATGCCATTTTAAGGCAAAAATCTGTGATACTTTTAGTCCCTGAAATTGCTTTAACGGGACAACTTGTTCGGGTTTTTGAAGAATATTTTAGTGAAAAAGTGGTACTAATTCATTCCCAACAAACAGAGGCGGAAAGACATTTAACCTTTGAGAGAGTCTTAAATACAGAGAAACCTCTGATAATTGTGGGGGCAAGATCGGCGCTGTTTGCTCCAGTTTCCAATCTTGGATTAATAATTATTGATGAAGAGCATGAGAGTACTTATCATCAAGAAAACCCCCCGAGGTATTCAGCGATAAGAGTAGCAAGTTTTATGGCAAAAACAGTAAATTGTTCCCTGGTACTGGGTTCAGCAACGCCTGAAATATCAGATTATTATATTGCCTCGGAACGTGATGCAGTGGTGAAATTAAAAGAAAAAGCAAAAACTTCGGCTATAAAGCCAGAAATTCAGATGATCGACTTTAAAGACAGGAGTAATTTTACAAAAAATAGGTATTTCTCTAATGCTCTGTTGAAGGCAATTTCGGATAATCTAGAGGCCGGAAGACAAACGTTGATTTTTCATAATCGACGAGGGTCGTCACCTCTAACTATCTGCGAAAGTTGTGGAGAGGAGATTTTGTGCCCGAATTGTTTCCTGCCTCTGACATTACATGCAGACTCGTATAGTTTAGTATGCCATACTTGTGGGTTTTCGGAAAAAGTACCAGCTGGGTGTCCAAAATGCGGAGCACCAGGGTTGATTCATAAGGGGTTTGGCACAAAATTACTAGAGAGTGAACTTAGTAAATTATTTCCTAGTGCCAAGATACGGAGATTTGATGCAGACAATAAAAAAGGTGAGGGGTTAGACGCATTATATACAGAGGTTAAAGATGGTGAAGTGGATATTTTAGTGGGTACGCAAACAGTGGCCAAGGGGTTAGATTTGCCTAGACTATCTACGGTAGGGGTAGTGCAGGCGGATGCGGGACTTTCTCTACCTGATTATATGGCGGAAGAGAGGGTGTTCCAGCTCTTAACTCAAGTAATTGGACGGGTAGGGCGAGGGCATTTGTCAGTGGCGGAGGTGTTTATTCAGACTTTCCGGCCAGAACATCCAGTATTAAAGTATGCCTGTGATGAGAATTATCTGGGATTTTATGAGTATTTGATTGCTAGACGGAAACGTGCTGGATTTCCTCCGTTTAGATTTGTGGCAAAATTAGAAATTACAATGAAAACCGAAGCAATAGTGGTGCGAAAAATACGAGATTTATTCAAAAAATTATCATCTGATTCTAAATTAATTGTTTCTCCACCTCAGCCAGCGTTTCATGAACGAACTGTTCGAGGTTATACTTGGCAAATTATTATAAGAAGTCACTCACGAAAAGCACTACTTGAAGCGTGTTTAAACCTAGGCCCGAATTTTAAGATTACTTTGGATCCACCGGGGTTATTATAATTATTTTAATAGCCTATTGCGTTACGAACTTTGTTCGCTTCTGTTTTGATTGTATCGGTTGATTCCCCGCCAAAGACCATCCATAACAATGTGTTACTTCTTTGAATCACATATGTACAGGCATAAGGTTTTTCGCTAGTACATTTAGACATTTCGTTGCTCTTTTTCGACCAATCAAAACTAGAAAATAAATCCTCGCCTAGTTCTGTTTCAGCCGTTTGTGATGCTAAATTTTTCAACACCTCTTCTGATTTAAATTCTTCAAACATAACAACGCCGTACGCAGATTCATCTTCGCCCTTAATATAGGTGGTAAGAGTGTCGTCTGAACTACTAGAAGTGAAGGTTGAGTTATTTGTTTTAGTGTATCCATCCATACCTGACATAATTCTTTCAAAATCAGCAGTAGTAATCGCTTTATTAGGATGAATAAGGAGGAAAAAAACGGCGACTCCAACGCCTATGGTTACTAGAACAGCAACAATAATGACAATAATCTTGGTATTAATCTTTTTGGCCGGTTTTGGCTCTGATATAATGGAAGGTGCCATTGAAGGCATCGCATTTGTACTCGTTGGATTTATAGCTGGCTGAGCGGGACTAATTGGCGGTGTAGTTTCACTAGATGGTTGAGTAGGACTAATTGGCGGAACTGGGTTGATTGGAGGCACAGGATTACTTGGTGGAGGTGGTGGTGGAACCGGAGTGGGGTCACTAGGCGGTGTAGGATTAACGGGCGGATTACCAACCGGGTTGTTAGGATTGTTTACTAAATTATTGTTGTCCATGTTTTTCCTCTTTCTAAAGACATTATATCAAAAAGCTTATGTTTATCAATCAATAATATAATGAAATGCCGTCATCTGTATTTTAGATAGAAAATATGATATAATGGGCTTATGAAAATTATTACCACTCCGGATAAACGGTTGAGGGAGAAGTCGGAAAAGGTGCGCGTTATTGACGATGAAATTTTGAAGATTATCGCAGATATGCGCAAATTATCACTAGATTGGGAGAAAGAACACCCATATGAACTATCTGCAGCGATGGCAGCACCTCAAATGGGAGTAAATAAGCGAATTATTATTATTCGTGATGATATGGAAAATAAACAAAATGCTTCTTTTACTGCATTAATTAACCCAGAAATTATTAAAGCAGAAGGTAAAATTCGGAAGGATTATGAAGGGTGCTTGTCAGTTCCCTCGCTTTATGGAATGGTACCTAGAGAAACAAAAGTGCGTATAAAAGCTAAATTAGAAGATGGTACAGAGGTGCGTATAAAAGCTACTGATGAATTGGCGCGAACTTTATTACATGAAATCGATCATTTAGACGGAATCTTGTTTATTGATCATATTAAAGATGTGGCTGATGCGTTTTATAGAATGAATGATAAGGGCGATTTAGAGCCAGTAAAAGATTATGAAAAAGAAATAAAGAATAATTCTAAATTATGGGGTAAAGAATAACCTTAATTGAATAAAAATTTTATACAGAACGGAGGTATGATGGCAAATAACAGAGATAAAATTATCTTTTTTGGAAATGGGATGCTGGCGGACTATGCCCTCAAAATACTAGAACAACGATTTGAAATCGTTTTCCATGCTAGAACGAAAGAAGATTTAAAAGAGGCGTGTAAGTTGAAAAAAGACGATCCAGAAATACATGGAATATTAGCATCTTTTGGAGTGATGATACCGAATTCGGTATTAGAAGTATTTGAACCGGAAGGAATTTTAAATATACATCCTTCCCTACTACCTCTATACAGAGGAGCATCACCGATAGAATCGGCAATTTTAGCTGGAGATAATGATTTTTCCGTATCTGTAATGAAATTAGCTGGAGCGATGGACGCGGGGCCTATCTATTATCAAACAACCCTATCTGATTTACCGTTACGTAAAGATGATATTTATAAGTCTTTGGCGGAAACGGGGGCAAAATGGATTTGTGATCATTTAAAAGATTTGCCAGAACCAACTATTCAAGATGACTCAAAGGCAACATTTTGCGGAAAATTAGACAAAAATATGTCGGCTCTAACGCCAGAAACAGATACCGTAGAAACAACTTTCCGGAAAATTGTAGCTTTTCAGGGGTTTCCAAAACCAAAATATGCCTTCTACGGCATAAATTGCATTATTTTAGAGGCGCATATATTAAAACAAGGTGAAGCCGCAGTATTAATAATTCCCTGTGCTGACGGAGCTTTAGTGGCTGTTGATAGATTACAACCAGAAGGACGCAAAGCGATGGACGCAAAAAGTTTCGTAAATGGTTATAAGAAATAAAGATTAATTAACTTAGGCTTCAGCACCAACGAGACGTTGACGATTGGCGCGGATTTCGGCTTTCATTTCTTCAATGGTACGTGTAACTATTTCACGATAGTCGGGGCGATTTTTCTCAAGCCATTTGGCAGCTTCTTTTGGATCAGTAATCATATCAAATTCATTAAGTTGCGTTTCGGTGAGCCCTTTGGAGATTCTTTCACCAATACGGATTTCGAGTTCTTCTTGAATATAATCAAGAAATTTTTGCTTTTGATCTTCGGGCATTGCTGAAAGGCCCATCTCTTGTAAAAATCTTTCATCAAATTGCATTTATATTCTCCTTATGTTTATTATAACATATGAAAAGTATATGAATAATATAAAGTTATAGTGTACGTTTTTTAGTTTCGCGAGTGAAGAATTTGAGGCGATCGTTAATCTGGAGATCGATTTTATTAGTGGTTTTAAGGGCAAGTCCACCAGTCTCACCAGCGATAAGTTCTTTAGCATCAATTTTTTCTTTCTGAACGGAAGTAACTTCAGCTTCGCCGAGGAAACGTTTATTACGAATGACACGTGCAAGATAAGTTGGTTTAACATTACCAGTTAAAACTTCACCACCAGCAATAATACTAGTCTTTTCGGTGCGGAAAACGCCAAGTACTTTAAGCTCGCCTTGGTCTTCTTCGACGATTTCAGCGTCTAGGAGATTCTCCATTTCGTGTTTTGCATCATCTAAAAGTTCATAAATAACTTTATAAATACGAACTGGCACGTTATCACGAGCAGCCATTTTAGAGATATTAATTGGAACGGAAACATTAAAGCCATATATTACTGTGTTGTCACCAGCTGCCATATAAACATCGTTTTCATTGATATCACCTACACCAGTAGAAACAATATTTAAAGTAATTTCTCCTTTAGTGTCGATTAAGCGTAGGCTATCCACTACCGATGTGACAGAGCCAAGCACGTCACCCTTAACTATAACATTGAAGGTCTTAGTGTTATCAGCTACGTTCATCATGCGAAGAAGATCAGAACTAGTAACGTTGGTGTCAGCAGACTCGTTAGCTGCAGTTTGTGCGTTAAGAAGTGCCATTTTACGGGCGGTCTTTTCATCTTTTACTTCGACGAAACGATCGCCGAAATTTGGAAGTTCTTTGAAACCAGTGATGGTGACCGGCGTGGATGGAGTGGCTTTGCCTTTAGGTTTACCTCTAAAATCAAGCATGGTACGAACTTTGCCATAGGTATTACCGGCTACAATAAATTCGCCAGTTTTTAATTCCCCACCAGTGACCAATAAATTAACCACCGAGCCTTTACCAACTTCCATATGAGATTCAATCACAAGACCTTCGGCTGGGATATCAATATCAGCTTTAAGCTCTTCGATATCTGCAGTCAGAATAATCATATCGAGAAGTTGATCGAGATTTTGATTTAATTTAGCAGAAATTGGTACCATGATAATATCGCCGCCCCATTCTTCTGGCTGAAGACCATGTTGACTAAGATCTGCCATGGTACGATTAACATCAGCACCTTCGCGATCAATTTTATTGATGGCGACAATAATTTTAGCATTGGCGGTTTTGGCAAAATTAATAGCTTCAATTGTTTGAGGTTTAACGCCGTCATCAGCGGCTACTACAATTACAACGATATCAGTAAGCATAGCACCGTGTTGACGAATGGCTGCAAAAGCTTCGTGCCCTGGAGTATCGAGAAAAGTAATTAAACGATCATTATGTTTAAGTTGATAAGCGGAAATATGTTGAGTAATACCACCCGCTTCATCTTCTACGGTCTTTTTATTAAGTAAAGTATCCAAAAGAGTAGTTTTACCATGATCAACGTGACCCATGACAGCTACTACTGGAGGTCTTAAAACTGCCTTGTCGGATAGTTCCCTATGGAAGTCAGAAGTCTTAGTAGAGGTGTTCTTGCGTTCGAGTTTGACATTCTTGAGGCCTAATTCATCAATGATGATGGAAGCTGTTTCAAAATCTAGTCGTTGATTGATAGTGGCAACGATGCCATTTTTAAATAGCGTGCCAATTAATTCGGTCACAGAAAGACCAAGGGCTTTTGATAGCTCGTCGACAGTAATAGAACCAGCAATTTGAATTGTTTTCTCTTCCATAGCTCTCCTTTCTGTGTTAAAAACGCAAAAAATAAATATCTCATTTAATTTTATCACATTTTGAGAAAATATGCTATAATAGAGACACGTTCCCGGGTAGCTCAATGGTGGAGCAAGAAGCTGTTAACTTCGAGGTTGCTGGTTCGAGTCCAGTCCCGGGAGCCATAAGACCTAGCGGTCTTTTTTTACTGAACTCGTTCTTCGAAGCGAGTCCAGTCCCGGGAGCCATATTGGACGAAAGCCCATTTTTTTTATTGAGCGATTCTAACGGATTAAAATTGAACTATCATTTGAGTGCCTAGTGCGGTTTCTTCTTGACTTTTTTAAGTATATATGTTATACTAAGAATAGTGTTAGTAAAAATTAGAACCTAGCAAGTATCTTTACCAAGGGGGTAGACTATAATGATTAATAATAATGTCGTAAAACAGGATTGGATGTCTGATGAGATATATCAGTGGGCCTGTCTCGAAGAGACGGCAAGACTGAATTCTTTAACTCGTCGATCTAAAGGAAGTAAGGCCCTTGTGGCCATAAAGGCACAGCATCCTCTGAATGCCGATGGAACTCCTGGACCCGAATATGAGGCCCGCCTCAAAAAAGCACTTATCGTTAAGGCTGAGCTTGAAGATCGTGGTTTGAGTGTCGAGTTTATGACCTTTGGAGGAGTTCATGAAGGGCATAAGACTATGTCCCTGGCGCAGGCCGGTACCAACTGGCTGGTCGAACATGGTGTTGACCAAAGCGTAATAACTACAGTACCTGTAGTCTTCAGCGGAAACGATGAGGATAGAATGGCAGCTGAAAAATTCCAAAATGATCAGAATTATTCGGAACTTCATGTTGTCTTGTCAGCTGGACAGTGGGAACGTGCAAGACTGTATTTCATCTTCTGTGGATGGCAACCAGAAATGCACCCTATAACATTCTTGGATGCGCGCCCTAACCACAGTACAGTCTGTGAATTATGGGGTTCTTGGGCAGTTCCAGGGTTCGCTAAAGGTCCCGAAGAGATCGCTAAAATTACAGACGAGATCCGCAAAAAGCACCTTGAGTCGGCAATGAAGTAATTTGTTGCCTGGGTGGTCATTTAATGACCACCCTTTTTTATTGATGATTTTATTTACTGAGCTATGCAGCGAACACTGTGACCGTAGTAACGATGACCCCAGACTGTATTCAAATAACCATCTACAACATAATCTACACCCCATGAGTTTTGTGCATCCTTTATTTCAGAGGCCCAGAAACTACCATCACTACATATCAACCATAAAAAATAAAGTCAAATTCAAAAAATTAAGTTTGTATCTTATAGTTTTTTACTTTATAAATTGTCAGTCCAAGATTTAATAGAGCTAGAAGAGGCATCTTGGAAAAAGCGGTGCCCATCTTGCCATTCTCCGCTCGTGGCGTCTTTTTTAAGCTCTAAGTCACTATCACCAAGACCAGAGGAGTGGGATGTACAAAATGGAAGAACAACTTTACCAGAAAAATCTTGAGATTTAATAAATGAATTAACTGGCCAAGCAGCAATGCCCCACCAAATTGGATAACCTATAATAATACGTTCGTAGCTAGACCAATCTGGAACTGTAGTGGTCTTTAATTCTATATTGCGAAGATTTGGATCGTCGTGCTCACGTGCACAACGGGCGTTATCGTCCATCCAATTTAAATCATTATCAGTATATGGTTTTGAAGGGACGATCTCAAAAAGGTCGGCTTGTAAATTTTTGGCAATTTCCTCAGCGATTTTTTTGGTGTGGCCTTCAGCTGAATAATATACTACTAGTGTTTTCATGGTTTACTCCTTTTTGATATTATAACACTAACCGCCAAGGATAATCTTAAATAGCCCAAGCGAAGCAGCAAGCATAATAAGACCAGCAGTGATAACGCCAGCTATAACTGCTACAAATGATTTTTTATAGTCTAAATCTAAAATGGAGGCAGCAAGGGTACCCGTCCAGGCGCCAGTACCTGGTAAAGGGATAGCGACAAAAAGAAAAAGTGCAAAATAAGTACCATAGTCTCCTGCTTTTTTAAGAAGTTTTTGCCCACCTTTTTCGCCCTTCTTTAAACAAAAATTACAAAATTGTTTAAAAGGTTTCCATTTTTGTTTAACGCCCCACGCAAGAATTTTACGAGCAAAAAAATAAATAAATGGAACTGGAATAATATTACCGATGATAGCCGTGATTAGTATGAGCCATTCGGGAAGACCGAGATTCATGCCAATAGCTACCGGAATAGCACCACGAAGTTCAATAAGTGGTACCATGGAAATAAACAAAACTATAAGTATTTTCCCAAACATATTTTTATTCTATCACATGGTCAGATTTTTTGGTATTGACTTTGTTTTTGAGGTGCTGTATTATTGTATTAGTTAAATAATACAATAAGAGGTAAAATGAATAGTATTGAGAATAATTCGCCAGTGTATTTGCAAGTTGCAGAAAAGTTAGCTACGCAAATTTTTGGTGGTAAATTTGAGCCTGGCGTACAGCTTCCTACAGTGCGAGAAATTGCTCTGTCGGAAAGAATCAATCCAAATACTGTACAGAAAGCGCTCGCTGAACTCGAACGAGATGGTTTAATTCTCTCTCGGAGTACAAATGGTAAATTTGTGACAGAAGATGTGGAATTAATTATGCAAAGGCGTGAAGAATACGCAGCTGAATTAACAAAATCTTATGAGAAAAAAATGCAGGATGTGGGTGCAGAAATTACTATTCCAAAAATTTTATGGCTCTCAGATGAACAATTAAAAAAACTAGAAAAACCAAGTAGAGTTGATGAAATTGATGAAAAACACAAAAAGGAGCATAAAAAATGGTTCTTCTAGAGTGTCGAAATTTAAGCAAGAGTTATGGGAAAAAACAGGCGCTTAAAAATGTGGATTTAAAAATTTCAGCTGGCAAAATTGT
Organism: Candidatus Saccharimonadota bacterium; assembly: GCA_017964025.1. Classification (GTDB taxonomy): domain Bacteria; phylum Patescibacteriota; class Saccharimonadia; order Saccharimonadales; family Saccharimonadaceae; genus Nanosyncoccus. Next base: position 11,518 of record JAGCST010000006.1, read on the forward strand.
TGGATTACTGGGGCCGAATGGTTCTGGTAAAACAACTCTAATCAAGCTAATCAATAATCTACTTACACCAACAACGGGAGAAGTTTTAGTAAATGGTAAGCAGCTTGGAGCGGAGACTAAGAATATGATTTCCTATTTGCCAGAACGGACCTACTTTAGCCGAACTATGAGCGTTAGTAAAACTTTGGAATTCTTTTCAGACTTTTATAAGGACTTCGATTTAAACCGTGCGCGGAAACTACTAAAGGATTTAGATTTGGACGAGAATCAAAAAATTTCAGCGATGAGTAAAGGTATGCAGGAAAAAGTACAATTGGTGCTAGTGATGTCTCGTCGAGCAAAATTATACATTTTGGACGAACCATTAGGCGGAGTAGATCCAGCAACGAGAGACTACATTTTGGATACGATCCTGACTAATTTTAACGAAAAAGCAAGTTTGATTATTTCAACACATTTAATTTCGGATATTGAGCGAATTTTGGATGAGGTAATTATGATTAATAAAGGACAGGTGGTAATGCAAGACGAAGCGGATACCTTAAGAGCGAAGTATAAAGCTTCGATTGATACAATCTTTAGAAAGGAACTTAAAAATGCTAGGTAAATTATTAAAATACGACGTGAGAGCGAATCTTAAGTTTTTGATGATTTTTTACGTACTAGCAATAGTGTTTGCAATAATCACACGGATACTTTTTGCGGTAAGTGATTCCCTGTTTCTGACGATTTTGGCACAGATTTTTAATGGGGCAACGATTTCAATGATGGCAAGTATTTTAATTAATAACTTGATGCGAGTGTGGGTGTATTTTAAAAGCAACTTATATGGAGATGAAGGATACCTAATGCATACTTTGCCAGTGCCACGAAAGACTTTATATTTGTCAAAGTTTCTGATGGGATTGATTATTTTGGTTGTAAGTACATTGATAGTGGTGGTGGCGATGGTAATAGCTTGGCTCACGCCGGAGAGTTTTGAGGGTTTGAAAAATTTCTTAGCTCCAATGGCAGAAGTGCTAGATAGCACAGTAGTGGAAATGGTGATATTGACAATATTCGTAGTGTTTTTAGAAATATTAGTAATGCTACTTTCTGGATACACTGGAATTATTTTGGGACATAAAAAACTGAACAATCGCACGGCCTGGTCGATAGCATTTGGTCTGATTTGTTATGTAATAATTCAATTAGTGATTTTAATAGGCATGTTTATATTGGCTGGTGTGAATCCAGAAATTGGAGAACCTTTATTTTCGAGAGAAAGATTGATACCAGATATTAGCGTTTTAAAACCAGTTTATATACAATCAATTATTCTCTACTTTGTGATGATAATAATTAATTACATACTTTCAGAGAGATGGTTTAGGAAAATTGATTTGGACTAAGAAGTTCAAAACGATATTTTTGTTTAACGTTAGGATATTTTTGATGATCAACTTTTTCTAAAAACATATTATAAGGGCGACACCAGAGTTTATTATTACCATATAAAGCACGGTAGATTACCATTTTTTCTTGTGTTTCAGAATGATAAGCGATATCTTCGACTAAATAAAAATTACCTTTAAAATGCCTATAAATTCCGTGAATTTTTACTTCTCGTTTTGGCATATTTCGATTATATCATGTTAAAATAGAGAAAAGGAGTGTTTATGTTAGTAAATAATCAGCTTTTAATTGGGAAAACTGAAGATAAAAAAGAGCTTGTGATCCTGCCACAAATGGCAAATCGACATGGTCTGATTACGGGAGCTTCAGGCTCTGGTAAGACTATCACTCTAAAAGTAATGGCAGAAAGTTTTTCGGATGCAGGAGTACCGGTATTTTTGGCCGATGTGAAAGGAGATTTAGCTGGAACAGCAGTAAAAGGTGAGATAACAGATGCTATTCAAAAAAGGTTGGATAAACTTTCTGTAAAAGATTTTGAAACAAAATCATTTCCTGTTAGATTTTGGGATTTGTTTGGCACGGAAGGGCACCCAGTAAGAGCAACTGTGGAATCGGTAGGGCCAGAAGTATTGTCTATTATGTTAGGGCTTTCTGAGGCTCAAGAAGGCAACTTAGCAATTGCATTTGCTATTGCTAAGGATGAAAATTTAGCGTTGATTGATTTGAAAGATTTAAGATCGGTTTTGCAATATGTGAGTGAAAACAAGGATAAATATTCAACAAAATATGGCAATATTACTACTCAAAGTATTGGCGTAATACAGAGATCTTTATTGACATTAGAAAATCAAGGCGCAGATCATTTCTTTGGGAAGCCAGCATTGGAAGTGAGCGATTTCTTTGCGACAGAAGATGGGCGAGGTGTTATCAACATCCTTCATGCAGTAACCCTATTTGAAAGTCCAGATATGTATGCAGCATTTCTATTGTGGCTTCTAACTACATTGTTCTCCACTTCACCAGAAGTGGGTGATTTAGATAAACCAAAGCTGGTGTTCTTCTTTGATGAAGCACATTTACTATTTAATGGAATGCCAGCCTACCGATTAAAACGAATTGTTCAAATTGTAAAATTAATTCGTTCACGTGGAATTGGCTTATATTTTATATCCCAGAGTCCAACTGATATTCCAGATGAAATTTTAGCACAATTAGGCAATAGAGTGCAGCATTCTTTGCGTGCTTATACACCTTCAGAGCAAAAAGCGGTGCATGCAGCAACACAAGCATTTAGAACTAATTCAAAATTTGATACAGAAAAAGCAATTTTGGAGCTTGGCACAGGTGAAGCACTAATTTCGTTCCAAGATGAAAAGGGTGCACCAGAAATTGTGGAGAAAGCAACAATTTTGCCACCACAAAGTTTGATGGGCGCAATTGATGGAATCACCAGAAATAAAGTAATAAACGCTAGTCCACTTTGTGGTAAATATGATGAAGCGATTGATACAGAATCAGCGGCCGAAGTGATTCAGCAAAAAGCTGATACTGAAGCGGCTGAGAAAGCGGCTAAATTAGAAGCTGAAGCGGCTGAGAAACAAAAAATAGCGGCTGAGAAAGCGGCTGAGAAAGCGGCTAATGAACAAGCAAAACTTGCCGAAAAAGAACGGATTGCGGCTGAGAAAGCGGCTGAGAAAGCGGAAGCAGAACGTATTAAAGCTGAAGAAAAACGTCGTGCACAAGCTGAAAAAGAAGCTGCAAAAGCTAAAAAGAGCACAAAAAGTAAAACTGATAGATTTCTTGGAAATGTATTTGGCTCCGCTGGCAGCACAATTGGGCGTAAAATTACTGATAAAATTTTGAAGGATATTTTTAAGTAATGCTTAAAATATCAATTATTATTCCGGTTTATAATGCTCAAAAATATTTAGAGCGTTGTGTTGATTCGATTTTAGAAGCATTAGGAAAGAATCGTGGAGAAATTTTATTAGTTGATAATGATTCAAAAGATGATTCCCTACTAATTTCGCAAAAATTGGCAAAAAAATATCCTAAAATAATTTCTATTCTACAATGTCATATCAAAGGCGCAGCAGCAGCGAGAAATTATGGAGTTAAAAAAGCTAAAGGTGAATATGTTTGGTTTATAGACGCGGATGATTATATCGCCAAGACCACTATCAGCAAATTAATAGAAAAAGCAGATTCAGAAAAAGCTGACATGGTAATGATGGGTGCAGAAAGATTATATAGTGACCATAGAGACTATTTATCTCCAGTTTCGCCAAATGAAAAAAATTATAAAAGTCGTTTTGTGCGATATGGAATGGGACCATGGCAAGTATTGATTCGGAAAAAATGGTGGGAAGAATGTAATTTTTCTTTTAAAGAAGGAATCATCCATGAGGATATGGAATTAATGTCTTCATTAATATTATTTACAGATAAATTTGCCTGTATAGATGAGCCATTATACTTTTATTGCCAAAACACTGATTCAGTATTGCATAAGAGAAAATTTACTCCGCATATTTTTGATATATTTCCAGCATTAGAAGGATTATATGAAAGATTTGAAAAAGCAAAAATGGTCAAACAATACCAAAAAGAGTTGGAATGGTTTTTTATTTGGAATCTTTTAATTGACTCAGCAAAGGATTTTGCGCAATTTCCTGAAGGACGAACTGGCTTTGCTCGTTCACGCAAAATGCTACGCGAGTATTTTCCGGACTGGCGAAAAAATCAATTTTTGAAACAAAAGCCGTTGAAACTCAAAATCAGAGTGAGGTTAAATTATTATAAATAACAAAATTTAGTTCTTATTTTGTTCTTCTTTTTCGAGTTCACGAAAAGCAACTTTACCGACTTTAGTTTGAGGAAGTTTGTCACGAAATTCGTAAGCTACAGGAAGAGCATAAATTGGGATGTTGCGTTCTAGAAGCTCCCGAATCTCACGTTCTATACGCTTCCCTGGTCTGTAACCTGGTTTCAAAACAATGAAAGCTTTTGGCACTTGACCTTTATAATGATGGTCAATACCGATAACTGTGGAAGTCAAAACACCTTCGTGCGAGTTAATGATTGACTCAAGATGGGTTGGATAAATATTGTACCCAGAAGAAATAATAATACGTTTTAGACGTTGTGCAAAATAAACTAATCCATCTTCGCCTATGTAACCAACATCTCCAGTATGTAACCAGAGTTTACCATCATCGTGTAAGCGAATAGCTTGAGCTGTTTCGGTATCGTCACCAAGATATCCAGTCATAACGAGTGGACCAGAAATACAAATTTCACCTTCTTCTTTAATAGGAAGTTCTTTGAAGGTATCGTGTTTGATAATTTTGAAATCAGTATCTGGAAATGGTACGCCAATGATACCATCGGCAAAGGTCGATTCAGGTGATAAACAAACAGCGCCTGAACCTTCAGTGAGACCATAGCCAACGCGAATTTTGGCAGTAGAACCATGATTAGCGAGAAAGTCATTAACTTTATCGCGTAAGGTTTGAGTCAAGGCATCGCCACCACAAATTACGGCAGTAACCGATTCAAGGTCATCGTATCTTAATTTAGTATTAACTAGCGCTTCAAATAGTGTAGGAACACCAACAATAAAATTTGGATTGTTTTTCTTGATAATTTCAGCAAATTGTTTGTGGGAAAAAGCTGGGACTAAAATACAGCCCATACCTCTACAAAGAGGAGTATGAATACAAATGCCTAAACCAAAACAATGGAAGATAGGTAAAATAGAAAGTACAGTGGCTCCAGGAACAATCTGTTTAATCATTAAGTCATCGCAAATGGATTCGGCATTGATATTAAGATTAGAAAGCAAGACGGCTTTTGGTGCACCAGTGGTACCACCGGAATACATAATAATGGCAGGATCAGAACCACTACGTTCTTCGTGATAATTCCCTTGGTAAAAGTAAGAATTGGCAATAAAATCTTCCCAAAGAACTACGCGACTATCATTGGCTGGAAGACGAACTTTTTTAATATGTAGAGTGTTATAGAGTTTTTTCTTGAGAAAACCAAGTCCAGCGGATGGACGAACTACAATAATACGTTCAAGTTGAGCCGTATCACGAAGACGATAAACTTTATCAAAAACAGCATCAATAACAAGGACATATTTGGATTCAGCAACTTTGATGTAATATTCAAGTTCTTTCTCAGACGAAAGCGGATGAACCATATTGCAAATGGCTCCCACCATATTAACAGCATAAACCATAGTGATGCCTTCAGGAGTATTAGGCATACAAATAGTAACTCTGTCGCCTTCTTTGACACCATAATTCTTCAAGGCGCGAGCAGTTTTTTCAATTTTTTTCACAAAATTTTTGTAAGTAACCTTGTGACCATAATAGATATAAGCAGTGTTGTCAGGCCATTTTTCGGCAGACTGCATAATCATATCTACCATCGAACAATCTGGATAAGTTATATTCTCGGATATACCTTCTTTTTTATAGAAATTAGACCATGGATTATTTCCTGACTCTTTTTTACTTTTTTTCACGAAAAACTCCTTATGATAATATTATATCACAAAAGGAGTTTTTAGTGAATATTAGAGAGAGTTTTGATTATTTAGCCTGATCCATTCCCTCAAAGCTCTGCCATAGCCGGAAGTTCCTAATGCCATTTCAAATTGTGAAATTTCTCGCTTAGTATCTTCGTCTAGCGTGTTCCACCATCTAGCGATACGTGCGGAATTTTCTTCATTAATGTATTCTTCACTAGTCATAATCGCTACACCTTCTTCACCTGCTCTGTCACGAAAATCTTCGGCGATAGAATCAGCTAGAGTAGGTATACGTTCAGGTGTTTCATCACCAATCTCTACTCCTGCAGCCTTCATAGCTTCTTCGAGTTCTGCAAGTTTGCTATCTATGTCCTCTTGGGTGACATTTGTTGGAGTTGCTTCTGGAGTTGAGCCAGCACCTGTTTCACTGGTACTAGCTTCTGCAGCCTTCATAGCTTCTTCGAGTTCTGCAAGTTTGCTATCTATGTCCTCTTGGGTGACATTTGTTGGAGTTGCTTCTGGAGTTGAAGGAGGAGTTTCTGGAGTTGAGCCAGCAGTAGGTGCTCCCCCTAGTATAGGTTCTGGAGCTGGACCAGGGGTTGGTTCTGGGATAGGTTCAGGGTTTGTAATTGGTTCAGATGCTTCTGTCTCAGATCTTGTAATGCGTGGTCGTTCACCAACGCCACCGATTCTACCACCGATAGCACCAGCACCAACTGTAGCAGTAGCACGAGTTAAGAAATTCATAAAGGCGTTTGGTACATATTCAGTGACTACCCTAGTAACAGTATCGTAAATAGGTTCTCCACCTGTCATATGTGACGGGATGAGACCTTGTCTTGCCCATTCTTCGGCTACTTCAGTCATATAGCTTTGTGCTACATCTGGCCATTCGCTGATTGGACCTGGATAAGTATGCGCAAATTCACCAATTTGGCCACCTACACCAACTGTCTCCCCATTACTGCCTGGTACCATACCGTATTTAGGATCGATCTTATGTGCAATATCAAGAGCTTTTTGAAGATTGCTGGGATCACCACCCATCTGATCAAAGGTAGTAGACATACCATGGCCTTTTGGAATATTCACATTATCAAACAAATCCGGTTCGTACTTGGTTGGTTCAGTACCGATTTGCACGCGTTCAGTAACTTCTCTAGTAGATACATTATCAATATGAACACCACTTACGAGACCACCAAGAGCTGCACCAATACCTGCTGCTACGGCTGTTTTTCTGCGGTTGCTACTGGCATCTTCAGTATTAGCACCAGAATATTGCTCAAGCAACCAACTTGTGACATTTGAAGTGTCAGCGTCTTGATTGTTGATACCTTCTAGTTGTTTTTTGATATCCTCTTCACTTACAAAACCACGAACAGTACTATTTCTAGAGTCTTGACGTGACATCAAACCGCCCATCATGGCTCCTTTACCAGCACCGAGCGCTACGCCACCAGCAGTATAACCAAGACTGACAGACATGGTGCCAGCGGCAAGTCCCATACCTAAGCCAACACCGGTGGCTGCTAGCCCAGCTACACCAGCAGCAATGAGCGCTCCTTTTAAATACTTGTTATTGATAACCTTATTAACGAATTTACGACAAATAGTCCCATTATCTAAAGCATCAATGGTGGCATCTTCCAATTTCACTGCTTCATCAAGATAGTTACTTAGGAAATTGGCGCTAACATTAGCTTCAAGTTCTTTAACCATATCGCCATATTCAGCACGAAGTGTTTTTTCGGCTTCCTCAGTGAGGCGAGCTTTTTCGGCGTCAACCTCTTCTTGAGTTTTTTCAGTATTTTCGGGATCACCGCCAACAAATTCAAGAAGTTTAGCTTGAATTTCTTGATTTAATTCATCAACTCTATTCTGTATTTTTTCTGATATTTCTACTTGACCAGCTCTGTGAACTCCTTCAGCTTTAAGCTTTAAAGATTCGTCTAGGAGTTTGGCATATTCGCCTTTAACTCGAATAAAATCAGCACGATTTTTGGCGCCGACAAAAATTCGACGATTTCTAGCATATAATTCAGCTAATTCTGGGAGCATTGCTTCTAGTTTGTCTTCAATCTCTTTCAAGCGTTCAGTTTTATCTTCATCGATAGTAACTTCAAGATTTTTAAGATCTCCTTCACCAAGATCGACTTTATTTTTGTTTCCTTCTGGGGTTTTGTCATCTGGGTCTTTTTCACCATCTGCAGTATTTGAACCAGGTTGTTTTTCACCATCATTCGGTTTGTCACCGTCACTTGGATCTTTCTCACCGTCTGGTTTATCACCACCATCTGGGTCAGTGTTAGGAGCTTGATTGGCGTTGCTACGTTTATAAATAGTCCAGTTTTCGATTGGTTCATCATAGCCTTCATCTACCCCATAACATGTGGCATAGTATTCAACGCCTGGCCAATCTTCACCAGTGAGACGTTTAAACTCAGCCTCTTTAGACACTCCAGATGCAACTTGGAAATGACCAAATACCTCGTCTTCGGATATAGCCTCTGGCTGTTGTGTAATTTCGGAAGCTGGGCGTTCATAGATAGTCCAGTTTTCGATTGGTTCATCATAGCCTTCATCCGCTCCTGCAGTTACAGCATAATATTTTTCGCCTGGCCAATCTTCACCAGTGAGACGTTTAAACTCAGCCTCTTTAGACACTCCAGATGCAACTTGGAATTTTGCGAATTCTTTATCGCCAGAGGTGGTTTCTGGTTGCGATTGTGTATTTTCTTCGGCTTCAAGACGAGCGCGTTCTTCGGCTTCAAGACGAGCGCGTTCTTCGGCTTCAGCATCTTGGCGCCCAGTTATTTCTAAATTATTAAGATTTTCTGCGTCATGTTTTGAAAGCCATTCATTATATTTAATCTGATCTTCTTCTGGCCCAATAGTTTGACGATCACTATAATCCTGACGAGCAGCATCAATAGCATCAATCGCTTTATCCATTTGCTTTTCTAATAAACGATTAGCATGCTCTCTAGTCATTCTACCTTCTGATACGGCCTGTTCAAGTTTAGCTTCTAGGCGATCGTAATTGCTTTCAGCTGCAGCTTCTTGCTGACCTTGTTCAGATCTTTCATATTCTAATTGTCTTTGCCGCTCTAGTTCTTCTTGCTCTTTTCGAGCTTCTTCCTCTAAATATTTAGCGGTTTCCTGATTCATATATCTTAATCGTGCGCCATATTCTTCAGGAGTTTCACCTTTCATTCTAGGATATAAATCCATTTGTGAAAAAGTGCGATCTTTCCCAGTTTTATCATTAATATTTCTTTCTCCAGCAAATTCATTAGTCAAGCTATCCCAACCATTGTTTTGTGGTTGCTCTTGTCCCGTTCTAACTGCTTCACCACTCATATCATTTACCCCACTACTGTAGCTTTATGTTGCAAAATGTCATTTTTGATTTCGGTTAAAACCTCTGTGACTATGTCTTGGAAGTTTGGAATATTAGCATTTAACCAATTAGCAGCTTCTTGCTCATCGGTGATGCTGCCGAAATGTTCAGCTTGTTCATCGGTGACAATATCCGAAATTCTGGTAATAAGTTTCTTTTCTGCTAAATTTTCGATGCCGGCGATAAGTTTAGCCTTGACATCTTCTGGAGCATTATTAATCCCGATTGCGGTCAGGAATTCAGTGTTATTTTCTATGTCAAACATGGGAGATTCCTTTCTTTTATTTTGTATGACGCTTTTTTATATAATAATGCTTATCCTAATTAAAGTCAAGTTTTTTGACATAAAAAATATCTCTAAAACTATCAAAATCGGCGGGTACTAATTAACCTATTTTAAGTTCCGTTACCCGCCGATATTGTCTTTCGTGTTGAGAAGTCGATTATTTAGAAATCGATAGAGAAATCTTACGGCCTTCTTTATCGATATCTAGAACTTTGAAATTTTTACGTTCATTTAGAGTAAAAATCTTCTCTGGATCAACGTCAGAGCCTTCACCAAGTTCAGAAACATGAACTAAGGCTTCTACTGCTGGGCTAATTTGTACAAAAGCACCAAATGGAGTGATTCTGGTAATAGTTCCCTCTACTTTGGAGCCTTTTTTCAAATTTTCAACTTCAGAAAGCCATGGATCTTCGACTAATTGTTTCATTGAGAGAGAAAGCCGTTCTTTATCGATAGCTATAATTTTGGCTTCGATGGTATCACCAACTTTGACATAGTCAGATGGGTTATTGACGCGTTCCCATGAAATTTCAGAAATGTGGATAAGGCCTTCGATACCGTCAACATTGACGAATACGCCAAAGTCTACAACACCGGTAACTACGCCTTTAACTACATCGCCAATTTTGAGTTCAGCAAAACGTTCGGCGAGACCGTCTTTGATGGCTTCCTTTTCGGAGAAAATAAGCTTGTTTTCTTTCTTGTTGGCATCGAGAATACGAACTTTCATTGGTTTACCAACTAAGGAATTCAAACGCTGCAAAATTTCGTCTTTGTCTGCGGAGCCAACTCTTGGATAATGCTCAGCTGAAAGTTGTGAAACTGGCATGAATCCACGAATACCTTCATATTCAACCAAGAGACCGCCTCTATTAGCATCAAATGGAGTGATTTCGACGATTTCGCTGTTGTCAAGTTTAGCAGTAATTTCATCCCAACCTTTATCTTTGACTGCTTTCCTCAATGAAAGTAAGACATAGCCGTCCTTCATCTCTGATTCAATTACCGATGTGGTAACTTCGTCACCAACCTTTAAATTGCGCGCGAAAGATGCTTCGCGACGTGGAACCAAACCGACACCTTGGGCGCCAAGATCGATTAAAATTTCGTGTTTTTTAACGGATAAAACCGTTCCGTCAATGGTATCTCCTGCATTGACTTTTTTGAATGAATCACTATTTTTCTCTAGGAGTTCATCCATCGTTAATTTTGTGGCTTTTGCCATAGTTATATATTATTCCTTCCTTAGGCTCATTCATTAGCTAATTTTGAAAACGGCGAAAACCCCTAAAACAAAATAAGCTTGTGAATGAGCCTAAACTATTAGTCATTATATCAAAAAACTGTGTTATAATCAAGATATGTATTTAGCGATAGACATTGGAGGAACAAAAACTTTAATTGCACTGTTTTCTAAACGGGGTCGAGTACTGAGGAGGAAAAAGTTCCGCACCCCACAAGGTTCAAATACTTTTCTTCGTGAACTAGAAAACAATTTAAGTGATTTCAAAAAACGTAAAATACGTAGCATAGTAGTGGCAATTCCGGGAGTTGTACAAAAAAATTATTCAGTTAAATTTGGCAATCGCAAATGGGATGAAATTGATATTTTTACCCCTATAAAAAATCTGTTCAATTGCCCAATTTGGTTCGAAAATGATGCTAATCTGGCAGTGTTATATGAATCGTATCGTCTACCTGGCAAGACGGTTTTCTTGACTTTTTCAACTGGAATTGGTGGTGGTATAGCAGAAAAAAATCATATTTTACCAGAATCTAATGAATTTGAGCCTGGACATAAAATGTACTGGTATGACGGAGAGGTAAGAGAATGGGAAGATATTGCGGCGGCCAGCGCAATTGAAAATTATTACCACGTCGATAAGGCTACGGATCTAAAAAAGAAAGAAATACTACAAGATATTGCTCAGCGTATCTATCTTGGTTTACCAGATATAGTAAAAAAATACCGTCCTGACACGATAGTGCTTGGGGGGCCAATGGGCAAGATTTTTAAGCTTTATTCGGAATATTTACCACAAGATTTAGGGGTAAAATACCGACGGCCAAAGCGTCCTAATGAATCAGTAATTTATGGTTGTTATTTGTATGCCAA
>JAGCST010000007.1 GCA_017964025.1 Candidatus Saccharimonadota bacterium
AGAAGCGTTCCTAGGAAACGCTTCTTAGATTTTTCACTCCAGTGGTTTTGTGCCTATGAAAGAAAATGCGTAAGAGATTAAATCTACTACGGTCATTTCATCTACTTTCTAGTAACCTGAATACCTAGAATACCGTTTAATGGTTGTCTCACACCACACAAGCTAAACATCTTGCGCTTGTAAACTTCGGTCAATTACAACCATTAAACTCTGAAGTCAACCCGTCTACTTATTATCATGGTATTATTTTATTTTCAACCCCCTACCATAAAAAATACCCTATTAGGGGTAATTGGTGGGGATTACAGGGCTTGAACCTGTGACCTTACGAATGTGAATCGTACGCTCTAGCCAGCTGAGCTAAATCCCCAACATATGGTATAATTATACCATGGTTTTAGATAAGTTTAAAGAGGAGCTAAAAGATATTGAAGATTTTTTGGCGCAACCCGATGCCTATGCAGATTCTGAGTTTGCAACAAAATCAAAACGTGCGACACTGCTGCGTGAGATTTTGGATTTGAATAAAAGAATTGAACAGATGAAAAATAATTTAGAGGAAGCTAATTCCCTGTTAAATGATCCTGAGTTGGGTGAAATTGCAAAAGAGGATTCAGAAAAATTAAAAAATGAGATCAAAGTATCAGAAGAAAAGTTAGAAGAGCTTTTGATTCCACGTGATCCAGAAGATGACAAGCCAGCAATTGTAGAAATTCGAGCTGGTGCGGGTGGTGATGAAGCTTCATTATTTGCGGCAGAATTATATAGATTGTATATGAAATATGCAGAGCGACATGGTTTAAAATTTGAATTAATTTCGGAAAATCAAAATGAAGCTGGCGGAATGAAAGAAGTAATTTTCAAAATTTCAGGTGACAATGCTTATGGGCAAATGAAATTTGAAGGTGGCGTGCACCGAGTGCAACGAGTACCAGTAACAGAATCCCAGGGACGTATTCATACTTCTACGGTAACTGTTGCTGTATTACCAGAAGCTTCAGAGAAAGATTTAGAAATCAAATCGGAGGATTTGCGCATTGACATCTATCGTTCTGGTGGCCATGGCGGTCAAGGGGTAAATACTACAGATTCAGCGGTACGTATCACGCACTTACCAACTGGTATTGTAGTAGCAATGCAAGATGAACGTTCGCAACAACAGAACCGAATTAAAGCCATGAATGTTTTAAGAACTAGACTCTTAGAGCGAAAGAAAGAAGAGGAACGAAAGAACGCTTCAGAAGCACGAAAGTCATTAATTGGCACGGGTGATAGAAGTGAGAAAATTAGAACCTATAATTTTCCGCAAGATAGAATTACTGATCATAGAATTCATTACTCGCGTTCGAATTTACCTGCTGCAATGGATGGGGATATTGATGATTTGGTGACGGAGTTAACCCGTAATGAACGCGAATTATCCAAAAGCTTATAAGAAAGGCTTACAAAATTTTTACGGGCGAGATTTCGTAGTGAATCGGGATGTTTTGATTCCCCGCCCTGAGACAGAAATGGCCATCGATATGGTTTTGAATTTAGTTGGCAAACCATATTTACCTGGAGTAAAACCGAGTAAAGCAGTGCTTGATAAAAATCTAATAATTGCAGATGTAGGAACTGGGTCGGGTTGTATTGGAATTACTTTAAAATTGGAGTTGACAAAAGCTAAAGTGATTGCGACAGATATTTCAAAACGAGCTCTTGATGTAGCAAAAAAGAATGCTGAAAAATTTAATGCTAAAATAGAATTTTTGCAATCTAATTTATTGGATGAAATTGATTCTCAGATTGATTTAGTAGTAGCTAACTTGCCGTATGTAGATAAAGAATGGGAGTGGTTAGATGAGGCTTTTTTATCGTATGAGCCGAATATAGCTCTATATGCAGAAAATCATGGTCTAAAGTTGATCTATGAACTAATTGATCAGACATCGTCCAGGAAAATTAAGTACTTAATTTTAGAAGCTGATCCGTGTCAACACCAACAAATCATTGACTATGCCAAAAAACGAGGATATATTTTTGGTGATGTTCGTGGTTTTATATTATATCTTTATTTAGAATAACCTTCTAAGGTGACGTTGACGGCAATTTCCTTACCTTCACGAATAACAGTGAGTTGGACAGTATCTCCAGGTTTATATTCGCCAATAAGATTGGCAAGTGAGCCAGCAGAGCCAACTTCAACACCATTGACTTTGGTGACGATATCTTTGTCTTTGAGACCAGCTTTAGCGGCAGGACCGTTTTTAATAATGGCTGAATAAGCAGAAGGACTGTATAGATAAGCTCCAGAAGTAACGGGAAGATTGTTTTCTTTAGCAGCTTCTGGAGTAATTTCAGAAGAATAAACGCCGATATAAGCACGTTCAGCTTTACCTGTTTCAACGAGCTGTTTTAACATGCCTTTAACACTGGATATCGGGATAGCAAACCCCATATTTTCAGCGGTAGATGATGTTGCGGTATTAATACCAATAACTTCGCCGGCGGCATTAACCAGTGGGCCACCTGAGTTGCCCGAATTGATAGCGGCATCAGTTTGGATCATGTCAGACAGAGTTTCAGCGTTACGGCCAGATTCATCTGTCGCAGTAACCGAGCGACCAGTACCTGAAACAATACCAGCGGTTACAGTGTTTTGATATTCACCAAGAGCGTTACCAATGGCAATAACTTGTTGACCAACATTAATAGTTTTAGAATCACCTAAAGTAGCAGCGGCAAGGTTGGAAACGTTTTTAATTTTAAGGAAAGCTATATCATTTAATGGATCAGTGGTAGCCACTTCAACATCTTCATATGTAGTACCATCATCCAAGATGACAATAACTTTATTAGCGCCATTAATAACGTGCTTATTAGTCAGAATATAGCCATCACTACTGACAATAACGCCAGTACCAGCAGCTGCAGAATCAGTACTCTCCCCAAAGAAATTAATAGTTTTTGTAGATGTTACAATCGAGACTACGCTCTTTGAAACCTTATCGGCAATGTCAGCAATGGAACCTTCAGTAAAATTAGCAGAATTACCATCAGACCCACCGCCCAAAAAAGTAATCGGCGTCTCTGTTTTTTGATAAGCCATAATACCAAAACCACAACCACAACCGCCTAACAACAAGGCAATTATTGAAATAATGATAGCGGTTTTACTATCGGCTTTTTTATCTGTATGTTCAACAGTGGTGACAGCTTCTTTTGCTTCAACAATTTTACCCTTTTCTTCTTCCATTTTCTCTCCTTTTATATATTAAATATTGGGTTACTCGTAAATAAAACTATAATACCAATTAAAACGACGCCAAAAATAACAGGACCGAGAATATGTTTAAAGCGAAAATCGTCTTGATATCTAATCATAGCTTGACGAGCATAATTGTAAACGAAGGCAAAAATTGTCAGGATAATTGCAAGTTGAGGAATGCGTACTCCGGTGTTACCAAAAGTATAGATAATAGACCAAGAGTGGCAGAGCCAAGCAATTTCTGAAAAAACTAATCCGCATACTAAGGTTGTAAGGGTAAAATTTTTATCATTACTCTGAATAAGAATATGGCGGCTGGCAGCGTAACCTATCATGAAAGCAAGCAAAGTGATAACTACGGCATCGAGGTTTGCTGACATAATAGTAGCTGCACACATACCCATAAAGACAGCAAGAAGGGATTGTATCATGGCGGCTCTTTCGGATGATTGTGGTTTGATGAAAAGAAGCCAAATCGAGTAGAATGCCATCAGGATAAAGTCAACCAATAAAAGATTAGATCCAGCATAATAAGCTAAGATAACTACGCTAAGACCAACGATAATATCGACAAGATTTGCCTTAATATTAAGCCAAAGGTAGCGGGCACGGACAGCAAAAACGCGCCATTTAGACATAAGTACCAATATGACACCAAGTACAGGGTTATTTGATAAGACAGTGATCAAAACAGCGCCAATACCAAGCAAGAGATTAAGAAAAATATGTACCATGCTACTGGCAACGTTGCGAGATTTTCTAACCAATACATAATCTGCCATATACACTATATTATATCAAATATTTTAATCGAAGCTGAAAAAATGATATAATAGCTGTTATGGAAACTATTGAGCCGAAATTTTTTCAGAAACACCCGCTTCTCAAAGATTTATTGAGTTTAGCAGGGTTTGTTGGTGCAATTATTCTTGGTACTTTGTTTTTAAACACTTTTATTTATCGTTCATACAATGTAGTTGGCGGGAGCATGGAAAATACGCTACATGGCGATGATCGTGTTATTGTAAACCGAGCGGTAGTTTCATGGTCACACTTTATGGGGCAAGAATATGTGCCTGAACGTGGACAAATTATTGTATTTTTGAACGAAGATGAGAAAAAAGTAGAAGAATATAAAGCTGCTGGAGTGGCTAACCCAATGACTTGCGACGTGCCATCAAATGTAAGCGATCAATATATCATAAAAAGAGTAATTGCCTTCCCTGGTGAGAGAGTGGTGGTGAAAGATGGAGAAATGAAAATTTATGCTGATGCAGACTCCACTGAGGGTATAGTATATGATTCTGAATGGCGTACTTCTGAAACTGATGGGCCAAAAGAATATACTTCTGGTGAAGTTGATATGGTGGTGCCTAATGGCGAGTTATTCGTGTCAGGAGACAACCGTGAAGGCTCGAACTCGTGGGATTCACGTAATGGCCTAGGAACAATTCCTTATTGCCGTATTGTAGGCCCGGTGATCATGCGATTATTCCCGATTGATAAAATCAAAGTTTTCTAGACTTTGAATCTATTATTTTAAAAGTTTAATTAGTTTTTCAAGCTCAGCACCGCTTTTGCATTTGAAGGAGAGAGTGCGGCCAGTAATTTTGACTGATACACCATATTTGGTAGTAAGAGCATTTTCAGCTTTGAGATATTCACCGTGTTTGATGGCGGTAGCACTGGACTTTTTCTTATGTTCAGCAAAATAACGTTCAACTTTACGAGCGGTCCAACCTTCGTTAATAATTTTTGGCAAAACTTTTTTAATAGTAGCTTCATCTCGAGAAACTAATGGGCGCATGACACCTTCAGTGAGTTTTTCTTTTACCATGATTTTTTTGACATCATCAGGGAGATTCAAAAGTCTCATAGTATTATGAATGGATTGCTCTGATTTGCCAACTTTGACGGCGATGTCTTCTGGAGAAAGATTAAATTGAGCACTAAGTTTAGCATATGCCGTAGCAAGCTCAATAGCATTCAAGTCCTCACGTTGAGCGTTTTCAATAATGGATAATTCAAGACGATTTTGAGAATCTAGAGTTCGAATAATAGCTGGGATTTTATCAAGGCCGGCAATTTTACTAGCACGCCAACGGCGCTCACCGGCGACTATTTTATATTTCCCTTCTTCTTTGGTTACTACAATAGGCTGTAAGACACCGTGCTCTTTGATAGAGGCAGCAAGGGCTTCGAGCGCAGCTTGGTCAAATTCACGACGAGGCTGTTCTTCGTCTCTAAATATTTCCGAAAGCTTTAACTCTTTTAATTGGCTCTCTTTCTTATCTTCTACTGCCGTAGGATCAAATTCTTCGTCAATTAACTCTGTAGGAATTAAAGATTCAAAACTTCTACCTAAACCTTTCATTTTGCTCTCTCCTCTACTTCTCTAGTAAATTCTTTGTAAGCTTTGGCACCTTTACTAAACTTATCATACGCGCCAATTGGTACACCATGAGATGGAGCTTCAGCTACACGTACATTACGTGGAATAGTAGTCTTGAAGGTCAAATGTTTGAAATACTTCTTAATTTCATTGTAAACTTGAGCTGAAAGACTAGTACGTTTATCGTACATGGTGGCAACTACGCCAAGAAGTTTAAGTTTTGGGTTAGCTTGTTTCATCACTAATTTCATAGATTCTAATAATTGCGCTACTCCTTCTAAGGCGTAGAACTCGGTTTGCACTGGAAGTAAGAGATAATCTGCTGCAATCATACCGTTAACAGTGAGTAAACTAAGTGATGGTGGTGAATCAATAATAATAAAATCGTAGTTAGTTTCTACGCTACGCACTGCGTCACGGAGACGTACAAATTTGCGTTGCATATTAGTGATTTCAACTTCAGCGTTAGCAAGCTCTGGAGTAGTAGGTGCAAGATCAAAATTTTTGTACTTAGTAGGACGAATAGCACTCGCTAATGGAGCGGTGCCAAGTAAAACTTCTGTCATGGTGATTCCAAGTTTTTTCGTGTCGGTCTTTTCAATACCAAGACCGGAAGAAGCATTGCCTTGTGGATCAAAGTCAATTAAGAGAGTGCGGTGTTTATCTTTAGCGAGATAATAACTCAAATTAACGGCAGTAGTGGTTTTTCCTACGCCGCCCTTCTGATTTGTAACACAAATTACCTTCGCACTCATAATGCTTATATTATAACATAAAAAATAAACCCTTGCGGGTTTATTTTTAACCGATTTTGGTAATTTCGATTTCGGTATATTTCTGGCGATGTCCAGTTTCTTTATGGACGCGTTTCTTAGCTTTGTAGCGAATAACGCGAATCTTATCACCCTTAACTTCGAGCGTCTTAACTTTAGCTGAAACCTTTACGCCCTTTACTGTAGGTGTGCCGACGGTAGTTTTGTCGCCATCAATTAATAGTAAAGCGTCAGTTTCGAGCTCTTTGGTGCCTGCCGGGAGGAGGTCCACCCGTAGGGTCTCTTTTTCGGCGACGAGATATTGTTTTCCGCCAACCAAAATGACTGCTTTCTTCATATTATTCCTTTATTTATCTTTATAATTGTATCATATTTCTTAGATTTTGTGAAGTAGATAGAGGTAAAGCGCTGATAGAATGGCGCCATCATGCATAGTACCAACTTCGGGACCTATAAAATTCCCTGCCCAAGAAAGTGGTATAGATTCAATTTCTTGAATAAGATTAGTATATTTATTTGCATGTTCAGGATGTTCTGAGACGTCTCGATAGGCTTTTGAAAGTCTTTTAAAAATACTACCAGCATCATAAAGATATTGTCTAGGATATTTATTAAAAATATTATTAAATGGTTTATCCGCCTCTGGTTGACCTTTTAAAATTTGGTCATAACTTTTCTGAATAGACATAGGAAGATATTTTTTTCGTGTTTTAATATAATCTGTAATCGTTTCAGCAAAAGATTTTTCTTTGCTATTCTCTATATCTTCAAACCAATCCATCACTAAATCTGGAATGTTGATATGTGTGACTGGTGTAAAATTTGGCCAACCAGCAGCAATATTGGTTTCTAAAAGGTAATAATTGTCTGTATCTTTCTCTTTTATAATATCAATACCAGCATATTCCAATTTGGAGATGGCAGCAGCACGGGTAGCAATTTCTGCTAATAATTCCAATGTCTGTGGATTATTTTCGGGATATTTTTTGCGACCAGCACTCCAAGCGATAAAATCGCCTGGATTTTGCTCATCGCCAATTTTACGCATAGTACCAACCGCAACTCCACCTATCACAAATACACGATAATCACATTCTGGTTGAATATATTGTTCAATTAATAATTCACTAAAATTATCTATTTTATCTAGATCTTCTTGAGCCTTTATTAATGTAATGCCTTTCCCAGCCGTTCCACGACGATCTTTAAGAACAATAGGATAATGCACGCGATTAGCTTCAATATAGGATATCACATTATCTTTATGCTTAGCTTCAAAGGTAGAAAGAGCATATTTCTTAAGAAATGGATCCATTAAAAACAAGCCTTGCTGAAAGTGTTTATCTGAGGTAGACATACGTCGTCCTGCAACATCTATATTAATACAAACTTTATGGTTTTGTTTGAGCCAATACATGAGACGTTCAGCTTCGTGATAATTGTTTTTGGAAAGTTCGCGAAAAATTACATGGTCCAATGGAATATCATCAAGGTCAAAACGTGCTAATTTATCAGAATTAATACCTAAGAGTTGGCAAAAATTCCAACCACGTCTTTTGGCAGCAGAGGCAAAACCGTCAACCATGTGACGGTTTTCCTCCCTGCCTTCCATAACAGTTAAAGTAGGACGATTTTTATTTGAGTTCTTCGGAACCTGTGTTGCCATTGTCTTTTGGAGTTTTACCTGAGACACCACCTTCAACAGTCTTTAATGTTTTTTGAGTTCTGTAGAGATAATAACCACCACCGCCAATACCGATGATAATCACAGCTGCCATAATGATTTCAACTGGACCAGTATTTGGAAGTTCTTGACAACCTTCCATCTCTGGGTTAATCTTACAGTTTTTCTCTTGGCATTCTGGGAGACTTGGATTAGTTTCACAGTTGTCGAGCGGTTCGTCTGGTTCTTCACAATCGGTGCGTTTAACTGTAATGGTAGTAGAAGCTTCTTTGGTTTCACCGCTACTTTGGTCACTATCGTAAGTTAAAGTAGCTTTATTGGTAAGCTCTGTACCATTACAATCGAAGTCAGCGCCAGCTTTAACTTTGTAAGTAATATATACTGTGTTGCCTGTGCCAATGGTCCCAAGGTTATATCCGTCCCCAAAGATATTATCAGATAAAGTTTCAGGGTTGGTAGAATCATTAGCTGTAAGTTGTACGCTGCCTGGGACTAAGGAAAGTCCAGCTGGTAAAACATCTTTGATAGTAGCATTAGTAAGAGCTATATCACCGGTGTTTCTAATGACGAGTCTGTAAGTGGCTTCTTCGCCTGGTGCGAGATTAACACTTTCAGTAAACTTGTCGCCATCTTTAGAAACAGATTTTTCGATTGAGCCACCGAGCTCTTCAGCTTGAAGAACATAAGTGACTACACCATGATATTCTTCACAACCTGGAATGACGCCATTTAAGGAGTTAAGCCCTACAAGAGCACCTTCTTCAGTAAATAGAGACGACGGCATGACAGACCCACTAGCTTTCCAATCGCTATAAATCTTAGCAGATCCAGAAACGTAATGCATTAAAACTTTTTCAGTTTTAGTAGTCATATAGGCTTCATCCCAAACTGAACCTGGGTTGCTATTGTCAGCTGTAATGGTTGCCGATATGGTTCCCTTCTTATCAGGAGTTAAGACAGTAGAAAAGGCAGTGGCCATACGCGTTCTAATAGCCACACCTGAATGATCGTGAGCCGAATCGTTAAAGGTTGATGAGGCATTATTGTGGAAGTAGACATACACTAAATATTGTCTGCCAGGTACTACTTCCAACTCATTTTTCAAGTCGGTAACTTCAGCATTAATTTCGCCTACCCTTACAAAATCACGTTCATCGCCAATAGTTGGATTATTGGTGATTGAGTTAAATGTTGGATAAGTAGCTGGCTTTTCCATTGTGAACGTAGTACGCTCTGGTCCCCAAGCAGAAGCGCTAGCGAAAGTAGCCAAGCTCACACCTGCAGTAGCAAGTACACTCAGTACTTTTAATTTAGTTTTATAATTTTTCATGGTCTCCTTTCTCCTACCATTTAATCAATCCCTAAATCGCTAAGGGCATCATTAACTTCTTGTTTACTAGTTGGGGCATCTTTAACCTTTGTCTCAGATTCATCGGCCTTTTTCTGGGCTTCTTTGTTTTCTTTGACTGGGGCATATTCACTAGAATTTTTGCCTCCTTTATCTTCGCTATAATTGTTCTCCTGTTTTTTAGGTTCAACTTTTTCAGCTGGTTTAGAAGTCTCATTTTGGACAGTCTTTGGTTTGGTCCCTTCATAATCACTTCCGGAAGGCTTTTCAGTTTTTTCCTTTTCACTAACACCTGGATTAGGATTATGTTTAATTTCTTTGGTACCAATATCTTTCTCGATTTCTTTATCAATTTTTTCATCAATACGTTGGAGATTTTCAGAATCTTTTGGCTTGATATCAGTTCCTTCGGAACCAGTACCTTCAGATCCGGTACCTTCAGATCCAGTGCCTTCAGAACCAGTACCTTCAGATCCGGTGTCCTCGGAACCAGTACCTTCAGATCCGGTACCTTCATTACCGGTACTTTCAGAACCAGTACCTGGTTCTGGATCTGGGATTTCATCCAAGCCATCGTACACTGGTGAATCTTTATCACTAATAACCTGCATGCAACCCTTAAATCCAACGATATTGCCATTCTCATCATACACTGGCGTCATTTTAACCATCATAGAGCCAATTTCATTACCATTTTCATCTAACCAATAAAACTCGGTGACTTCAAGATTGCTCTCGTTGGTAGTGCACTTAACTAATTCCATATTCTCGTGCACAACATCACCACCCTTGTGGCGCATGTAAGCGTTATTTTTCTCGCCATTTACAGTAACTCGACGAGTAAAGGCTCTGTCCATAGTCCCATTATATTGTTTTTGGATAGCTTCGTATTCTTCATCACTAAGACTTTCGAGTTTTTTCTCGGTTTCGAGAATAGAAAGCCCCTTGAAACCTTCTGGTTGTTCTTCTTCTGGTAAATTGGCTAGATAATCAGCGAATGACTCTACTTGATTATCAGCTGCATATTTCATCATTTCACATTCATCGTTGTCGCAAACTTCGGCAACTTCTTCAGCGCTGGTGAAAGCATTTTGGCTAGTTTTTTTCTCAGATAACCACATGCCCTTTTCACCATAACCATCTTTAATGCCGATTGTTTCCTTTTCAAAATTTTCATCGCCACCAATAACTTGTTCAGCTACTCCTTGATTATTGTCTGGAGATGGTGCTGTAGAATGACCAATAAAATAACCTCCGGTGGCACCAGCTAAAATGGCAACACCAAGACCTATAGCTATAGCTTTCTTACTAAACCACCCTTTGGCTTGGGGATTTTCCTTAGTTCTGTTTAAGGTAGCTCTGGCTGTTTCAGCACTAACGGTTTCGGCAGCTGGCGCAGCAACTTCGCGAGCGACTGGAGCTGGGGTTTCAGGAGTGGCTGGAGCAGCAGCTTCTTGTTCAAGCTTGGCCTTCATTTCTAAAAGTTCGCGATAAGCTCGTCGTTGTTCTTCAAGACTCATTTTACTAACGTCTTTGCTAATGAATTCTTCACGACTTATTCCCTGGAAAATGGAATCTCCTGCTCCACTTTCTATAAAAGCTTCATTAGCCTTTTGACCACGAGCTTGATTTATCTTTGCGCTCTCACCACCAGTTTCAGCAGATGATGAGAAAGAATTAAAACTTTCTGGGTTAGGCATTTTGACCTCCTAAGAATTCTGCACCAAATGCGTTCATAGCATCAGTAATTTTTTGTTCGACATCAAGACCGATACGATTGAAGAAATTTTCAAAATCGCTTTCTTCTACGTTGCCACGATCAAGCAGTTGATTAAATTCAGTATTTTGTTCTGCAGTAAGACTGCCAAATACGGCTAGACCAATCTTGTCGTCAAGTGACTTAATTGATTCTTCCCTGAGATTATTAAGCTCTTCCGGTGTGTTAACTGGCAAAGCTTTCCTTTTGATGAGTTCATCGACAAACTTACCAAGAGTTTCTCGATCTATGAGATAATTGTCCATAGCTTTTTTGTTAAATTATTTTATTGGTAGACCTTTCTGGTTTTAAGTTTAACATAAGCTTGATTATTGGTCAACTCATTTATGTTTATTTTTTTGAAAATTTTTGTTTTAGTTCCCATTAAAAAACCGAACATGTTGTTCGGTTTTTTAGGTAATTTATGGTTTTTTATGGCTAGATTATACTGGTAAGTAATATCGCTAGCTCATAAATTGTTTGAAAGTTATTAATATTTAATGGGCTATATCTTACATTGGTCATCCTTTCAATTAAAGTTGATATTTTGGCACTCATCTATTAATGTACTCCTTTCTGGAAAACTATTTAGGTATTCAGTGTTCTTTCCGTTTAGGCAGAAAGACTTCTTTGAATCTTTTCCCAATCTACCATATTTCTAATTGCAAGTTTGATTGGTGATTTTTTGATTCTAGTGATGGTAGTCTTTTTGACTTCATCTGGAGAGATATAAGTTCTCTCGTCTTTATATGTTTCGTAATCGATGTCATCCTTCCATTCAGAGTCGATTACTTCTTTTGGTAGATTGATAGTTTCTTCCATTTTTTTGTTTTCCTTTTTATTTTTATTATGTTTTTATTTTTTGTTTGTTAGAATTTTT
The DNA here is from genome assembly GCA_017964025.1 of Candidatus Saccharimonadota bacterium. Classification (GTDB taxonomy): domain Bacteria; phylum Patescibacteriota; class Saccharimonadia; order Saccharimonadales; family Saccharimonadaceae; genus Nanosyncoccus. The sequence goes on from JAGCST010000007.1 coordinate 12,084, forward strand.
ATTTTATTTTCTAACTTGTTTTGAGTGTAGCACACTTTATTGATTTTGTCAATAGTGTTTATGCTAAAAAATTATATATTTGTCAAATTAACAGAGACAAAAATCAAAAATAAATCTTGTACTTTTAGCATAAAATGAAGTTAATTTTAGACTTTTTCCAATGAAATAGTAATGTTTTGGCCGCCTAATTTGACTATTTCGTCGTGAGAGTAGTTGCCGTTTTTGATAATTGATTTAGTGCCAGTTTCGGTCTTGATAAGTTCTTCATGGCCTTTTGGCAAATCACATGAAAGAGATAGTTTAATTTGGTCGTCTACGCTTAATTTTGCGTGTTTACGAGCGGCTTGGACAGCACGGATGAGTTCACGTGCTCTTCCCTCTTCTAGGAGTTCTGGAGTCAGTGTTTTATCTAAAGTAAGTTCTTTACCTACTGCTACTGACTTGACATTAACTTCGTCAGTAATAATTTGTTCGTAGAAATCATCAAGCTTATCACCATTATAAGTGAGCTTGGAGAGAGGCTGACGAATTTTAATCTGATCCTCGGTTTCAGATTTTTGCATTCTAAGAGCTAAGGCATCAGTAATGATTTGGCGAGTACGAGCCATCTTTTCTAGGATTTCAGTATCGATGACGCCTGGTTCAGGCCAGTCTAATAAATGGACCGATTTAGTATCGCCGGTTACCTTTTGATATAGCTCTTCAGCTAAGAAAGGCGTAAAGGGCGCGAGTAATTTAGACAAGTATATGAGTATATAGTAAAGAGTGGTAAAGGCTTGTTTTTTGTCTGTTTTGTCATCATTTTTACTGAAACGACGACGAGAACGACGAACAAACCAGTTACTCATATCATCAATAAATGGTAAAACGCCTTCTAGAGCTTTTGGCAAGTTATATTCCTCCATACCTACTGTAATTTCATCGCGAAGTTGGTATAGGCGAGATATAATCCATATATCAAACGGATTGGAACTTAAAATATTGCTATTCTCAAGTTCTTCAGAAGACAAACCTTCTACCTCAGCATATGTGGTGAAAAAGTCGTAGACATTCCAAATCATGGCAAGTTTACGATTAACGTCAGAGACGTCTTTGTCTAAGAGTGCAAAATCTTCGCCGGAGAGAACTGGAGAGCTGAGCAAGAGAAAGCGGAGAGCGTCGGCGGAGTATTGATCCATGAGTTCGTTCGGATCGGTATAATTTCCGAGCGATTTACTCATTTTGCGACCATCATTCCCTGCCAAGGTACCAGTGGTAATAACATTTTTGTAAGCGTTTTTGGCACCGGTTTTGGCTTTATCGCCAAAAGCACCAATGCTAGCGAGAGTGGTATTAACAGCGTGAACGTAGTAGAACCAAGCACGAACTTGGCCAACATATTCTACGATAAAGTCTGCAGGGTAATTAGCCTCAAACTTTTCCTTATTTTCAAATGGATAATGCAACTCAGCAAACGGCATAGAACCGGACTCAAACCAGCAGTCGAGGACTTTTTCAATACGAACGAAATGCTCGCCATCAATATCAAAGGTGATGTCGTCTACCCATGGGCGGTGGTAATCTTCGAGCTCTTTACCAGAGAGTTCCTTAAGTTCGGCATAACTGCCGATTACTTTAACTGAACCTTTATCACCTTTCCAAACAGGCATAGCGGTGGCCCAGAAACGATCGCGGGATAGATTCCAATCAGGAGCAGCTTCGATGTTTTTGGCGAAGCGACCATGTTTTAGATAACCTGGGAACCAGTTGATGTTTTCGTTCTCATCGAGCATGAGCTTCTTTTGGCCTTCGATATCAAAGAACCAAGATGGGAAAGCGCGATACATGATGCGCTCTTTGGAACGAGGATTGAAAGGATACTCATGTTGGATATATTCAATCTTATAAACAACACCTTTCTCTTCTAGACATTTAGCAATAAATTTGTTAGCAGCCCAGATTTGGATACCGTGTTCGTCGGTGTCGCGAACACCAAAATTATGTAATTCTTCAGCCATATCTGATAAATAATAACCATTTTCATCAAGGCAATCAACAAAATCAAGTTCATATTTATCCATTAAGGTATAGTCATCTTCGCCGTAGGCAGGAGCACAGTGAACAATACCGGTGCCATCCTCGGCAGAAACAAAATCGCCAGCAACAACGGTGTAGGTGTCTTTACGTGTTACTGTACCCTTGTCACCACGCAAGCCAAGATCAAAAAGGCCATCGGCAACTTTAATAATTGGTTCATAATGTTTGCCAACCAATATTTTTCCCTTAAAAGCTTCTTCGGGTTTTTGGTCTTCAAAGAGAACTTTGCCACGTTCTAGGGCAACGATATATTTCTCGTCATCTATTTTATAAATTCCGTAATCGAGTTTGGGATTAATTGCAAGACACATATTACCTGGTAAAGTCCATGGGGTAGTAGTCCAAGCTAATAGATAGGTATTTTTTCGTTCACTATCTTTTAATTTGAATTTTACATAAGCACTAGGGTCAGTGACAGTTTGGTAAGCGTCGTTGTCCATGGTAACTTCAGCTTTAGAAACTGGAGTAGCAAACTTAGTATCATACATTAAAACTTTACGGCCTTCGTAAATCTTACCGGCGTCGTAGAGCTGTTTAAAAGCCCACCAGACAGATTCCATAAAGTCTTTATTCATAGTGCGATAGCAATTATCGAAATCAACCCAGCGACCAACACGGTCGATGGTAGAGCGCCAAGTTTCGGAATTTGCCACCATTGATTCGCGGGCTTTAATAATATAATCCTCTAGACTCCATTTGGTGCCAATATCGCGGCGATCGGTAATGCCAAGCTGTTTTTCAACGAAGTTTTCAGCGGGAAGACCGTGACAATCCCAACCCCAACGACGTTCAACTCGATAGCCATTCATAGTCCAGAAACGTGGCACGGCATCTTTAACGATAGAGCTGAGTAAAGTACCGTGATGTGGATTGCCAGTGATAAACGGAGGACCGTCATAAAAGACATATGATCTGTTAATCGGCCTATTCTCTACCGATTTTTCAAAGGTTTGATTCTTTTTCCACCACTTTGTGATAGCTTTTTCATATTCTACGGCTTTTCGCCTCTCTCCAGCTCTATATTTCATAGAGTATATTATATCATAATTGACTCTTGTTTTTCTCTTATTGATTAATGAAAATATTATTTTTTATTATGCACATCAAGTTGAGAATACGGAATATGAATTTTATTTTTCTCTAAAGTGGTGATAATGGTACGAAGAGCCTTGCGGCGAGTTTGGAGTTTAAGACTGGGAGAGCAATTAATAATAAAGAGGTATTCCTTGGCCGAATCTGAGAGCTTACTAAGACCTTTGAATTCTGCATTGGTGACATTTTCATCTTTTTTGATTTGAAGAATAGTAGAATTAAGAATTTTTTCGGCTTTCTCAACGGAAAGTTCATATGGTAATGGTATGTTGATGTAAATGGCATCAGAAACAACCTCTACTTGACTAATATTACGATTTGCAATAGAGACAATATTATTAGTATTAATATCTCGGATTTTAGTAGTACGTAGACTCATAGAAATAACTTGGCCAGTATTCCCGCCAAAAATGATCACATCACCGATATTATAATAATCGTCCGAAACAATATCAAAACCACGGAAAATATCTTTTAAAGCATCTTGAAGAGCAAGACCAACGATAATACTAATAATACCTACGCCGGCGAGCATTGAGGTGACGTCTACACCGTAAATTTGTAAAACCATGAGAATTGTGACAATAGCTAGAACATAACCTACAACGCTTTTAATCAATCGTATGAAAGTCTTATTTTTCTTTTGAGAAATAAGTTTAGTGTTCTGCTTCTCTTTTTTATTAAGGAATCTGGAAATAAGATAATAAATGAAGCCGCTAAATAAAACAACTATAAAAGCCCATAAACCTCTTTGGAACCAAATGTTGTTAATAACTTTCTCAAAAATACTCATGTTTTGATTATATCATATAAAATAGAACGTCGTTGATAAGAGGTAAACTATCTTTACCACGCCAAACAGCACGAGCACTAGCATCGTGACCAATAGCAATAACGGTGGGATATTCTACGATATCATAGGCTTCACAAAAGCCAGGATTTTTGTCGGGATCCATAATTTCTATCTCTCGGCCAGTTTGATGGTGAAAATTCTCAAGCCACTCATCTACGGTTCTAGTATAATCTTGGTTGTCACGATAAACACACACCACCCGCATAAATTATTTTTTCCTTTTTTGCTCTTTTAAAATGTTTTCAAAATCTTCGAGAGTTTTAAACTCACGAAAAACGGATGCAAAACGAACATACGCAACTTCATTAACTTCGGCGAGAACGTCAAGTACGGCTTCACCAATTTGTTTACTGGTTATTTCATCTGTACCATAAGAATATAAAATATCTGAGGCTTTATTAACAACTTCCTCTACTTCTAATTCTGAATTAAAGAATTTCCCAACGCTGCGACGAACAGCGAGAAGAAGTTTATCACGATCATAGATTTCTTTGTTGCCACTGCGTTTAATAACGGTAAGTGGTGGCATCTCGATACGCTCATAGGTAGTAAACCGATGTCCGTCACTAGATTCGCGACGACGACGAATCATGGTGCCATCTACTGTTTCGCGGCTTTCTAGAACTTTACTGTCCCCTATTTTGAACTTGCGTTCCATACGCAGCCCTCCTTTTATTATTTGCGTTTCTTGCTCTTAAGACGTTCTCTTAAGGATGGTGGAACATCTAGCTCATCATCATTGGTAGCGGCTGGTTGTTCTGGTTCTGGTTCGTGCTTGATAGAATCCCACATATTAGACTTGTTCTCAAGAGCGAAATCTTTAGCTTCAACAGCTGGTTTCTCGTCTTTAAAACTGCTGGTTGATTCGACTTCTGGCTCTGGCAATGGCTCATTATAATAATCAGAATCAAAACCAGTGGCGACGACAGTAACGATTAGCTCATCTTCTAATTCTGGGCGGATGGATGCACCAAAGATAATATTAGCATCTGGTGAAACGGCACCAGTAATAACTTCAGCGGCTTCTTGAACTTCACTCATAGACATATCGTAGCCACCTGCAACTGAGAATAATACGCCACGAGCACCTTCTATCTTGACTTCAATGAGAGGCGACTCGACCGCTTGCTGAGCCGCAACAACAGCGCGATTTTCTCCAGAAGCACGACCAATACCCATAAGGGCAGAGCCGGCGTTTTTCATGATGGCTTTGACGTCAGCAAAGTCGAGGTTAATAAGTGAATGTTCGGTGATAAGTTCGGAAATTCCCTGAACGCCTTGACGTAAAACATCATCAGCAATCTTGAAAGTTTCAAGGAGTGGAGTACGAGGATCAATAGTTTGTAATAATCTATCATTAGGAATAGTAATTAATGCATCTACTTGGCGAGCAAGTTTATCGATAGCAACATCAGCATTAGCACGACGACGTGCTCCTTCAAAAGTGAATGGTTTAGTTGCTACACCTACAGTAAGGATATCTTTTTTGCGAGCTTCTTCAGCAACGATTGGGCCAGCACCAGAACCAGTACCGCCACCGGCGCCTAAAGTAATAAATACCATATCAGCACCATCAAGGGCTTTATCAATAGCTTCTCTGCCCTCTTCAGCAGCTTCACGACCTTTTTCGGGGTCTCCACCAGCGCCTAAGCCTTTGCCAATATGAACTTTAACATCAGCTGGAGAATGATGCAATGCTTGCGCATCAGTATTGATGGCGACAAATTCAACGCCAGAAAGGCCTACCTCTTTCATGCGTTCAACTGCGGAACCGCCGGCACCACCTACACCTACTACTTTAATACTTGCTTTACTTTCCACCTCTGTTGGTTTAACCTCTGGCATAATTTACCTCGCTTTAATTTATTTATAGTATACACCTAATGTGAGGTTTTTTCAAGGGTCTATTATTTTTGGAATGACTAAAATTTAGAAAAAAACTTTTTAAGAAAACCGTCTGAAGTTGCCTTGGTTTTTTTGGATTTTTTACTAGAATAAGTTTGGTACTGGATATCTTCTGCGGCGAGTATAGCAAGGCCGACAGCAGTGGCAAATTCTGGTTTGGCGACGGCATCTGAAACACCGTCAAGACCAGTTGGAATACCAATTTTGACAGATGCTTCGAGGCATTTTTTGGCAAATAGATCAATGTCGCGCATTTTAGCGCCGCCACCTGTCATGATAATACCCTCTGGGAGACGCTGATCATAATGAACAGCTTTCAATTTTTTGCGAACTTCTGCGAAAATTTCTTCAAGACGAGCCACAACAACATCTTCAACTTCTTTACGATCAAAAGTACGCTCACCGTGCTTCCCTACTTTAATAGCGGGAGATTTATCAGATTTAAAATTGCCGGTAATGAAGCGTGTTTTGATTTCTTCGGCTAATTCAGGATCAATAGCGAGAACAATAGCAAGATCGTTAGTAATATTATTAGAGCCGATTGGTACTACACCAACATATTGCAAGTCACCTTCTTCATAAACAGCTATGGAAGTAGTAGTAGCGCCGAAATCAACGACAGCTACACCATTTTCTTTTTGACGCTCATTTAGAACAGCTCTAGCAGCGGCAATTGCTGTAGGAATTAATCTAAGAGCTTGAACATCAGCATTCATAGTAGCACGTTTTAGGTTCTCACAATTAGGACTAAGAGCTGAGACAACATTAGCACGAATTTCAAGACGAGCACCCGACATCCCCATGGGATCTTTAATACCAGCTTGTCCGTCAAGTGCATATTCTAATGGAATAACATCTAAAACAGTGCGGTTAGCGGGAATGCAACCTGATACGGCAACATCTTCGACGCGGTCCAAATCTTCGCTATTGATTTCGTGTTCAGCGTTGCCTACGGCAATCATGCCTTCGGTATGAACAGAGGTTACGGTAGAACCATTAATTGAAACATATGCACTACGAACGTCGTATCCGCCCATACGTTCAGCGTCCCCAAGCATTCTGTCGATAGCGCCAGCAGGACCAGCAAGATTGGCTGGGATTCCTTTGCGCATACCAGCAGATTTGTCTTCATTATAACCGACGATGGCGATTTTACCTTCGTTATTAACGCTGGCGATGACAGCACGAACATTTTCGGTACCAATATCAAGGCCTGTAACAAAACGATTGTCGTTATCCATAAGTTTATTATAACATATTATTTAAAATTGGAACTAGCTCTCACTTATTGAGTTAGTACTTCGTAGCCATCGTGGGTAACAAGAATTGTGTGTTCACAATGACAGCCAATACTGCCATCTTTCATCTTAACGGTCCAATTGTCGTTTTTATCAATATAGTTAGTTGGTTTTCCTAGACAAGACATAGGTTCAATACAGATAGTATCACCTTCAACAAGTTTATAACCGTGGCCTTTTTTACCATAATTAGGAACTTCAGGTGATTCATGCATAGTTTTACCAATACCGTGACCAATATAATTCTCAATGACGCCAAGATGACCTTTTCTTAAAACTTTTTCGACAGCGTGACCAATATCGCCAATGTAGGCACCAGGTTTTACTTGTTCAATTCCCTCCCACATAGAAGATTCGGTAACTTGAATCATTTTTTTGACGGCTGGGCTGCCTTTATCCCCAACAAGCATAGTAAAGGCTGAGTCGGTAAAATAACCTTTATAATAAATATCCAGGTCGAAAGAAACTTTATCGCCTTCTTCTAGAGGTTCGTCGGTGGGAGCACCATGGACTAATTCGTCATTGACCGAAATACAAATAGCACCTGGAAAATCGTCTTCAAGCATATCGTAAGCAACTCCAGCGCCGTGTTTAATAATTTCAGATCTAACCCAAGCATCAATTTCCTTACCAGTCATACCAGGTTTAACATATGTTCTAAGATTTTTAAAAATTTGAGCGTGAATTTTGCCACATTCACGCATTGCAGAAATTTTTTCTTCAACTTCTTTTTTGGTGGCAGTTTCTATATTAATAGGACCGTTATTCGCCATAACTCTTTTCAATTTCTCCACCATTAACATCTTGAGATTGTTCAGTTGCATCTGGATTTAATTTTTCAACTACTTCCACTAGTCTTGCAGTTACATCTTCAATTTTACCAACACCATCTACACGTTCTACTGGAATATTTTTAGATTTCAACAGGGGTAAAATTGAATAAATATTTTGTTCAAATACCTCAAAACGACGATCAATGCTAGCTTTTTCTTTGTCATCATCACGACCACGTAGAGCCAAGCGTTCGTAGAGTTCTTCTTTGGGCACTTCAAGAATAATGGCACCATCAATCTTGTCAGCCATTGTATTCATAATATATTCAGCCTGTGCTTTATCGCGTGGATAACCATCTAAAATTACGTCAAAGCCTTCATCCTCAGCTTTTTTGATTTGTTTGTCCATTAGATTAATAACATCTTGATCAGGGATTAAACCGCCATTATTAATGATTTCTTCATAGCCGCCGTGTTCACGAATAGCTTCACCAACAGATAACCAACGCCAACCGAAAATCTCAGATAGTGCTTTGCCTTGAGTCCCCTTGCCTGAACCAGCCAGGCCAAATAATATGATCATAATTCTCCTTTTGTTATTATTATATCATTAAAAAATCCCCCGGAGGGGATATTTTATTTGAGTCCTAATTTAATACGCTCGGTTTTTTCTGCCTTGCGAGCTTCGCGAATGATAGCTTTAAGACGACGTTCGCGTTTAGATATTGGTTTTGAAAAACGCATTTGCGACTTTTTCAAAGGCATCATACCACTCTGAAGGACTTTGCGATTGAAACGACGAATGATATTCTCGTTAGCCTCGCCTTGATCTTTTCTTGTAACTTTAATAGCCATATTAGGGTGTATTATATCACAGAGTAAAGAAAATAACAAGGGTCTTGTGCTCTAGCGAAAAATGATATATAATATAGATAGTGGAATCGTAGCTCAGTTGGTTAGAGCGCTGCCCTGTCACGGCAGAGGTCGCGAGTTCGAGTCTCGTCGGTTCCGCCACTTCAAAGGCCCGAGGGGCTTTTTTTCGTGATAAAAAAATAAGCCCTCTAGGGGCTTATATATTTTACATGCCTGGAATCTTAAAAGCACTAGGATCAGCAGCTTGTGGAGCATAAATTTGATCTTGCATAGCAGGTTGACTACCTAGCGATTCAGGAGTCGGTTCAGGTTTAGGTGCAGCTGGAACAATCGGTTCGGCTGGCGGTAAAGGTGGTACATTAGGATTTGGCGTAGCAACATTTGCCATATCGATTGGAGGAGCTGGAGGTGGCGGTAAAATTTCATCACTCGGCATCGGCATATAATTCATCTCTGGAACACCATTAATTTCTGGTTTTTCTGGTACAGAAGGTGTACTAGCAGCAGCTGGATTGGTTCCTGACATAGGATTAGATTCATTATTTAAACTTTGAAGAGCAGCTTCTAGCATTTGCCCATATTTATTGTCAGCTGGATCACCCGTGCCGATAGTAGATAAATCGGTAGTTGGCTGAATAACTTTTTCACTTCCTACTGGATTAATAATTCCCTCGGAGTCTGACTTCACTTCTTCCTCTTCTTCAGAATTCTGAATCGGCTCTACAAGAAATTGAGAATTAGATGTTGGCTTTGATTCGATAGCTGGCGCAGTGGCTGGTTCGGGTTGAGGTGCTGGCGCAGGTGTTGGTTCAGGAGTGGGAGTTGGTTTAGGAGCTAGTTCGGGTTGAGGTAAAGGAGCTGGTACTGATTCAGGGGTAGGTTCGGGTTGAGGCAAAGAAGCTGGTACTGATTCAGGGGTAGGTTCGGGTTCTGGAATCGGTGCTGTAGATTCAGATTCAGCTTCAGGTGGCATAGATTCTATCTCTTTAGTTAATTCAGCGGTAGTTTCTTCTAAGGAATCGTCTAGAGATATATCTTCAGGTATCTCTTCGGATGTTTTTTTGGATACTTCTTTGGGTTTTTCAGACGGTGCTTCTGGTGGTATTTCTTCAGGTGTTTCATCGACTATTGTTATGGGAGTTTCCTCAACTTTTTCATCGGCTGGTTCTTCTAAAATAGGTGCTATTGGAGGTTCTGTTAAAGATGGCTCTTTTTCGTCACTGCTGATTTTGAGGGCAGCAGGATTTTCTTCTGGAGTAACTTCTGTGACAGCACCAGCTAAACTAGCCTCAGCAGCCTTAAGTTCATCAAGAAGAGTACTTTCTTTTCCGCTGATAGCGTCGTCTATTTCTTTAGTTTCATCTACGATAGGTTCATCGTCATGTTGGATATCAAGTTTAGTAGGATCAGCCTGAGAATTCAATTCGCTAGACATCGCTGACATACTAGAGATTGAAGCCATTTCATTTTCAACATCTGGGGTGATGTTTTTGGAAACGAGTTGTTGATTAGCACCGGACTCCATCAACTTTGAAGCAAGTTTCATGGTAGTTGGTGTAGTAGTAGCATTGGAAAAACGATTGGTAGCTGCAACAATACCAGTAAGGAATGCAGTCGCTTCTTCTTTTTCAACCTTAGCATCGGTAATCTTATATAATAATCCAGCAATCATTTCAGAAACAGAGCTAGCAGTCTTGTCGCTCCATTCAATTTCACCAAACTTACCTGGTTTACCAGTAGTAATGTTAATTATTACTGCGTCATGCATAATGCGACCATGCTCACGCAAGGCCGAATCTAGGTCAATACCGTTAGCAACATCAAGTGCAAGAACGAGATCTACATTGAAATCACCATAAGAAAAGTCTAAATCCTCTTCTGAAATACGAGTTCGATATGGTGTGATGTAGATTTTCACAAAATCACCGTCAAGCTTATAGCGTAAATGATCAGCTTTATCTTTATTAAGAGCAATTACGAAGTCCTGGAGAGTATCAGCAGTAGGCTCAAAGGTTTCTTCTGGTTTAAGAAACTCCAGAGCGTTAGGAGTAGAGCCGGAATAAATGGCGGTAGCACGTTTGCCAATTTTATCTAAGAAAAGTGAAAGACCAATAGCAGCGGCCATTTCATCAACTGATGGGTCGCTAGAAAGTGCGATGAGAACATTTTTTGAAGCTGCAATTTTTTTAGCAACTTCAACATGTATAGAATCGTTAGAAATAGGTTCTGATTTTTGATTTGCATCAGCAGGTGGTAAAACTGGTTCGACGACGGTGCTGTCGGTTGGCGTAGGGGTAGGTTCGGGAACTGGATTAGGCGTAGTAGTAGGTTCTGAAGGAGCAGGAGCCGAAGCAGAAGCCGGTTCATCAGCAACTGGAGTAGTAGCCACTGTAGGATCTACTGGTGGCATGGATGGAGTTGCTTTTGTGTTGTCTTCTGGCATATTTTACCTTTCTTTTTTCATATTACCATAAGCTTGAAAAAATCGCAAGATTTTTAGTCTTTACTTTTTCAGGGGAATGAGGTATAATAAATGAAAGTCATTAATTTTTAATTCAAACAGGAAGATAGATGCCGATTATTAAATCTGCCAAAAAGGCTGCTCGTCAAGCTGAGAAGCGTACTGAGCATAATCAACAAATTAAGAAAGATATCAAAGCCGCGTTAAAGGCTTTTCGTGAGAATCCTTCGGCTGAAACTTTGGCAAAAGCACAATCTGAATATGATAAGGCCGTGAAAAAAGATTTGATGAAGAAAAATACCGCTGCGCGTCGTAAAGCAAAACTTCATGATATAGCTAAAGCTGCTAAAGTTAAGCTAGAAAAAAAGGTTGCTAAGAAAGCTGCACCAAAAGCCAAGGCTACTACAAAGAAGACAACCGCAGCAAAAAAGACTGCACCAAAAGCCAAGGCTCAAAAGAAGTAGATTTAAGTTTTAAATCAAGCTGAGAGAGTTCGTGAAGAACTCTCTTTTCTTTAGTTCCCTGGTTTCTAGAATAATCCTTAAGTACCTGTGAAATCAAAAGACCACAAAATCTAATGGGATCTTCGTCTTGTTTGATTTTGTCTAACATCTTAAGAGCTTTTGGACCGTTCTTTTTAGCGGTGTGATAAATATCAAATACTAAATTAAAGTTAGAGTTTTTAGACATGGTAAATTCTTTAATCTCGACTTGATCTTTGAGGATTTTATAAACATTCGAGCGTTTATTGAGTTTTAGCTCTAAAATAATGATGTTGTGTGGAGTGTTTAAATACTCAGGAATTTTTTCAAACACTGGCGTATTTGGACTAAGATCACGAATAAGGATATTTCTTTTTTCAGCGAAAAGTGAAGCTCCCTGGAAAATACTTGGTAAATCGGTGGGTACCAAGTCAGCTCCTTCGATAATTTCGTAATTTGGGCCAAGCATTGCAGTGATTTCTTGGTTGGCATGAACACGATCTTCTCCAGTAAAAATTTTAAGCATTTTTTGAAGCTCCTTTGTGAGGTGAGAGATTAATTTCGGAAGAAAGTTCAGCGCTTGGTTGAAATTTTGACTGAGGTAATTGTTGACAATGAGGACAAATATGGGTGCCGCGCCCGGCAACTTTAATTTTTTCAATCTTAGTGCCGCAAACTACGCAAGGTTTCCCTGTTCTGTTAAAGACTTGAGCAAATTTATCCAAATAATCACCGCGAGTACCATCGGCTTTAACGTAGTCTTTCATAGTAGAACCTCCGGAGGCAATAGCAATGTTCATGGCTTTATCAGCCATGTTTAAGAGAATGTTAGCTTCAGTTTTGGTAAGAGTGCCAGCTTTCCTCATAGGGTGAATGTTCGACATGAAAAGACTCTCGTCGGCATAGATATTGCCAAGGCCACAAATAATGGTTTGATCTAAAATTACGGTTTTAATAGGTGAATTTTTGTGTCTCTGCAGTTTTTCATAAAAATCTTCAAGTTTAATATCCCAGGGTTCTGGGGCAAGTTTTTTGATGAAAGAATCCTTTTCTATATCTTTAGTAGTAATAGATTTGACAAAACCAAATTTGCGTTGATCATTAAAATATAAAGTGCCGTTGTCAAAATGTAAAATAACGCGGGTTTGCTTGTTAGGAAGAGTGCTAGTGAAATTATCACTAGGATGACCAGCGGCGTAGCGATCTGTGTTTTGAGTTGAATCAAAGATAAGTTGGCCCGTCATACGAAGATGAATCATAAGAGATTGGCAATTGTTTAGGTCGATAACAAGTGCTTTGCCAAAACGACGGATGGCTTTAACCTTGCCAACAATAGGAGTGCCGATAAAAGATTTTTCACAAAGGATTTCAGTGCTGATTAATCGATGGCTAATAATAAATTTACCAAGTCCGCGACGGATAGTTTCAACTTCGGGTAACTCAGGCATAATTCCCCCTGATATAATCGTTTATAAAACTCTCTAACATATCTTCTAAAAGATTATCAAGACGTTTTTGTGAATAAAAAATATATTTTCTCTTTTTATTGATAGTAGCAAAACGATTTTCAACGAGAATATTTTCGATTTCTTGAATTTCAGAAGGAGTAATTTCTGTAACACTGATTTGGTTAGCACAATCAGCGAGAGGTTTTAAATCTTCAGGTTTAATACCTAAATGATGGCTAAAGCAGGTATCATAATGAAAAAAATCGTTATGTTTAATTTGATTTTTCTCGTCGTGAGTTTTACCTTCGCCAAGTTTATGGCGTTTAATGGTGCGATAAAAATCATAATTGAAATAACCATCGGTATAAAGATGAAAAAGATAACCAAGATAGATTGGTTCTTTATCGAGAATTTTTTGTCGATTTTCAGCATAAAAATTAAGGGAGCTTTTTTGATCGAAAGCATAGTGAGTTTCTCGATGTTGTTTAACAATTTTAACTTGGTTGGCATAGCCATTGTTAATGTCCGGGAGAATACAACCCAACAAAAATTCTTTCCGTTTTTGACCAGAAAGTTTGAGTTTTTTAGCAAGGCGTTCACCCGCCTCTAAATGAATATTCCAACCTGGCATAACTTATTCCTTATTTTACCACAAAATGCCTAAATTGTGGAAAACCCCCACATTTAGTGTGAAAAAGGTCTTGACACACACTATATATGGGGTATAATGATTTCTAGGTAATGCTTATAAAATAATCGGTGGGCAGTTGAAAGGAAGCCCTGAAAGGAAAAACCATGAAGAAAATTATATATAAAAACGCTAATGAGATAGAAAATTTCGATCTAAAAAGATTTGTAAAATCTATATCTCGCTATGCTAAGGTTTCGGAAAAAGAAGTAAAGGAAGCTTTGACTGATTTTGAACAATATGAAAATATGCATGTTTCTTGCTTGGTGGAAGTGGGAATGAAATTGATTGGTGAAAAAGCGGGCGATTTAGCGATGAAAGAATATTTTGATGAACATGCTGAATGGTTTGAAGAGGGTAGGTTCGAAAGACTACGCCGAATTACTGGATATTTGGTTGGTACTTTAGACCGTTGGAATGATGCAAAAAAGGCTGAAGAATCGGCTCGCGTGAAACATTCAGTCAATTCCGCAATTGATGATGCAGAACGTTTGGTAGCACTTGAAACCCAAGCGATGGAACATAATATTGCTTACGCAACTAGATAATTTATACCTGTTGGCGCCCAGTATTGGGCGCTTTTGGTATAAAAATGTTGGGTGTGATTTGTTCTTTTGAATTGTTTTTGTTGAATTTTATGGGAATAGATACGGGTTCACCACGACGATTTTCATTCAATGGTACTAAAGTGATAGTATTCATTTGATTATCTTTAATCTCAGTAAGATGAAATTTAGTTTCTGAAGTAATTCCAAGAATAGCATCATTTAAAATAACGATGGTTTTGGTGCCAGTACTAGAAAAAGATATACTAACTTCACTATTTGAGACTATTTTGGTCTCATTAATTTCTAGAGTGGGGATGTCATTGTTGTAATTTTCATCTTCATATTCTTCTTCTACTTGAGGAAGAAAATCGAGGCGTGAGACGATTTTGTCAGGAAGGTTCATCATATCCTGCTCGGTAGAGATCACCGCACCAGCAGTTGCGTCAGTTAGAGATTGATATGAGTTAGTTAATTCTGGGTTTGTGACTATATAAAAATTTACTGGATCAATTTGACGACTAAGCTTATAGACATCGTAAAATTTCGTGCCGTTTGCGTCTGGCGTTTGATAATTATCGTTTGTAAAAATAACCAAGGATTTTGTAGCACCGAATCGCCAATTTAATTGCCTCATAGTGTGTAAAGAACTAGAGAGCAATGGATTAGAGTTTTGAGGATGTGCATCTCGTATAATATCATCAAGAATAATTTTAAGATTATCTGAATGGCAAGAGTCAAAATTGCACCTTTCTGTGGGAATAATACTAGAACCTGAACCGTGATAATCATAAATAGCAACACGACCGCCAAATTCAAGAATGCGATAAGCTAGCTCATTAGCTGCAGAAGTATATTCTAGAAGCGAGTCAAATGTAGGTGGAGTAGAATTAATAAGTATAGCAACATCATTTAAGGATGTATAAGGATTTTTAAACCCGAAATCGGCAGCGATTTTGCCAAAAATATAACGAGATGCGCTTTCATAAATATCGTCTTCAATATAATGAGTGTGGTCTTGGATAATATAATGTGAACTACAAATAATATCATGCTTATTACACCAAGTCCCAAATTTATTATTATATGCGGTTTTGATGTATGGTTTTTTGGCACCTAAGATGCCTTTATGAGCACGACAGTCTGGGACGTAGATACGATAGCTAGATAGATTCTTACCACTGCAGGCGGCTGGAATAAAACCACGGCCTTCTGGCAAATATATTTTTGGATCGCCAAAAGTAGCAGCATAGGTGATTTTATTTGGATCAACATTATCAAGGGCGTTTAATACCACGATAGCTCCTTGTGAATAACCTGCTAGAACATATTTGGTATTGCTACATTTGTTGTTATTGATGATATTGGATAATTTTTTGGCTCCCTTTTTGACGCTTTCTCCAAAATCATAAGCGTCACCACCACCAAAATAAGCGCCAAGCAAAGTCCCTAGATGACCTTCCTTGGTATTAATGCTGATAGCTGGATAATCTAAGTCGTCGAATTCGTAAGTAAGATGGGAAGTTTTGAGTTTATTCTCTAAAGTATTCTTAAATACTATATAATCTTCATTGGTGTAACGTTTCCCGCCGGAACCACGAGCAAAAATAATTTTAAGATTTGGACAACTAGTGGCGTATGTAATATTTGTGGTAGGCCAATATCCTAAGCTAAGAAATGTGGATAGCAACAACAGCACTATTCGAACTGGGATTTTGTATTTTTGCGCGAAAGACTTAACATGTATGACGCTTTTGGTTTTTAACGGCATAAAGCGTCTCCTTTTTAAGATAACGCATTATAGACACAGAGCAAAAAGAATTGCAACCCCCTACTTTAAAATTATATCTAGATTATAATGTTCCCCAATTTTTACCAGTAGTGACTTCAACGGCTAGCTTAATATTTAATTCGGGAGCTATTGATTCCATTTCTTGTTTTAGAATCTTAGATACATCTGTGGCTTGATTATCATCACATTCAACGATGAGCGAGTCATGAACTTGCATAATAAGATCAGCACCTTGAGGAAGTTTAGCGTTTACTCTAATCATGGCGCGTTTCATAAGATCGGCTTCGGTGCCTTGAATAGGCATGTTTTCGGCAGCACGCTCAGCAGCTTGACGAATTACAAAATTGCTTGATTTAACATCTGGAGTAGGACGACGACGCCCATAGAAGGTTTCAACATAACCCTCTTCTCTAGCTTGGCGTAAAATATCATTAAGTTTATCTTTGATAGGAGCACGAAGATTAAAATAATTGTCAATAAATTGTTTGGCTTCATAATACGGCATTTTAGTGGCGTCAGATAAACCTTTAACGCTCATACCATACAAAATACCAAAATTTATTACTTTAGCGGCACGACGCTGAGTTTTAGTGACTTGGCCCATCGGAACATTAAAAACCTCGGATGCAGTTTTGGTGTGGATATCAATACCGTTATTAAAGTCATCAATGAGAGATTGGTCGCTGCTAAGGATAGCAGCAAGACGAAGTTCAAATTGAGAATAATCAGCAGAAATTAATGTACGACCTTCTGGCGCGATAAATCCGGTGCGTATACGCTTACCCTCGTTAGTGCGGATTGGAATATTTTGAAGATTTGGGTCTTTAGAACTTAGACGACCAGTAGCTGTAACATTTTGGGTAAAGGTAGTATGAATACGATTATTTTCATCGGCGAGAGTTGGTATGGGGATAATATAAGTATTAAGTAGTTTGGTGGCTTCACGATATTCAATAATCTTGTCAATTATTGGATGAGAGCCCTTTAATTTATCAAGTTCTTTGGCGCCGGTGGAATAACTGCGAGTAGTTTTTTTGATACCTTTTGTGGGAAGTTTTAAATCGATAAAAAGCACGTCTGATAATTGATATGGTGAATTAACATTAAAGTTTTTTCCTGCTAATTGGCAAACCTCTTGTTCTAGTTTGGCAACTTCTTTAGTATATTCTTGACGAAGTTTTTCAAAATATTCCCGATCAATTAGCATGCCTTTTGTTTCCATTTTATATAGAATGGGAATAAGTGGTAAATCGAATTGAGTATATATATTATATAGTTTAGGATATTTTTTAAACTCGCTAAGTTGTTTCTGATATTCTTCTTCCGGAATAGATAAACGTGGCTCTTCCCTAGCTAATGGGTTCAATAAAAATGCGGCTTGACCAAGATCCCAAAAAGATTGGCCAGACAAAATCTTTTCTGCGAAATTATTATCGCTGTGCATTAAAAATTTGATGTCATAATCTATAATGATATCTTGTGAATTTGGAATGGTAGTTGGTTGATAATTATATTCTTGAGATACATCAAATTTGGGTTGATCAATTTTTCGAATAAGAGAGTTGAACTCTAGCTTTTTAAGACCGGCGATAACTTGATCGTGATTAAATTTAAAATCAGGTAAATCAGCAAGGTTGATAGGTGCATCGAACATAATTTCAGCAAGTTTGCGCGACATGTAAGCAGAATCTCGACCAGCTTCAAGTTTGGTTTTAGTTGATCCAGTGATTTGCTCTAAATTATCGTAGATGCCATCTAGAGTCTCGTAATCATTTAATAATTTAGCAGCAGTTTTTTCACCAATGCCAGGAACACCCGGAATATTGTCAGATGAATCACCTTTTAAGCTTTTAAGGTCTAAAAATTGAGATTTTTTAATGCCGTATTTAGTTTCAAGTTCTGGGACATTAATTTGTTCAATATTAGTGAAGCCTTTTAAAATGCGCCACATATGAGTATTGTCATCTACAATTTGAAGCATATCAAGATCCGAAGAAATGATATAAGTTTCATAATCACCAGCTTCGTCAGCCTCACGGCTTAAAGTCCCAATAATATCGTCAGCCTCATAATCGTTAATTTCAACAAAACTCCAACCAAGATCGTTAATTAAAGTTTTTAGGAGTGGAATTTGGGTGTAAAAATCTTCACCAGGTTTTACGCGCCCGGCTTTGTAATCTTTATAAATAGCACGCCGTTTAGAAACAGAAGTCTTAGAATCCCAAGCTACAACAACCTTAGTGGGGTTGATTTTTTTAACAATTTCCATAACAATAGCAGCAAAACCATAGACGCCGCCGGTAGGGGTACCATCGGCTAAAGATAAAGCTCCCATAGCATAATACCCACGGTAAAATACTGATTTACCGTCAATTAAAACTAAACGTTTCATAACTAGAATCCTATGTATTCGCGAGGAATTTTATGCGAAATTAATTTTTTGATGGCAGTAAGTACTTTTGGTTTATCTACACAATTACCTTCGTAACAAACTTTGGTAGTTTCTTCGGCGTTGTATTTTAGATTTGAAGTGTTAACACCATCATAAATTAAAACTGAGCGATTAATTTTATCTTTTTCATAACCTTCAGTTTCGGTAAGAATTTGGTTATCATAAACATAATAGTTAATGTGGACTCTGCTATCACCTTCGCCATATTCGTCAGAAACAGCGAATTTATATCCTTCTGGAACAGAAGCAGAAACTTCACTACTCATCATTTTCATAAATGTAAAAACTAAAATAAAAATACAGATTGCAGCTAGTCCCCATAAGGTATAACGCATCCAATTACCTTTTTTATATGCGATTGTTGATACTTGATTGGCTGTCAAAATTCAATCTCCTTTAAAATTTTATCGGTAGCGGTTTTAACATCTTCTATAGTGCCATTATTTAAAATGTAATAATCGGCAGCAACGATAGGACCGCCTTTTTCGAGGTTTTCAATTTCGGAACGATCGCGCTCACGAATCGCTTTGCCATCAAAAGCACGATTTTTGCGTTTAGCGACGCGTTCATAACGAAGATGTTTGTCAACTACAATGGCAATAAAGGTAAGACATTTTGGGAACTCATGCTTTAAAATCTTGTATTCAGTCCAAGAATAAACGCCGTCTAGAATGATGCGTTTTTGCCCAGCCCTAATTAAATCTTTAGTTTCGGCAATAACTTGATTAACAACCCAATCTTTGCCTTCTTTTTCTCGAATTTCTTCGCGAAACTTTTTTTCGGATTCACCGTCCTCGGTACGTTCGATGCCGCGTTTTTCCATCTCTTTGTAAATCATACCGCCAAAATAAACTTTAGGGTAGCCTTTCTCGGTAAGATAATCTACAATGACAGATTTGCCAGAGCCGCTCATACCGACAACAGCTAGAATTTTTACATTATCCATGATATCATTATAGAATATGAACAAGTTTTTTACAACTTCTGATCCTCTAGATAAAATCATTGCTGAGACGATGACGGATAAGGAAGTTTTGGGTTCGAAACATATTTTAACTGGATGGACAAATATTGTAATGGAAGTGACTACTGACAAGGGTTCTTATTTTTTCCGTTTTCCTAGAAACCCATTTTGGTCAAAAATGATAGTAAAAGATGCAGCAGTATGTAATTTTGTAGATGGAAAAACCTCGTACTATACACCTCAAATGAAATTATGTTATGATTCCAAAGGCCGACCGTTTTCGGTACATAAAAAAATTGAAGGGTATACATTGGGAGACAGGATCTATCATTTGTCGCATACGGCTTTGACGGGAGCAGCGTATGATGTAGCAAAATTTATTAAAGAGTTGTCGGGAATAGATTTAAGAGGGGCGCCAGAAGAGGTAAAGTACCCTCTGAGTGATTTTTTACATGAATTAGATTACGAACACTACGACAAGCACATTGATGCAGATCATAAATATATTAAAGCTACTGAAGGCTCTTCTCTAGTACATGGTGATTTGAATCTTGGGAATATTTTATTGGATGAAAATGATAAAGTGATTGGAGTGATTGATTTTTGTTTTGCAGGTACAGGAAACCCGAACATGGATGTAGCGCGAATAGTATCTAGACCTGCACCAAAAGAATTTGAAAAAGCATTTCTTGATAATTTCGACAAGGCGGATGCAAAAGAAATCTCACGAATGAAAAAAGCATGGAAAAATATCGATAATGGTTATGCAGAACATATTCGAGCGAAATTCCCAGAGATTAATTTGAACCAATTATAAAAATTAGCTTTGATTAATTATTGGTGTATAATAAACATAAGTGCTAAAAAAGGAGACTTATGGATCAAGGCCAAGAAAAAACTACTGATGTAGTACAACAGCCTATCGTTAAAAGTGTTGAAGAAAAAATAGGTGTAGATGAGCCAGTTGAGCATCAGACCGATGAAGAGCTAGAAAAAGCTAATAAACCAAAAATGTTTAAAAAGAAAAAGGTTTTAATTAGTCTACTAGTCGCGTTGATTTTGGCTATAACCGGAGTGTTAATTTGGTATTTTATTTTTAGGACTCCAGCTGAGCCTAAAAATGATCAAGTAGATTTTGAAAGCACGCCAGAACAAATTGCAAAACTTACTCTTGATGGTAATGAGCTAAGTGATTTTGATTTAGTCTTTTTAAAACTTAACGGTAATTCCGAAAATATTATATATAGTCCTCTTTCTATTAAGTACGCGCTCAGCATGTTAGCTGATGGGGCTGACGGAAATTCTAAAGCCCAGATTACCAATTTACTCGGAAGCTATCAGTCTAAAGCATTCATAAATAGTGCTAATCGTTCTTCGGCTAATGCGATGTTTGTGCGAGAAGAATCGGAATTTCAAGATTTAATTAAAGATTCATATACTGACAGCTTAAGTACTAAGTATGGCGCTAGTGTAATTTATGATTCATTTGAAACACCAGACAATGCTAATAAATGGGTCAGTGATCAGACACTTGGAATTATTAATGACGTATTTAATGAAGATAATTTTAACACTGGAAGAGATTTTGCTTTAGCTAATGCTCTAACCATCGATATGGAGTGGAACAATCAACTCCAATGTACTAATGATATTTTTGCTGTCATTTATCATAATCCCGATAAAGAGGGTCTGAGATGCAAGCGTTATAACGTTTGGTATAGTCATGAAAACTACCATGATTATATTAATATAATATTTAATGACGACGGTTTTTCAAAACTATTGTTTAATAACGAGCAAGAAGTCCGTGCTGCAGTAATTGGCGCTAGTGCTAATCGCTACAATATTATTGAGGAACTTGGTGAAGATTACATTCGTGCAACCGTTCAGGCAGAACGTGAAAAATGGTTACAAGAGGGCAATGAAGACGACGAAAAATTTCCTTTTAATTTAGATGAATATATGGAAAGATTGGCTGCCAACTATGGTAGGTTGGACGAATCTACAGATTTTTTGTTTTATGATTCTGAATTCGAAAAAGTTTTTGCTAAAGATTTAATGGAGTACGATAGGGCAACGCTAGAATATGTTGGTATTATGCCAAAAACAGAAGAACTTAATAAATATATCAATCAGCTTGATGCAGAAAAAGTCACAAATATCATCAACAACCTTAAAACTTCATCTAATATCGACAGTTATAAAGATGGCGTAGTCACGAAAATTTATGGTTCTATACCGTTCTTTAAATATAACTATAATATGAAAGATTTTGAGGACAACTTAGAAAAGCTAGGGGTAATTGATGTATTTAATGAAGCAGCCGCGAATTTAGCTAATATGGTAGATTTAAGTAAAGCCAGTGATAATGCATATATCATGGACGCTTCCCATAAAGCTGACATCGACTTTAGCAATAACGGTATTAAAGCTGCAGCTGTCACAGTAGTAGATGGTGGTATGGGATCTGCTAGCGGTGGGTTTGATTATGAATGGGAAGTCCCAATTGAAGAAATTGACTTTACTTTCAACAAACCATTCTTGTTTATCATCCGTGACAAAACTTCTGGTGAAGTCTGGTTCACTGGTGCTGTTTATAATATATAGTTATTTTGTAAGATAAGCGATTTTGGCGTTGCGGCGAGCGTCATCATCCTTTTTGGGTAAAGTTTCACGCGATGAATAATCGGCAAAAATGTCTAATACATTTTTGATAGGGCCATCGTAAATGGGCGGCTTGTTATAAACACTCCATAATATAATACGGAGGTCTGGAGCATTTTTAGCATAGAATTCGATTGCGTGAGAAGTAGCTCGAATAAATTCTTGTTCAGTTTCTTTAGAGTGACGCCAAGCGCGACCACGTAAGTAGTGTTCAGTAATTTTAGGAGATACAGCAATCATAAGAAGCAACATTTCATAGTTCCCCACCTTTAAGAGTTTTAATAAGATTGCTTCCATTTCGGGATCTAATAAAGTTACGTCTAAGATAATGTCATAGCCACCTTTGATAAGTTCTGAAAGTGTAAGAAATAGCATAATAGTAGCGAATTCGTCAGTCATTTTACGAAGATTTTCATCGCCATAAAAATCTTTAATTTCTTGGTAGTGCGGATGATATTCGACAAAACGACGGGCGGCAAGAAGAATAGGCTCAAAATTATTTTTAGCGCAGTAAGCTTCAACAGCGGGGAGAATTTGAGTGGTTTTGCCAGAGCCAGAAAGACCGGCAATACGAATTAAATGGTGATTTTTGGTGGAAGCAAGTGTAAAATCTTCGATAACTTGTTTTAAAATAGTTGGATATTCAGTAAGTCTAACTTGCCATTCAGGTTTAACCTTTGATGGCCAATGAGACTTCATATATTGAATAATTTTTTCTAATTCTGAATTACTTTCAGACATTTAATTCCCTTTCTGATTTCAATTTTATGAATATTTTTGAAAGTATGATATTCACCCTCAGCTTGAAGTTCAATAGTGGTGGGCTCGGTAAATTCTAGGATGTCACCCGTCGTTTCAGAACCTGGGATACGATGAAAAATACTTTTTGTCATTAATTTAAGAAGACGCCAAAAATTAGCAAGATGATCGGTTTCACTACGAAAGACTTTGGGCTTTAAATAATCCTCACCACCCTTCATCACACGAGCCATAGAACGGCCATTGATAGCGGCGTAATCTGAAGTTTTAGGATGTTGGATTTCGCCATTCAATTTAAAATTGGGTAGAAAAATTTTTTTATGACGATTTTTAAAATACCATCCAGTTAAACTGGTATAGGAGCTAATTTTGCGGCCAAAGTTGGTTTTTAATTTCTTACGCATATTGGGAGTGTCGTAAAGTTTGACGGCTTCAGCAGTCATGCCAATAGTGACATAACAGGTAGCATAACGAAAAAATTTATTATCAACAAAAATTTCAAGTGGGTAAAGTTTTGCAGTATATGAATTGCTGGAAAAAATATCCTCAAAAGTAGTACTTCTCAGAGTTCTGGCAAGGTCATTAAAATTACCGTAAGGTAAAACTGCTAATTTTACATCTTTATTTGAATGTAAAATACCATTTGCAGCGATAGAAGCAGTAGCGTCACCACCAGCAGCGATAACGAGATCGCCATTCTTCAAGATTTTAGTAAATTTGGCAGCATTTTTATCTACGTTAGTAGGTTCAACTTCGTATTTCCCTATCATATAGCCTTTGAGAGTAGTAGTTTTTGAAAGAACTTCTTGCTTAACCGTATTAAAACGTGATGAGCGAGGGTTGTATATTAATATAATACGTTGCATACAATAATCCTTTGAGTATTAAACTAGGCTAAATAAACTACCATAATTAATGTCAAAAATTTTTCATAAATGTTACCTTAAATATTCGTGCAATTTTTTGGTGTCTTTATTTTTGCGGAGTTTGCTAAGGGCTTTAGCTTCGATTTGGCGAATACGTTCGCGCGTAACATCAAATTCAGCACCAACTTCTTCTAGCGTATGAGGACGACCACCACCAATACCAAATCTTAAACGAATAATTTTTTGTTCACGGTCTGTTAGAGTAGCAATAATTTCAGAAAGTTGTTCTTTAAGAATTTGGTTAGCGGCGGAATCTTCGGGACTATCGCGTTCTTCATCTTCAACAAAATCACCGAGCACGGAATCTTCATCGTCACCTTCGCGACCAATAGATGCGTCGAGCGAGGCAATATCTTGTTTAATGCGCATGACATAATCAATTTTTTCAGGCTCCATGTCTAGAGCTTTAGCGATTTCTTCGTTAGTGGGTTCACGATTTAATTCGGCAGTGAGTTTACGAGTAGTACGGAGAACTTTATTGATGGTTTCTACCATGTGAACTGGAATACGAATAGTGCGAGCCTGATCGGCAATGGCGCGAGTGATAGCTTGGCGTACCCACCAAGTGGCATAAGTAGAAAATTTAAAACCTTTTGCTGGGTCAAATTTTTCGACGGCGCGAAGAAGACCAGTGTTTCCTTCTTGAATCAAATCAAGAAAATCAAGACCACGGCCGCCATAACGTTTGGCGATAGAAACAACAAGGCGCATGTTGGATTCGACCATTTTGTCCTTGGCTTTTTTGTCGCCTTTAACGATGCGCTGAGCAAGATCGGCCTCTTCTTCTGGAGTAAGTAGAGGAATTTTACCAATTTCACGCAAATAAAGCCGAACTGAATCATCGGCAAATGAATCAACATTCTCGGCAGTAATAGCGAGTTCTTCGTCGGAAAGTTCTTCTTCTTGTTCTAGGTCATCAGTCTCTGGTTCATCGATGTCTAGAGTTAAATCTTTTGCATTCAAAATATCGTCTTTTTTCGAGCTCATTAATAAAGAGTATAACTCATATCTAAAGATAAATCAATAATTTTATGCTATTCACTCAGTGTTCATATAATTGTTGATTTCAGATAGGATTTCGTTGTATTCTTCGCTATCTTCTTCAAATTTTGAAAGCTGTTCGGTAAGAGTATTGATTTTAGTTTTATTTAATTCGGACATATAACGAGCGAGAAGTTCGGTAGCTTCATTTTCAAAATCCGTATCTTTGATAAATTCATGTTCGCGATTAAATATTAGCTCGAGTTCGGCAAGTTTAGTATCGTCATCTGGAACTTCGATTGGTATATCAGTTTTGGTGATACCGCCAAAAACCTTAAGGGCAAGCAAAGAATTTTCAAGTTGTCCTAATTTATCATTTTTAGCTTCGGTTTTGGGTTTTTTGAGATATTTTTTGGAAGATTCAGAAAGTTTTTTATTTAAACGATTACCTTTTTCACGGAGAACTTCAACGGTAACACCAAGCTTTTTGGCAACTTTTTCTTCATAGCTAGCTCGCTCAACTTCATCTTTAACATAACTTAAAAGTTTTAATGCAACATCAGAATATTTACGCTTGCCCGGAGATGTATGGAGACTAAGATTCTCTTCGTATTTTTCTAAAAGCCAATCTACGGCTGGCACACTACTTTGAACAGCTTGTTGCCATAGCTTGGGATCTTTCTGGATAAGTTCATCAGGGTCCTTGGCTCCGTGATAGTCGGAAATTACTGTAAGATCAATACCAAGATCACCAGCCATCATAATGGCACGTTCGGTAGCTTTAATGCCTGCTTCATCACCATCGTAGGCAAGACGAATATCATTTGTAAGTTTAGACAAAGCCTTAAGGTGTTGCTCAGTCATGGCAGTGCCAGAAGTGGCAACAGCTTCTTTAACACCAGCTTGATGCGACGAAATAACATCCATATTCCCTTCAACAATCACTACATATCCACTGTGACGAATAGATTCTTTAGCTTGATAAAACCCAAAAATAAATTTAGATTTATTAAATAAAATTGTTTCTGGAGTATTAAGATATTTAGGTTCTCCTTTACCTAAAATACGAGCTGTGAAACCAATAACATTTCCAGTAGTATCAATAAATGGAATAGTCATGCGATCTCTAAACATATCTGATTTGAAGCGATTGAGAAGTCCAGCAGCATCAAGTTCTGACTCGGTGAAGCCACGTTTTTTAAGTACAGTAATAAGGGCTTTGCCATTTGCAGGAGCATAGCCAATTTTGAATTCGGCAACTGTGGCACGATTTAAATTACGTTTGTAAAAGACATACTCACAGACTGATTTATTGCGAACGAGACATGCCTGATAATATTTAGTAGCAAGAGTTAAAGCTTCTTTGGCACGAGTTTTACGTTTAGTCACTTGAGGATTACTCCCTTGGTATTTGGAAAGATCAACGCCAGCCATTGCTGCAAGCTTTTCAAGAGCTTCACGAAAACTAATGCCTTCTACTTCCATTACAAAAGTAAAAATATCTCCACCTTTATTAGCAGAAAAATCATGCCAAATGCCTTTTTCGGGTGATACCATGAAAGATGGAGTCTTATCTACTCCCCAAGGTGAACGGCCTTTAAGATTACGACCGGCACGTTTTAGTTCCACG
The DNA here is from genome assembly GCA_017964025.1 of Candidatus Saccharimonadota bacterium. Lineage (GTDB taxonomy): Bacteria > Patescibacteriota > Saccharimonadia > Saccharimonadales > Saccharimonadaceae > Nanosyncoccus. The sequence goes on from JAGCST010000007.1 coordinate 38,746, forward strand.
TACTGCCCCACCACGTCTTCTACTGCAAGTCGGGATTTGATTTCCTCCTTTGCGTCGTACATATGGTATAATTATAGCATGGACGGGCAAGAATATCTTAATCAAATCTCAGCCTCTACGCGACCAACAAATCCACCAAAATCGAATGGGATTTTTTCTTCAAAATTTTTCTTGATTGGCGCAATAGGGCTAGGGACACTAATTGTAATTATAATTATTGGAGCAATTTTAGGCAGTAACAAAGGTGGAGAGAAAGAGGACAGCATCAAATTATTCTTACATTTAAACAATACTGTGGAATTAATTGATGAATATCAACCTTCAGTAGAATCCTCAACTTTAAGATCTAGCAGTGCATCACTGAAGGGGTCATTGTCTGATACTAGCAAAAAAATGGAAGAATATTTAGTAGCAAAATATAATTTTAAAGAGAAGGATGTTGATAAGAAGACACTGCAGCAATTAACTTCTGAAAAAGAAAGTTTGAATGAAGAATTGTTTGAAGCCAAAATTAATGGGATTTTGGATCGTATCTATGCGCATAAGATGTCTTATGAAATTCAAGTATTTATAGCAGAAAATAGCAAAGTTTTAAAAGTTGCTAAAGATGATGTTATAAAAGAAATTTTGGATACTTTTAATTTGAGTCTGGAAAATTTATATGATCAATTCAATGATTTTTCAGAGGGAAAATAATTTAAGAAAGGAGTTTTATGGCGAAATCTGCAGAAGCAGAAAAACTAAAAGAAAAGAGTGGGCTAAAAGAAGAATTCATTGAGTTTATCAATCGTGGATCGATGATTGACCTAGCTGTAGGTGTGGCAGTAGGTGGAGCATTTACCGCAATCGTCAATTCATTAGTGAATGATATCGTCATGCCGATTGTCGGTTTGATTTTAGGTGGCGTAGATTTTACTAATCTTGCAATACGAATACCAAATTTCTTTGGTACGGGCGATGAAGCAGTAATTGCTTATGGTAATTTCATCCAAAATGTTGTGCAATTCTTGGTAATCGCATGGGTTATCTTTATGGTAATTAAAGCGATGAATCGTATGAATCGAAAACGTGAAGCAAGAAAAGAAAAAGCTGAGAAGAAAACAGAGAAAAAATAATCACGATTTAATGAAGCCCCGTTTTGCGGGGCTTTTTGATTATGAAAGATCGTAACTTAGACGAATTAGATCTGCAATTTCATCGGTCTTCAGTTGTCCGGAAAGTACGATTTCTATACCACCACGACCAAAATAACGTGATTCCATGACTGATTCATATTTTTCTTCTAGAACATTGCTGAGTTTTTCATCGCAACGAACTTCGATAGTATTTTTATTAACAACAAGAAAAGTTTTGTCCTGTTTCTGATATAAAACACGGGATTTTTCTGGCTTGGTAGTATAACCATCGAGACCATTTATTTGAGAAAGGTCAGGTACCATTTTAATTCCTCTATTGACCCATTAATGTCATCTAAAGCACGGTGATTTTCTGGTTTAATAAATTTTTTATTCAAAGCATTTTCAAAGTAAATCTTCCAGGCAGAAACATCAAGCATACGATAATGCAAACGTTTATTTAATTCTGGCATTTCTATTTCGATAAAACGGCGATCTTGATGGATAGAATTGCCAGCAAGATAAACTTCTTCATCAAAATACTGATCAACAAATTTTAATAATTCTCTTTCGACGGTTTTAATATCTTTGCCAGTTGTATTCTGCTGAATGAGAGCATCACGAGATTCGCTATTTTTCTCCCAAAAATCACCAACCATGCGTTTTTTCATAAAATTTTCATCAACTTTAACAACTGCCTCATATTTTGCAATTTCGTCGAGTTTCATATCGGTGGCGATAACAGCAATCTCGCAAATTTTATCTTTTGCGGGGTTCAATCCAGTCATCTCTAAATCTACCCAGAGTAGCTTGGCCTTTTTCATGCAATAATTATATCATAGAACTAGTAATTTGGTTTGTAAGCTTCGGCATCATCAGCCCAGAGATTAGGCTGATAGACAGCACCGGTAAACCAGATAGTATCATTAGCAGCATCACGAATGAGAAAAAGAAATGGATGATCAATGTCGATAATAATTGGCTGAGGCTCTTCTTCTGGCATTGCTGTAGCATCTATCATGGCAAAAGCGGTTACGGCAGCTGCTTTGATGCCCTTTTCAGAGAAATCAATGTTGGCTTTATGAATAGCTTGGCCTACATATAATGGGTAGGAAGCCATATTGGAAAAATCGGCAGTCTTTTTGTTAAAAGCGGTCTGAATGCCTAAGGCCTGTAAATCTTCTTTGAATTTCAATTGATAGTCAAATTTAAATTTAGGCATATTAATGACGACACCATCTTTAGAATCACTAGCGGATATAAAATTATCTACAACAGTGGCAACTTGAGATTGATCAACAGTACCAATATATTCATCAAGATTACCTGATGGCATGATGGCGATAAAATCTAACTTAACGTCTTCAACTGTAGAGTCTAATGGCATAGAGATAGCTGTGATAGTATCATTGGTATAATATTTAATATCTTCTGCCTTAGTTTTTTTGTACATGGTAGTAGCTTCCATTTCAGAACCATCTTTTTTATAAAAAGTACGACCACGAGTGTCGTCGGTATCAAATGGATATTCCCAATCCATTTGGATGGCAAGAGCGTTAGCAAGAACCATTTCCAAATCTTCGGTTGGTTGAATACCTATGCTATCAATAAGATTAAAAGTTTTTTGTTTGACCCAATTATCCATATTAGCACTTGATGTAAATGGGTCATAAAGTATTTCACTACCAAGGTTGTTTTGAGCTGATTCAATATAAGTTGAAAGAACTTTATCTTTAAAAGTATCACGAATAAAAACTGCATTAGCGAGCGAAAGAGTATCTGGAATATTTTGATATTTGGTAATTTCGCTATCCCCTAATACTTTCTCAATTTCGGTTTTAGTAGTACCGTTAGTTCCAACGTTTAATAATGCAAGGCCATTTCTAATAGAAAGTGGACTATAAATAATATTATCAGAGGCAGATTCTAATTTTAGAAAATCGTAGCTAATATCATTCGATCCTTGAGAACATTTTGGACATTGACAGTCTGGGCAAGGTTGAGTTTGTCCTGTAAGTTTAGTGAGGCCATAGATTCCTGCTGCCCCGATAACAAGACCAGCAACAGCGCCAATAGCGCCTGCAGCAGCAGGACGTATACGACCATGCGCTTTGGGGGCTGTTGGAGTTTGCTCTTTAATATTATTAGTTGTTGGTTGTTCAAGTGAATTAGTATCCATACTTTAGATTATACCACGCTTATGATTACATAGATTCAGGAATTTCGATGCCAAGAATATTAAGGCCATGAGTCATAGTATCTAAATAGATTCTTACTAATTTCAGACGTTCTGATTCCTCGGCGCTACCCACACATTGACAGTTTTCATAAAAACGTGAAAATTCTTGAGCAAGTTCAAACAAATAATTCGCTAATTTGTGTGGAGCCATTTCTTGAACACATATATTTAATATTTCCTTATATTCTAAGATTTTTTTGGCCAAATTTCTTTCAAATGTATTATATGAATAATTTTCGACCGTTTGGTCAATCTGATGGCTTAATAAGATTTTTTTGGCGCGAACGCAAGAATATAGAAGATACGGGCCAGAATTACCAGTCATTTTGACGGATTCTTTAGGGTCAAAAATAATATTGCCGCCCATTTTATATTTCAAAAATGCATATTTAGTAGCAGCGAGAGAGACTTTCTCATCATTAGAATTATATTCAGACTTGAGCGCATTCTTGACCATATTAAGAACGTCGACGGCTTTTAAGAAATTGCCTTTTCTGGAAGACATTTTGACGCCGCCTGGAAGTTTAACAAGACCATGAGTGAGGTGGCAAGTTTTTTCAACCAATTCAGGAGCGTATTGTTCTACCGATTTTAAGACTACTTTCATGTATTCTAATTGTTCGGAGCCAGTGATGACAATCGATTTATCAAAATGATAATCTTGCCATTTGGTAAAAATAAGACCAACGTCTTTGGCTTCATAAGTCGGAACGCCTTCTTTGTTGATGAATACACGAGTATGTAGGCCAAATTTATCACCGTTGAAAATAACAGCGCCGTTGGAAAATTCGTAAACACCTTTTTCTAATTGTTCTTTGACTGTTTTTAAACCAAGAGTAGCTACGGTAGATTCAGGATAATACTTATCGAAATTGACACCAATTGAATCGTAGAACTGGTCAAAATAATCGTAGGATAATTCTCTACCTTTCCAATATAATTTAGCTAAGTCAGAGTCATGAAAATTTTCGGCATTGATTCTATAAATTTCTTTGTTTAGTTTAGTAATTTCTTCATGTGCTTCTTCATTGTTGTCATAGGCGGCAGTACCTTCAACATAACATTTAGCGATGTCTTCGATAGTAAGTTTTTCAAAAGGTTTTTGCTGCAAAATATACATGGTTTTGGCGACATGAAGTCCAACGTCGCCACCAAAATTAGCTCTGATAACTTTGGCACCAGCGTATTCAAAAAGTTTGCCAATAGAATCACCGACAATACTAGTATAGAGATGGCCAACATGTAAAACCTTAAATGGATTTGGGTCACTAAATTCACAAATAACAGTTTTGCCAGCAAAGCTATGAGAAGCAATTTGCTTTTTAAAATTGTCAGAC
>JAGCST010000008.1 GCA_017964025.1 Candidatus Saccharimonadota bacterium
TGACACGATAGTGCTTGGGGGGCCAATGGGCAAGATTTTTAAGCTTTATTCGGAATATTTACCACAAGATTTAGGGGTAAAATACCGACGGCCAAAGCGTCCTAATGAATCAGTAATTTATGGTTGTTATTTGTATGCCAAACAAAAGGAGCGGGAGTAATTCCCTGTTCCTATGGACAAAAGATTTATAGAGAGATTGCAGCGGGATTTTCCTGATTTTAAATTTAAAGAAGGTAAGAAATTTGCTTTTAGACCTCCTAAAACTATTATTTTGGGGCCCGTAGAGCCTTTTTATGAGCTTTTGGCACTTCACGAAGTATCTCATGCGATTTTAGAACACAAGGACTTTAAAATGGATATAGAGCGCCTCAAAATGGAAAATGAAGCATGGGAAAAAGCAAAAGAACTGGCGAAACACTATAAAATATGTATTAATGAAGATTTAATTCAAGATGAATTAGACACTTATAGAGATTGGTTGCATCAAAAATCGCGTTGTCCTAAATGTGGACTAACGCGATTTCAGACTCCAGATTCTCAATATCATTGTCCGAGATGTGAAAATCTAGGATAATTAAGCAGCTTTTTTCGCTGGGCCACGGCGAGAGATACGACCGCCTTTAGCACCAGCAACGCGAGCTAACGCAGGGTTAGCAGCGAAACCACCGGTGTGGCCATTTTGACCACCTTTTTTACCAATACGGGCATAGAATTCTTTACCGTATTTAGCTTTATTAGTAGCAGCAGCTTTCATGCCACCAGCTTTAGTTCCAGCCATTTCTAGAACTCCTATTCTGCCCACCAAATTCTTAAATTAATAAACACCACCCTTTTAAGAGTGAATACCTACATTATAGCATAGTGCTTAGGGTTTGTCAATATGCTTTTTCTTAAAAATATGTTTTAATATCTATAAAAAGCCGAACATGAAAATCGTAAAATTATACACATTTTGTGGAAAAAGTGTATTGACATTATGCATTTTGTGATATAAAATTGAGTTAGTTTTAAGTAGATTAAACTGCGAGGCTACTTAAAATCACATGTATGACCTGGAAAAGTGTTCTGAAAAGAGCGCTTTTCCCTTTTTTATATGGCAAAAAAGTGTTTCTGAAAAATATAAATATGTTATGTTATAATAAAAATATGGTGAAAAAACAGAAGCGTGAAATATATAAAAAATGGTACTTTTGGGTAATTATGGCTGTTGTGCTGGTTTTAATTGGAACGATAGTGATTTTCTATTTAAATAATTCAGATTCTACACGAAAAGTTACTATCTGCACGGAGATGGATTATCATGGAGATATTGGGCCTTGCACAAAAACAAAGGTAGTAGAAATAGTAGCTGTTCCAGAAAATGGATCTAGCTGTCCTACTAATACTGAACCGGTTTATGATGTGGTAGGTGGTTTTGTTGGGCTTGAGTTTGTTGGTTGTACTACCTCAAAGTAGAAAAAAATATTTAAAAAATCGGCTTTAAATGCCGAGTTATATAAAATCTGGTGGGGTTATGTGGACTTGAACCACAGACCTCGTCATTATCAGTGACGCGCTCTAACCAGCTGAGCTATAACCCCTAAAACTGGTGGAGTAACAGGGACTCTAACCCTGGACCTCCGCCTTGCAAAGGCGGCGCTCTAAACAGCTGAGCTATTACCCCGTGTTTATTATCTTATCAAATTTTATAAAAAAGTCAACTTGGCAATATTAGCGCTCTTATTCCCCACAGTCTGTATCTACACTAGTTATTTCGTATTCTATGGAATAACTAGAAAGATCTATTGGAATAGAGTTAATATAGTCTTGAATGAGCTTTTTGTCGTTTTCTATATCGCAATCTTCTATATTTGCATAAATAATTTTGTCAGTTTGGCTAATTGATAAATAAAATCTCAACGTGGGGGTCCATTCTTTGTGTTCTCTCATAACTTGATGTGGAAAATAGGTCGTGATTAGATTAGGGTCTGTAGTTGTGACATTGCCGTATGGATCTTCGCGCGTTGTAATTGTGACTTCTTCACCTCTATCATTAATTTCAGTTTTTGTACTTATAGTATATCCCTGATCGTCTGTATAACTCTCTGATTCATTAGGGTTACTTCCGGTATCTCCATTATTTTGAAATAGATTTGGTAGAATCATGATCATTGATATAAGGATTATGATACCTAATATTATGGCGATTTTTTGATTAAGTTTCAAATTATTCAATAAATTTTGAAATGGGTGTGAATTATAATCCATTTTGCAAATTCTCCTTACATACTGCCTCAAGGCTATTCACTTCATAAGTAATTTTATATGTTGAAAGATCAAGCGGAGTACTTTCGAGATATTTAAGTGCTTTTTGCTTATTTTCTTCAGTATTACAAGGTGTCAAAGTGACCGTAATGGTGTGATAAAATTCATCTCCATCAATATAAATGTCTGGGGCGGCAATATCATATTCACCTGCATATGGAGAAGACACTTCGTATGGCAAATATAAATCTAATGAGTATGTATTATTATACATCCCATAACAAATTGTTTCAGAATATTTCATAGCACTTTGCGGCGGACAATCAACCACTACATCATCGTATAGACCAGATTTTGGGTCTATAGCCCAACTAATCGTCACTTTATAAGTTTGTTTGATTGAATCTATATCGACGATAAAGTTTGCTTCGTGACTTACTTCGGTTTCTGTTTCCTGATAACTATCTTGACGAATCACAACGTCATTTAGTACACTTGTGTCTACGTCTTTAGCATTTTTACTAATAACACTCCATAATTCATTTTTAAACATTGTTATATTTTTATTAGGTATTTGAAGACCAAAATCATTTTCATTGGCAATATTAATGTGATTTTTGGGCTGAATGAATATATGCACCATTGAAATCATTAGAATAATAACAATAATCTGCGTAGATAATACTACTCCAACTTTTTGAGCTTTAGATAAATTTTGCCAGAAAGTTCTTAGTGCACTCATAGAGACCCCTGTTTTAATACGCTATTAAGGTTAGTAAAAGTGTAGGCGCCGTTGTTATAACTTGATAGATCCTTTTCTTTGGCGTGTATAAAATCTAGTCCGGAACCACAACCGGCTTCGCCTATAATAATTTTATTACTTTCAGTATTCACTCCTAAAACAATACCAGTATGCCCTTCCCAGCCTGTACCTGGACCACTAAACACTGAATATGCACTAGGTGTTTTATCAGTTTTGAGTTTATAAAATTTAGCAATATTGCCCGCTACGTCTTTACCATGTCCAGTAGCACCCTCTGTCCAACGTTTTTGAGCATATTTATTGACGAAATAGCGTACAAATGAAGGGCAGTTGTTGATTAATATTCCGTTACATCCAACATTGATCCCGTATTTTCTTGCTTTCGCGTTGTTATTCCACATGCTTCTATATTCTTCCATTACAGCTTTTTCAGCTTCCTCGACTGATGTAAATCCACCATCTTGCAAAGTGCCACCTCCTGATGAATCGGAGTCTGTTTGACCTGCACATAGGTCGCAGTTGGTACTGGCACTATTCGTGTTATTATTCTTATTACGAAATACCCGTATTGATCCCCAATATGAACCAGTAATGGAGTTAGTGCCTTTTACCACGCCAAAGTACTCACAATACGAGGCTTGGACTACATGACCTTTTCCGTCGGAATCTTTGGCAAATATAGCCGTGTGACTTGGACTACTTGCTCCTGGTTTATAAAAGATCAGTACATCTCCAGATTGATATTCATCTACTGTTTTCGAATTTTTCATTTTAACTTCTTCCCAAAGATCACTCTTAAGGAGATAGTCTAAAGTTGAAGTGACTGGGCCGAAGGCCATATCTTTGTCTGCACCAGAATATCGTACGGCAGTAGCAACAAATCTATCACAGCTTTTACCGCCTGCATAACAGGTACCTTTATCAGATTGGGATTGTGAAAGACTATTGAAATAATTACTAAATTTGTTCGTTGCACCTTTTTGTATTGTGCTCTCTGCAGTACCTTGTGGCCAAGCGAGTTCAATAGCACTAGCGCCAATATTACCGTTACCTTTACCAGGTTTTGCTACGGTACCAGTAGTAGAAAATGACTGCATGTCTCCATTAACGGAAACTCCAGCAGAAGAATTATTAGCATTTTTAGCGCGAATAATTTTACCTTTACCGTTACACTTATTCTTATATTCTATAATATGACCAAATGTCCAGTGAGACCTAGAGCCCTCTGCAGTATAAAGTTTACCATTTTTATCTTCAATTACCATCCAAGAATGATCGAAAGAAATACAGTTGATAATATCGCCACCTTGTAATTCAGATTTATCTCCGTTCCAATCAATTACGTCCCATAATTTTCGGTCTGCTTTAAGAGCTTGGGTTGGCTCATTTTCCATCATCGCATTAGTAAATTTTTTATCGTAACCGGAATAACGAACCACTACAGCAGTAAATCCACTACAGTATGGATGATCCATATAATGGAAAAAAGTATCATCGTTATAATTGGGGAATAATTCAGAAAAAGCTTTTTCGAAGGCTGGATAAGGTTTACCTTTTAATGGTGATTTTTTAGTGTAATCTGATTCTTTAGAGCCAAGTGGCCAAGCAAGAGCAGCACCTGTAGCGTTAATATTGTTGTTCCCAACAACTTCAGGATTACAGGATGGAGCAGTACCACCGCCCTTAGCACGATAAATCCATTGATGAGGATAATGTTTCCATTTCCCTTTAACTTCTTTAGTAATACGTCCCCAGTTATTGTTGGTATAACTAGCTTCAGCTCTATATAATTTACCGTCTACCTCTGCAACTACCCACCAGTGCTGGCCAGTCCCACTGCCACCTCCGTTTCCATAAACGACATCACCAGCTTGTAATTTTGAGGTATCGCCATCATCCCATGAAATGAATTCCCATAGTTCTGGGTGTTTTTGGACATAAGAATTCGATTTTCCGAATTTTTTGTCATAACCAGAATATTTGACCACAGTTTCAACGAAGTCTCCACAATCTGGTTGATAAGTATGCCCGTGACCCTTTAAACCTAATTCTTCAACTGCTTCAGCATAGGCTGGATAACGGCCAGAGCCATCTTTAGTGTGATATTTTGATGAATCTGTGCCCTTAGGCCAAGCTAAAGCGGCAGCAGCATCACTGATACTTTTGGCACCTCCGCTAATATTTGAGCTAGAAGTTCTAGCTTCGCCGGTATCGGGTTCTGATGAATCGTCATCGCCATTGTCGATAGCTGTACCGGCGTTATCACAAGCAATAGCTTTATAAAGAACGAATGCACCGAACTGATCATTTGCTGGAAATTCAATAGAGCCGCCATCTGTTTTAATCTGGCCCCAGGTACTGCTCGGCTCACGTTTAGCATCATAACGGTTCATTACATATGGTGAGCCTTCACCATTATCAGCTTCTTTTTGAGAAAAACCAAGCCTTAAAGCCTGATTGATATATGCTTGCGCCGTGCCATTATATTTAAAGAACATCCTTTTGATGCCGTCGTCGGTGCTAAGATCTAACCCTGAGCCATAATGTTCTTTAATTCTTTTAGCAGCACAATCGGTCTGGATTTGAAACTGTTCGTCAGAAATTTTACCTGGAGTAAAAACGCCACCTTTGCAAGCCGCTCGTTCTTCAGAAGAATAAAATTGATATACACCCTGACCATTAGAGGGGTTATCTTTTACTAAACTGTGCTCTCTCATATGTACTACAGCAAGAATTTGCCAAGGTATGCCATATTGATTTGCTGCTTTTTCATAAAAAGGTTGATGAGCTTCTACGGCCTTCATTTGAGCATCAGACCAAACCTGCTCACCGGCGTAATTTTGATTGGTATCGCAAATTTCGCTAGATCCTCCGCTTTGTAATTCGCAGGGTTGATAAAACAAAATGTTATTTTGAGAGAACATAGCTTCATCTTCTTCACTTAAGGATTTAGAAGCAGAAGCGCTATTAGTAAAAACTGCCCCATTTATTATTGCGATACAAACGAGAATAAATAAACTCATTAAAGAAAATTTAAATTTACTCATCTGATAACCTCGCTGATTCAAGTGGGATATACTCGTAAGAAATATCATAATTATCTAAATTATAACCTTTTTCGACTATTTTGTCTTTGGCAGCTTGTTCGCTATTGCCAGTCCCATCAATGATTTTTAGACAAATTATTTTAGGACAATCATCACGATGATCTTGTTCAATTTTGTATTGAGTATATTCTGAAAAATCTGCTGAGTATGCATCGTATTTAATTGGCAAAAGGTCTAAAATAGCGGCTGCCTGATCATAATCTTCTAAAAATTTCTTTGTTTTTTCATCGTTGGCTATTTCAGCTAAAATGGCTTCATCTTCTGAATGTATTAAGTAATAACTATAGCCACCATTCTCATCAAGAAGATAATCCCATATTCTAATAAAACCTTGGTTTTCTAAAGTAATATCATATTCTTTGGTCTGCATATTTTCCATGGATATTTTAACATGATAAGTTCCTGGTAAAACGTCATGAGATTTAAAGTTATCGTAAGACCTACCGTTAAGAGTAATTATAGCATCAGATGGAGCAATAAAAATGTCAACGACAGCTGTCTTGGCATTATGAATAATAATAGCCACGATAATAGTAATAAATGCTATTATATTAATCGTAACGATGCAAGCTATCTTATGTCTTTTAATAAAATTAAACATAATTTTATTATAGCATATTATGGAGATTTAATTTATATGTTATAATACATTTTATGGAATATTCTTTTAGCGTCGGTTGGTTATTTGGTGGTCTTGCGATTGCTTTAGCTGGCGGTTTGATTGTAATTTTTTATAGACAAATTGCAGATAATCTTGCGAATGGAGTTTCTTCTTATGATCATGTTAAATTATTTGGCGTAATCACAATTATTGTTGGATTAATTTGCACAGCTAATTTACATAATTTTATTTTGGGTTTGCTAGTAAATATAATTTTTGGACGTTAGGGCCGAAAATTATAATAAATAGTACCAGCTGTTAAATTGACACCACGAATTTCGGCGAGTTCTGGTATTGTAACAAATTCATAACCATTTTTACGAAGAGTATCAATTAAAACAGGTACTGCATCGATAGATGTAGAATAAATATCGTGCATTAAAATTATTGCTCCATCATGAATTTCGCTCATAGTAGTGGTGAGAATAGAATCAACGTTTCTATTTTTCCAATCGAGGGTATCAACAGACCATAAAATAAGTGGTGTGCCAGTAAATTTACGAACGTTATCATTGATATTGCCATATGGAGGACGAGTTAGATTAGGAACTTGACCTATTAAATTTTGAAAGACTGCATTAGTTTCATTAATATCTTCCTGCACGGCACCGGCAGAAATCCGAATGAGATTCTGATGATACATAGTGTGGCTAGCAATAATATGACCTTCTTTTTTGGCCCGCTTGACGATTTCTGGATTATTTCTAGCCATATTACCTAGCATAAAGAAAGTGGCAGGAACATCTTTGTCGCGAAGAATATCAAGTAGTTTTGGTGTAGTAATATTTGATGGACCATCATCAAACGTAAAAGCTATTAGTTTTTTTCCTTTTAAAATACGCTCTGTAACACGTACATGCTTAGACATAGGAGCTATCTTAATATGGTTATTAGTATCATCTATATGAGAGATAGTGAGATCACAAAGATCAAGAATAGCCACAAAACCGATAATACATACTGCAATAAGTTTAAGCCAAGGAAAACGAGTGTCGAGACGTTGCAAGAAAGAACCCTGAAGTTTTTTGGTAGTAACTGTGGTTTTAGTTTTATTGTTTTTAGCAATGTTGGTAGAATCGATAGCTTTTTTGCCTCTAGCACGAGAACGTTTTCTTTTTTGTTCGTTTTCAATATAAATATTAATGGCGTGAGCACCAGTACGACGAGTAATTTCCTTAGAGAATAATTTGTCTAGCAAACTCATACATTGCTATTCCTGCGGCAACGCCGACATTAACTGAGCGCGTAGAACCAAAACTTTCAATGAATCTAACATCGTGAGCTGTTTTTAGAAGTTCTTTAGTGATACCATTGTTTTCTGAGCCAAATATGAGAGTAGTATTGGATTTAAATTCCTTAGTGTTCAGAGGTTTAGCGCGGTCTATATTGTTTTCGATAGCAATTAGTTCCCTGTTGTCTTGAGTCTTAAGAAAATCTTCAATGGATGCATGATGTTCGATTTTGAGATATTTATCAGTGCACATAGCACCACGACGATTATATTTTTTCTTGCCAATAATATGAACTTTCTGGACATTAAAAGAGTTAGCTGTACGGACAATAGAACCAATATTAAAATCGTGTTCAACATTTTCAATGGCAATTTCCAACGGTGTACGTTTTTTTTCGAGCGCGTCAAAAACTTGTTCATTAGCTAAACCTTTGTATTCATTGATTAAATTTCTCGAATCGTCCATATCTGTATTATACCATGTTATAATGATAATAATAGGTAAGGAGGTAGAATGAATTTTGATGAGTATCAGAAAAAAGCTAGTAAATACGACCTGGCAACAGAGACTTCTAATCTTAAAGAAGTTGGATTTATTGAAAAGGTATTAGGACTGGTGGGTGAATCTGGTGAAACAGCAGATAAAATAAAGAAAATTTTACGTGATAAAGATGGGATAGTTTCAAATGAAGATAAAGAATTAATAGTAAAAGAACTGGGAGATGTATTGTGGTATGTAGCAGCTATTTCTCGATATCTCGAGGTTTCTTTATCTGAAGTGGCTGATTGTAATATCAAAAAACTCGAAAATCGTTATCAACGAAATAAGATACACGGTGAAGGTGATAAAAGATAAATTTTTATTAAAATTCTAAAATAATTATGTTAAAATTATAGTATGTTAAGGACGGTGACCCAAAGCAAGAAGTGGGGCTTTGATGTTACCTTTATTTTGGTGTTAAGTTTTTTGAATGTTGTTTATTTCTATAATATTAATTCAACATGGGCAGATGGTTATACATTAACTATGTCGCATTCTGGAGTGCAACAAGTGGATGTAGTGCCAAAAAATATTAATGATATTGCGACGACAATAGCTGAAGATAATGTTACAATAGTGACTACTTGTAGATCTGGTTATAATTTTGCTATAGGCACATCAGTAAATGATAATAACTTATATTTAAACGGAAATAGTTCGATAAATACAGCTGGGAAATATTTTACAGCAGCAGATGGCAATACGGCTTTATCTAATGCGTCTAATACGTGGGGATATTATTTCAATAGAACTATAGTGCCTTCAAGCTCTAGTGTTTTTTTACCAGTACCAGCTTATGGTAGTGGTGCAGATATACTTGTATCGCCAACAGCTAGTGCAACGGACATTAGTGATAGTTTTTCTGTCTATTACGGGGTTGCTGCTTCTGGCAGTATACCAGCAGGAATGTATAAAATGATTCCTGACAGTAATAATAATGGAATGAATAATGATGGGGCAGACGGGGTTGTTGTATATTATGCTACTGTGGCAGAAGCATGCATGTCTTATACGGTAGAATTCAACCCTACTAGCACAGCTTCTGGTACGCCTTTGTCTGGAACAGGAACAATGAATGATCAAACTATTTACAAAGGAGTTGCAACGAATCTAACTACTAATAATTTCACTCCGCCAAATGGCTATGAATTTAGAGAATGGAATACAGCGCAAGATGGTTCAGGCACTAATTATGCTGACGGAGCTTCTGTAACGGATTTAACTACACCTGGTGGGACAATTACATTGTATGCACAATGGAGAGCAGCCTGTCCATCTAATACTATTTGTTATGATGGCAATGGTGCAGATACAGGAATTGGGGGTATGGCAAATCAAACTGGTGAGAATGGAACTTCAGCAATGCTTAGGGGTTATAATTTTAAACGCACTGATTATGCTTTTTTGGGTTGGAGCGAAAGTACAAATCCAATAATTGGAACTGATACTATTTATGGCCCGATGGAAACAGTGACATTTAGCACACAAAAATCTGGAGCAGCTAATTTATCAGCAAAAGGCTTAATTTTGTACGCCGTATGGATACCAAAAGATACAACCGATACGATGCAAACATTTTCTGCAACCACTTGTAATAATAGATTAACGAAAATAGATTATGACGCAACGCATGGATTCTATACACATGATAATGCAAACTATAAATTAACTGCTGATTCGTTTATTGCTTTAGAAGATGAGCGCGATGGCAACACTTATATGGTAGCGAGATTGACTGATGGAAATTGTTGGATGCTAGAAAATTTAAGATTAAATACAGCAGATTCAACTGATTCAACTTTAGCTCAAGGTTATGGTGGCGTATTTACGCGCTTGGCTGATTCAGAAAGTAATAATTTTTCTAATAGTACTACAGCAAATACCGTGGGTGGTTCTACTCTTTATAGTACTACTAATATTACTGGTAACAACACAGGATATAGATTCCCACGTTATAATAGTGTGAATACTGTTTCGCCGACGACTAATGTGAATGCAACAGATGCTAATATCTATGGTTACGGTAATTATTATACTTGGGCAGCGGCAATGGCAAATACGTCAGATTTAACCAGTAATACTTCTGATAGCGTTGGCACTTCCCTTTGCCCAACTAATTGGAGATTGCCACTTGGTAACTCAACAGCAATTTATAGTTTCGGTACACTTTCTACATCTATGGGTGGCTTAAGTACGAATATGACTAACGCAACCACCCCAACCAACACTGTTATAGCTATTAGATATCGTGAATTCCCAAATAATTTCGTTTACGCTGGATTTTATAATGGTGCTGCAACAAGCAATCGTGGTTCGCGCGCACGATACTGGTCATCTACAGCTGCTAGTGGTACAAATGCCTACGTTTGGCGTTTTAATGATGACAGCACTGTTTATCCTGGAAATTATAGCTATGAAAAATACCGTGGTTGTAGTATTCGCTGTGTAGCAGGAACCTAATTTAGATATTCTCTTTGTTTCTTACGCACCATATGCTGAACACCTTCAGTACCGTCGGGGTAATTGCCGAACTTTTCACCCTGGGGTTGAAACCCGAGTTTCTCGTATAGTTTTCTTGCGCCTGGATGACTATCTAATACGTCAAGATGCGCCTCGGTATATTCTGGCCGATCCATAACTGCTTTCATCAATCTACCGCCGATGCCGTTCGATCGATAGTCAGCGCGAACTCCAAGAAATTCAAGTTCGACTGCACCTTCTGGCAACTCGGCATCTGTAATTTTCTTCATATATCCTTCGTTGGCTCTTTCAAAATGTTCTGGTAATTCTAATCCTGTGGCTTCAAATCTTTGTCTAACCGCATCCGTATCCCAAGAAGTGCAATTGCTATCTCTAAAAACTAGTATTCCTAAAATGTTACCATCTTCATCTTTAGCAACCAAAGTTTTTTCATAGGAAAAAAGTGCGTTGGGATCATCAGAAAAAAGCTCTTTAGCAAAAACTTTGGCTTTTTCTTCATCTTGAAAAAAATCTGGACAAATATATTGATCTACTAAATAGAGAGCTTCGGCAACTTGTTCGAAATTATCATTGGGAGAAAGATTTGATATTTCAACCCCTAATTTATACTCGTGATTTTTAGTAGTTTCCTGGGAACGCATTTTTTCTGATGCTGCTTTTTTGGCGGCTTCGGGATCAAATTTGACTTCATCGATTAGACTATCGAAAGTAGTTTCTTCGGGGCCATAGTCGTCATCTTTTTCGTCAAAATTATAGCCATTATCCCAATTTCTACCATTTTTATTAACCAAAGAATTAAACATGCCTTCTGGGAGTTCTTGACCCCACTCTGGATTACTGCCTGGGATATAATGTTTTTCTGGATTTTGCATTTTTTCTCCTAAATTTATTATAACAAAAAGTCATCTTTTACGAATGGATTTGTTTATAATTGTTAATTTTTTGGGCATGAAAAAGCCCGGGTGGTTAATCCGGGCTTAAGGAGGGTTGCCTCCTAACGAGTTAGAGGCTCTTTGCTAAGCCTAATTGAGCCTTTTCGGCTCCTGGCACTGTAATAGATATAAAAATTATATGGGGAATAATACCCATTTGGCTCCTTTACATCTATGTACCCATAGATGTTGAATGAATATCCGGAGCCATCCTCATGCTGGATGGTGTGGATCTGGATGTTTTTTACATCCAGGAGAAGTGCGTGACGATCCGGGTTTCCTACTGGAGCGGTGTAACCAGCAACGATATCGAATTTAATCGGTATCTTAATTTCATAGGCGTATTTCATTGCGTCGAACAAATTATCCCTGTTTGGTCCACCGATGATGTTAAACGTCGTTGCATTAATTTTGATACCCATACGGAATATCCTCCTTTTCTTAAAGATCTACTCAATAAATACATATTGAGTCGTAGTGTATTAACTCCTTATTGAGCTAATAGTTACATTATACCATACTTATACTAAAATGTCAATACTTTCGATAAAAAAGCCGCTCTGGGCGGCCTTTTAGATTAATTTAGCAATCAATTTGGCGCAGGCTCTAGAAGCATCATGTACATATTGATCAAATGCTTCAACATCTTCGTCTACCCCATCAGAGATTGCCTTGATGAAAGAGCATGGAATATTGTTTCTGTTGCAAGTTATAACTATACCGGCAGCTTCCATTTCACAAATATCTGCACCGAACTCCTGATGTAATTTCCTTTTTGGTTCCCCTCCACCGACAATGATATCAGCTGAGGCACAAGTAAATTTAGGAAGATCAGTGGTGGCGGATTCTGGAATCGCATAATGGTTCGGTATATGAAAAATCCCAATTTCCGGATATTCCCCGACTGTGTAATTGCTACCAAAAGAAATATCGAAACCATAATGAACAATTTTTTGGACGATGCCAATTTTCATAGCGGGTTGCTGTTCAGAGAGTCCACCAACTACACCATAGTTGATAATTTTATCGACATCAAAAGTATCAATTAAATATTGAGTACTGATGGCCGCGTTGATTTCGCCTAGTCCGCTTAAAATGAGATAAACGAACTTTTCAGAACTTAATCTCCACATAGATACGTCATATGAATTCAAACCCAAATGGCACATATCTGGTTGTCCAAATATTTCAAAAAATGGTTTGCGTTCAGTTTTGGTTGCAACAACAATACCAATTTTCATAAATAGCCCCCCTTTCTTATTAATGTACGGAATGGAGTATATTATAACATATTTTTATTAAATAGTCCACTAATAATTGGTCTTCCGTGTTTAACAATTCAATTAATTTTTGATTATTGAGCTAACGTAAAATTATATGATAGAATATGGTTATGGATAATCAAACGAATTATTTACCAAATAACACTTCTGACACAGAAGAATCAAAAAAAACTGCAACACCAACAACGATTCTTTTTCTAGTATTTATTGTTGCTATTCTTGCTGGATTCAGCTTATTCGCTTATGCCACGCTTCTACGCGATCAAAATAATACGACGTCTAGCACTAATAGTTGGAACGGAAGTGCCAATCCTTCTAACAGCGATGAACTAAATGAATATGTAAAACGCGATGTAAGACAAAAGATGTTCCGTTTGCTTGGCTATAGTAATGGTTTTGGCTATGAGTCCTACAATAGTGAAGATGGCACATTTATATTAGGCAATACCTATATGCCAGTAAAAGAATTAATATCGAATTCACTTACGGATTCGTTAAAAGTTTATATTACACTGGAAACTACCTCTATTAATGAAAAATATTGTTCTTATTCAAACGATAAGGTGAAAAGTGACATTGACTCGACCGGCGCTTTTGATGATGTGGATTTTGGTTATTCAACTATTGATTGTATATCATATGCAAATGCAAATACAGATTATAATGATTTGTTTGGCGAAGATATACCTAAGATTACTGATAGTATAAAAGGACGGTTTGGAGATTTCACGTACGGTCAGAATATTGATGGGTATTACTACCATATTATGGGTGGTCGTGGTGGAACGTCTGCAAGATACGCTGTAGGAAAAATCAATAGTATCACCAAGGAGGGAGACTTTGTGAAAGTCAATATAAATGCGGGTACACTATGGATAGAAAGGGGTTCTGGAAAACTTTATTCAAGCATAGATAGTGAAGAAGTTTATAAGTCTTATGGACCTACAAATACTGGCTGGGATGATCTTGAGACTGATCTTGGCTTAACGGATGAAGATTATGCGGGATTAAAGACTTATAGTTTCGTCTTTAAGAAGAACTCTGATGATATTTATTCATTTGTCAACGTGGAATAGAAATAGTTTGGTTTAAAAACCCGCCTTCTCAAGAGGCGGGTTTTCTTTAACAACTTAGTTGTGCAATTTTCATCTATTCAGTGTGTAAAGCTTAATGTTACGTCTATTACTAGATGTTGTTGTGTTATAAGCTTACTTAACACAACCGTAACCGACCTAGCATTATGCATCCTCGCGGATTCATAAGCATCAA
>JAGCST010000009.1 GCA_017964025.1 Candidatus Saccharimonadota bacterium
ACTCAAAAACTAATCAATTAATTATTGATTTATATTTGCTTTTTTCTTGCTAGTAATTCTTTTGATTTTATCAATCGCCCTATAAGGAAGCATAAGAAGAGGCCTAATTTTCCATAACGCACACCATCTTTTAGCGCGTTTCCTAACTTTGGGGTCATCACATTCAATTATTCTTTTATCTTTTTTTATTAGCTTTACTTTTCCAAGGATGTTTTTACGCGCGAACCACCCGTCCGGTCTTGAATTGGCATCGCCAAATGTTTGAACCATATCTCCATCAAGCTTAAATACTCTATGAAGACAATAGTTTCCCCCTCTATAGTTTCCTGGAAATAAAACAATATCACCAACTTTAATATCATCAGGATTTGCGCTTTCAAGCATAACCTGATCACGGTTAACACGAATAAGCGGCCGCATACTACCGCCCACTACAGTAAACCAAATAGGAGGTGCTTCATGGCCGTCTTCTCGAAGAGCCATCCATTGTTCTATTGTTAAAGAGATGCGTTCAGTCATTCTATTCTTCTGCTACACCCGCTTCAAGCAAAGAAGCAATTGTATTTTGGACGTCCTTTTTTGCTATTTCTAAAGACGTATCATATTCTTGAGTAAGTGCTTCTGCAATTTCTTCTACAGTATCGCCTTTTTGAAGACGTTCAAAAATAAATACACCAGTATCATTTAGCATCAAGGAACCATTAAAAGTTTTTATATTGTCGCCTATTGGCATAACCAAGTTCATTCCTGGGATTTTTCTTAAGATAAATCCATCTTTGATTTTCATATTGTTTACTCCTTTGATCGTAAATATAAGTGACATATTATAAAACGCCCACCAAGACACACTAAAACTTAGCGGGCGTTGTTAATAAATCATCTACACTAGCAGTTTGTTATTAAAATGTAAACAAACAGAATTCAGCTGCGTTTTGAGCTGGGGTACAGCCACTAGTGGTGATGCGATCTTCAGCAGCAAACTCAACTACGATGATTTCTGGTTTACAATAGGTCTTCTTTTTTTCTACTTTGTCTTCCATACTTTGAACTTTTTTTTATTTTATATTCGAATATATGTTTTTGTCAATTTTTATAAGAGCCTTTACTTTGTTTTTGTTCTATTTGTGTTTTTTAAATAAACTCTTTTCCATAATTCACAAATGCTTTCATCACATTTATGCACAATCGCATATTTACTATGTAAAGCCGGACAATAATGGCAAGTAGTATTACAAAAACAGTTTTGGCATTCGTCTGGAACGACATAGTTCTTAACAAATTGATTTAGCTCATGCCATCCCTTTTCAAAATTGCAAGACATCAGATCTATGGAAATCAACTCTCTAGGAAAGGTCAAGCATGGCCCCATAGAACCATCCCAATTTATAGCGAAAGATGTTCTTCCGCCATTACAATATAATCCTTTAGGTAGCAAGCGTGATTCGCCTTTTGACACGTTGTCAAATAAGCTATCTTCCTGCACGTCCAAATTCTCAAAGTTTTTATTCAAAACATCTTGCCTTTTCTGAAAAACATCCATGCTCTCTTCTACAGACAGTCCGAACTCTTCTTTTTTACGTCCAGTTTCTGGTTTTGATTCAAATAATGCACTATTTACAACCACGTCGTCCGCGCCTAGAGATTTGGCGAACTCCATGATACGTTTGAGATATGGGAGCATATATTTGCTCGGAGTGATCGAAATGCAAATATGAAGACCAGCTTCGATCGCAGCGCGTAAATTCTTAGCAACCACTTCAAATACTCGATGTCCAGTAACCGCTTCATAAGAATCATCATCGCAGCCATAAAGCGACACGTCGATTACAAAAGGTGGGTATTTTTTGAACAATTCTATATTCTCTTTATTAAGTAATATCCCATTACTTTTTATTTGCAAAGTGATGCCTTTTTCAGTCAAATGCATGTAAATCTTTCGAAAATCTGGGTGAGTCATGGCTTCGCCACCGGTTAAAACTGCTTTAATCATGCCACGAGAAATAGCCTGATCTATAAGATTAATCCAGCGAGCACCACTTAACATGCGCGACTTTACAGTAGGATCGATGAGATGAACATAACACATTTTGCAATCTAGATTGCATAGAGGTGTTAGTTCAAAAGCGCCAACAATGGGAACATCGTTTTCTCTAGCGTTCATAGTTGCTTTTTTTAAAAAATCTTTATAGTTTATAGATTCCATTATTTTCTAACCTCTTCTAATAGCTTCGTAAGTAAGTTGAACGGCATTCTCGTTTGGCAGGCAACGGAGATGGTACATTGGTATATCGTTAGATAACTCTCCCATAAGTTTTACAGCGCCATTCATAGCTATATCATCCCATAGGGGAACAATCGCTTGTTTGAGCATCACGGCCATAGCTTGTGTCGAGCTCATAGGGGCGATTTGGTTTTCCTTCGCTTGTTCTAACCATACCAATGCTTTAATAGGAACAGAGTCTTGGTGATAGAGTGCATCTTTACCATCCCATGGCATGCCAAAACCATACCACGTATCGCCTATTTTTCTCAGACCGGGTCTATCTCCGATAATGAATTTTGCATTGAGATATTTTTCCCACAATTTGGCTTGAGTTGATTTACCCATTCCAGAAGGCCAGAGAAACACCACGCCTAGACCATCTTTTTCCACCAGAGAGGCATGGAGAGGAAGCCCATTTCGTAATGCCATGCCCGCTTCGCAAGCGGCG
>JAGCST010000010.1 GCA_017964025.1 Candidatus Saccharimonadota bacterium
ATTATTGGCGCTGGTATAGCAGGGTTAACGGCGGCGATTTATGCGAGACGAGCTGAGAAAACCGTGTTAGTGTTAGAAGGGAAGGTTCCTGGTGGACAAATTGTTAATACCTTGAAGATTGAAAATTGGCCGGGAGATTATGGGATATCTGGAAAAGATCTGGTTCAAAAAATTCAGAAACAAGCAATAGAACTTGGGGCTAAAATAGAATTTGATGAGGCAATGAGTATTGCTGAAAATGAAGGGACATTCACAGTTTATGGTGAAGATGATGAATATGTGGCTAAGTCAGTGATTTTGGCGGTAGGAGCGGAACCGAGAAAATTAAGTGAAAAACAAACAAAAGATGCTGGAGAACGTCCAATTTCATATTGTGCAACTTGTGATGGGGCATTATATAAAGGTAAACCGGTAGTAGTGGTTGGCAGTGGGAATACAGCTAAACAAGAGATGGCATATTTGAAAAATATTGCTTCGAAAGTTTATCATATTCATCATGATGATCTGATTCCGGAAGATGCGGAAGCGGTATTTGTAGCAATTGGGCGAGTTCCTAGTACTGGGTTTTTGGATGGTTTAGTAGAATTGGATTCGGCTGGGTATATTGTGGCAGGTGAAAATTGTGAAACTTCGAAAAATGGGATATTTGTAGCAGGAGATTGTCGGACTAAAAATTTGCGACAATTAGTAACGGCGGCTGGAGATGGTGCGGTTGCGGCTGAGGCGGCAATAAAATATTTGGAGAAATAGTTGTGGCGGATGCAGAAACCGAAGCGGAGTGGGAAAGATCAAAACAAATTGAAAAAGAACGCATGAAAGCAGCTAAGGCTTTGGCTGAAGAAAAGCCGGATAGTGTTAATTTAGCTTTTCTTGATCCTGAAACGACTAAATCAAAAGGCTTTAGTCGTGGTCGCGAAGCAATTTTGATGAGTATTGAGAAACTGGGAAATTTTAGTGTAGCTGGAATACTTGGTGGAATATTTATTCGGTTAGTAATGTGGGCAATACGTGGTTTCATGTTAAATAGTGCAGGTCAAATTATACATGGAGTGTTTGATGGGATTGGTTTGATAGCTATGAGTGCTGGATTCCTTGTAGGTATTTTTATACTTTTTGCTGCTCTTTGGTTTTATTTTAAATATGGATATAAACCGAAGACCTTCGTCTGGACGGTCGTTTGGACATTGGTAATAGGTGTACTTTATATAATAATAAGTAACAATTTTATGGTATAATAGTAAGGTGCCCGAGTGGCGGAATTGGTATACGCGTTCGACTTAAAATCGAATGGAAACTTCCATATGGGTTCAAGTCCCATCTCGGGCACCACCAATATGATCTTTGTGGAGGGCACCAAGAATTAACCCCTAACAGGGGAATTTTTTTGTGTATTGAAAAGACATTGTCTGAGATTGTTTAATTTCCTGTTGCTTGACCAGCTACACATCTCATTGCAATTCCTGCGCTGCGATCCTCACCTAAGGAATCATATATTTCTAGGCTGCGAGGACCATAATAGCTAGCTCGTGATGCGCACGCAAAATAAGAATTGGCTAAAGATGACCACCAATATCCTGACGAATCTTGATAACTAACTGAGTTGTTGAGATAAAGACCTGATAAAGTTGTATTTAAAGATTCTGCATAATCCATAACCTTATCACCATAAAAAACACCATCTACACCATAATAACTTATATTCAAAGAAACTCCTAATAGATAGTATTCACTATAGTTATTATAATAATATGTCGGCATTCGCCAACCAGCAGGACAAAGATCTTGGGGGACTAATTCATTTGCGCCACTTCCCCTAGCATAACAATAAGTTCCTACTGTAGCGGCGCAATAATTATAATAAACACCAATCTTAGACTGATTATTATTGGATGCAGGTCCAAAACCAATTACTAATGTATCTTTATTAGTATTATTTATCATTGGCTCCGTATAAGAATTAAAACCTGAGGTTACATTTGTAACTGCTACATTACTGTGGCCTGTTATATTACTACCGCCGTTCAAAAGATTAGCAATGTCTATCGCCGAGGCATTAGTATTAGTTTCATCCATATTAGAAGCTGTAGTTGAGTTAGTGGGATCTAAAGCAAGGTTGTCTAACATCCAGCAATTATCGTCGGCGAGTTTAGCTATGTGGTAGATATTTTATTATCACGGATATCTATGACTTCCGCTATGCTATCTCTACTATATTGGTTAACGGTATTACAGATAGCGGGAGTCATATCTTGAATCTTATAGTAACCATTGTATTTCTGGTATTACTTATCTCACTGCTAAAGGTAATGAACAACAAACTATTAAAGCTAAAAGAAGAATCTATGAAATAGTAATAGGTCTAGTGGTTTATGCTGCGTTATATGCTTTATTGAAATTTTTGAATATAGCGTGATTTATAAAGATATTATTTATTCAGCGGGTAGAGAAAGGTAAGCTTCAATAGCTTCTTCTTTGGTAGTAAAATCAAATACTTCTTCACCATTGTAACTTTGATAAAGATTGTCTGTAACTCTAGATATATATAAACCGTCTTCGCCTAGATCATAAATATAAGTAAAATCGTATGCTATATCTGGTTGATATATAACTTCAACGATTTCGTCTTCTTCATCGGAATCATCGTAATCTTCGTAGTTTTCTTCTTCTATATCTTCACTTTCTTCATCATCTTCTATAATTTCATTTTCATTGTCTTGATATAAGTAAAAGAAAGAAATATATTCGTTGGTGTTGGGGATTTTTATCATGCCATAACCTTCATCCAAAGTGACTTCTGCATTGCTATCGATTTTTTTAATAGTTTTTTCGATATCGCTAATTGGCATTTCATCTGGGAGCTCTGCATAAATTTGGAGGGTTGGGGTGTTTTCTCGAGTTGTTACTGGCGGGGTGTTATTTTTATTGGTAATAAGAATAATTAGAATGACTAACCCAATAACCATGACTGAAATGATGCTAATAAGGAAGATTTTGAACTTTAAATTATTAGGTTGAGTTGTCCGATTAGGTTCAGTATATTTAGTTGGTGTAAGAGTATTTGAATTAAATTGATAACTCATTAGTTAATTCCTTTCAATGTTATATTTTGGTCGATATTCCATGGTCTAAAAG
>JAGCST010000011.1 GCA_017964025.1 Candidatus Saccharimonadota bacterium
CCGCATTTCCCGAATTACCAAACTCGGAAAACGCCGTAATTGCTATTACTGCCACATTAATGAGTATAAAAATTATAATCATTAATGGTTTTTTAAGTAATTTCTTAGGTGACAATTCCCTATTATTTACGTCACGATTTTTTGTTGTCATTCTGATCTAGTTCCCAGCTGCCTTTATGTTTGGATATTCTTCTACTAGTACCCTGACGCAACCCGCGATTGGAATAGCTATAATAGCACCAAGCAACCCAAACATGTACATACCAATCACGATGGCTGAAAGGATTACTACTGGCTGCAATTTCATCGCGTCACCTTGGATCTTTGGTGCAATAATATTATTCTCAATTTGTGCATATATTATATATATAATAGCGTAGATTAATCCAGCCCATACATTAGAGGACATTAGTAATAGAGTTACTAAAGTTCCACCAATAAATTGACCAAACATTGGAATAAGATAAAATAATGCCGTAATTAGTCCCATTGGTACAGCTAAGCTCGACGGAGAACCGAGCATTAATGAAACAACTAATACTATCAACATGGTTGCACAACCATCGATCAATGCTACGATTACTTGACGTGAAACATAAGTCGAAACCACATTTGCCATTTTTGATACAATTCTTTTTGCCACCTCCACCATTTTCTTGTTATCTTCATCTTCAACACCTTTCCATAGTTCTTCTGCAATACTAGGTCCCTCAAGTAAGAATAATAGTGTGAGTACTAATACTAGAGTTATTTTCATAATAATATCAGCCGCCCCGCTAACACTCGAAACTAAATTATTACCAAGTAATCCTAATAAATTATTAGATAATCCAGTTAAGGCATTATCGATTTGAGTATGCAAATCATTTACACCGATACTTTTACCAAAATTATTGACTCCTTCCCAACCGCCAAAGGTATTTTCAAAAGTTTCTGGAAAATGTTGTATGAAACGTGCAGTCTCATTCACTACTACAGGTCCAACAATTGCAACAATACTACCCACTACTAAAACCACAATAAAGTAAGCTAATACGGCGGATAAGGTTTGATGTTTTTTATCCTTACCAAAGTGTTTAGTAAAAAAGTTATTAACTTTATGTACAAGTGGTTTTAATGCTAATGCTAAAAAGATTGACGCGCCAATAATGATTAATCCAGTCAATGCTTTATTCAAGAAAAATAGCATCGCAATTATAACTAATGGGACTGACCAAAACTTAACGAACGTCCTAAAATCTGTCTCAATTCTTTTAGACATAAACCTCCTTATGTACTAATTGTAGCATAAATGTTATAATTATGCACAATGAAATTATTAATGCATACGTGTTGTGCACCGTGTAGTGTATATTGTATAGACAGTTTACGTGCCGAAGGAATCGAGCCAACTCTTTTTTGGTATAATCCCAACATTCATCCGTATATAGAATATAAAACTCGTCGAGATTGTCTTAAAGATTACGCTAAAAATGTTGATGTGAAATTAATCGTTGAAGAAGATTATGGTCTAGATGAATTTTGCCGTAATGTAGTAAACGATATTGAAAATCGTTGTGTCAATTATTGTTATCCCAAACGTCTTGGTTATACTGTTCGTTACGCTGCCGAACATGGATTCGATGCTTTTACCACTACTCTATTAGTTTCACCATATCAAAAACACGAAGAATTGATCAAAGTTTGTGAGCGTTTAGCTAAAGAAAGTGGCATTGAGTTTATTTATCGCGATTTTCGTGTTGGTTTTCGCGAAGGCCAAGTCAAAGCTCGTGAACTTGGTTTATATATGCAAAAATATTGTGGTTGTATTTTTTCAGAAGAAGATCGCTATCGAAAACAAATTCAGAAGTTTGCTAAAAGTTAAAATTCCTGTTATAATATATAGAATATGCTTAAATTTGACATCGAAAAACGTGAAGGTCTCGCTCGAGTAGGTGTGATTCATACGCCACATGGTGATATTAAAACGCCAGCTTTTGTTGGGGCTGCTACTCGTGCTACCGTCAAAGCTCTCACCATGAAACAAATGAATGAGCTCGGTTCTCAAGCGATTTTAGCAAACACTTATCATTTGATCCTTCGTCCGGGCACCGAACTCATTAAAAAGGCTGGTGGACTAGCCAAATTCAACTCATGGTATAAACCAACTTTTACTGATTCTGGTGGATTTCAAATTTTTTCTCTTCCTGATGTTAAAATTTCTGAAAAAGGTGTCAAGTTTAAATCTCACATCGACGGCACAAAATTCGAAATTACTCCTGAGTCTTCCATGCAAGCTCAGTGGCAAATCGGCGCTGACATACACATGGCCTTTGATCATCTTGCTAAATCTGAAGATAAAAAAGATATGGAAGCAGCAATGCATCGTACGCACGCATGGCTAGATCGTTGCGTGAAAGAAAACCAAAAATTAGCTAAACAGGCCGTAAAAAATCACGAATCCGAACAATATCTTTATGGCATAGTCCAGGGTGGTACATTTAATGATTTAAGAGCAGAGTCAGCGAAATACTGTGCTGATCAACCAGTTGACGGTTTTGGCATCGGTGGCGTATTTACAGCTGATGGTATGGCCGAAATGCTAAAAACTGTCAACAGTATTTTGCCAGAAAATAAACCTCGCCACCTGCTCGGTATGGGTCAAGAACCACTAGACCTATTTATCGGCGCCGAATTTGGCTGTGATACTTTTGACTGTGTTGGTCCTACTCGCATGGCACGCAATGGTTCACTTTATACTTATGATGGCCGAATTAATATTAAAAATGCCAAATACACCTACGATTTCACGCCACTTATGCCAGACTGTGATTGCGAATGTTGTAAAAATTACAGCAAAGCTTATCTTCATCATTTATTTAAAACTGACGAAATTACTGCCAAAATCCTTGCCAGCATTCATAATGAACATTTTGTAGTATTTGTTACAGATCAAATCCGCCAATCGCTCCTCGATGGTAATTTTCAAAAATATAAACAACAATTTTTGTCTCGTTATTATAAATAATTATGATATAATCATAAGTAATATAATAAGGAGTTTTTATGGAAGAAGCTACAGGTGTATTGTTTATATTCATTGCGATTTTTATAATCAGTATACTTTGTTCTGGCATACGCATTGTCAATCAATATGAACGTGGGATAGTTCTACGCCTAGGTAGATATAGTAAAACTAAAGAACCAGGCCTTAGACTAATAATTCCTTATATCGATAAACTTATTAAAGTTGACGTTCGTACTACGCCAATGGATATTCCAAAGCAAGAAGTTATTACACGTGATAACGTCACAGTTAATGTAGATGCTATTGTGTATTTTAAAGTTCTCAATGCTGAAAAAGCTGTTCTTGAAACTACTAATTATACTTATGCCACTAGTACGTTTGCACAAACTGCTCTTCGTGATGTTACTGGTAACTTTGATCTTGACGAAATTCTTAGTAAACGTGATGAAATTTCCGAGAAAATTCGTGAAATCGTTGATGTCCAGACTGACAAATGGGGTATCGATATCGAAAACGTTAAATTGCAAAATATCGAACTTCCAGCCGATATGAAACGCGCTATGGCCAAACAAGCTGAAGCCGAACGTGAACGTCGTGCTGCGATTATTTCCGCTGAAGGTGAAAAAGCTGCAGCAGGTGCCGTAGTCGAAGCAGCCAATTTACTTTCACGCACACCAGGCGGTTTAAATATCCGTACTTTGCAAACTCTTGAAAAAATTTCTTCAGATCCATCACAAAAGACAGTTATTATGATCCCAAGCGAGTTATTCAAAAAATTAAGCTAACAAAAATCATAAAGAATCGGCTTACAAAATTAGCCGATTTTTTATTGCATATAATTTACAGTTTTACGAGATGTTTCACTAATTTTTGCATACTGTTTTTTCGGTACCATTTCCCAATCACTAAGCACGTCTTCAATCCTTTCTAGCACATCCTGTGGCGAATTTCCACCGTCTACTTCACGCACTAATACGCCGTTTTTAGTTAAAGTTTTTATCATACCAGTAATGTTTCGTTCATACATATCTTGCCGACGTTCAATTGCGGCACGTGTATCATCAACACGTTTTCTAACCACTAAACGACGCCATAATTCGCCTCTTGGCACCCTGAGTATAATCGCTCCTTTTAAATTTTTAATTTCCCCACTATCAATTAACCATTTTACTTGCTTATAATCAGCCGGGAAACCATCCAAAATTACTTCCCGTGTTCGTTTTCCTCTAATATCAGATAAAAATCTAGGTTTAGTAGTGGTTTTTAATTTATTTAGAGTCTCTTGCATCAATTTAGTGGCTTTGTCGTCATCAACAAACAGCCCATGTTCGAGCGCAAAAATAATGTCTTTATCTCTGAGCCCCATTAACAAATCTCGATACGAAACCCACTCCCAACCATGCTTTTGTGCTAAAAGTTTTCCTTGCTCCGTCTTACCTGCACCAGGTGCACCAAAAAGCGTAATCATAACACAATTATACCATAATATATATTATCTTAAATATTGCCACACTGGGCCGTCAGACGTGTCTTTTACAGTAATCCCCTGGCCAGCTAACTTATCACGAATTTCATCAGATTTTGCAAAATCTTTAGCTTTGCGAGCTTTCTCACGCATTATAATAAGCGCTGAAGTTTCTTCCGAAATCTTTGGTGATTCTTCTATTAACCGCAATCCAAATAACTCATCAATCTTACGCCAATCATCAAGCGATAATTCAGCTCCGTCAATTATCGCGAATGCTTCGGCTGAATTTAGATTATTATTTACCGCTTCTAATATTTTCTCAAAACTATCAGAACTAATTATTTCTTTCTGATAACACTCCGCAATTCGATTGCGCCATCCTAATCTCCGAGCTTTTGCTGCTTCCAAAGATTCAAAAGTGAAATTTCTTGTTCCCTGGTAATGTCCAGAAAGCACCCACATCTTATAATCCAAAGCTGAAAATCCTCGTTCAACTAAATCAGATATTAAATATACATTTCCGAGTGATTTAGAAATTTTTTCTCCATTAATCGTAATAAAGTTACAATGCAACCAATATTTTGATAAATCTCGCTCATATGCAGCATAACACTCTGCAATTTCATTAGTGTGATGAATTGGAATGTGGTCAATCCCACCTGTATGGATATCAATTGGCTCACCAAGTTCTTTATGAATGATCGTTGCACATTCCAGATGCCAACCCGGATAACCTGGTCGTTCAAGATAATCCCATCGCATAGCGTGTTTTTCACCCTCATGGATAAATTTCCACACTGCAAAATCCGCCACCCCACGTTTTTCATCCGAAAACCCTACTCTCGCACCAGCCTGTAAACCTGCTAAATCTAATTTAGCGAAATCTGCATAACGATCAAATTTAGCTGTATCAAAATATATGCCATCAGTTGTCTCATAAGTAAAACCATGTTCATTCATCAAATCCACAGCCTCTTTGTCTTCTTCGATATAATCAGTCGCTCGTGCCCAAATTTCCGGTTCAGTCAATTCTAATGAATAATAATCTTGCTTAAATTTTTCAATATAAGTATCAGCCACTTCCCAAACTGTCTTTCCTTCTCGTGCTGCACCCTTTTCTAGTTTGTCTTCGCCTTCATCTGCATCAGACACTAAATGTCCTACATCTGTCAAATTTAATACTCGTTTTACTTTGAATCCGTCAACTTTGAGCGTCCGCACTAATAAATCCCAATAAATATATGCCGTAAGATTTCCAATATGCGCATCGCTATATACTGTTGGCCCACAAGTATAAATCTTTACCACATCCGACAACGGTTTAAAGTTTTCCAATTTGTGAGCGGCAGTATTATATAATTTAAGCATTTAAGACCTCCTCCAAAATCTTTACTAGTTTAGTATACTTGTCGCGTGATACGCCGTGGCGTCCTTCAGTTTGAATCGCAGTCAAATATTTTGGATTGTCTTTTAAGATTTGTGGCATATTATATATAGCAATTAGTTGGTCCATATTACCATAGATTAACGTGGTAGGAGTTTTAAGCTCTGATAACACTTTATAATTATTTCTGTCTAATACAATAAGATTCATCGAGTTAATGAACGATTTTTCCTCTAGAATTGCACGATTGCGTACGCTGACTGCTTCCTTAAACATTTTAATTCCTAATTCAAACGCTGGGTTTTTCAAATCTCTTTCTGTATAAATCGGTGGTGAGATTAAAATTAATTTTTTTACCGATTTTTTATAAGTAGCAGCATAACGTGTCACGATAAAAGTACCCAGCGAATGTCCCACTAATACTAACGGAATGTGTAATCTTAATTTTTTAATTGAATTATGCAAAGCTTCGAGTTGGTCTTTATAATCATAATTTAATCTATTATCTTTCAAAGATTCCCCAGAACCAAGTAAATCAAAAGTAATAAAACGTACGTCTTTTAGTGACGCTATACCTTCAAGATATTTTAGTGCATGATTATAAGTTGAAGAATCAGAAGCAATTCCATGGATCAAGACTACCACTAACTTCGGGCATTTAGATACCGAAAAATCATGCGTCTTTTTCAAAGTTAGTTTTTTATCAAACATTAGCAAGTAACTCCGGAACGATCTTAACTAAATCTTTAACCACTTCTTCATAAGTAGTGTCATAAGTTCTAAACCCTGCAGCATAAGGATGGCCACCACCACCAAAATATCCTGCCACTTTTTCAGCGATTGGGGCCTCGTGTGTGGAGCGAATCTTGCCAGTAACTTTTCCATCCGGATAAGTTTTGACTGCTACTGCTATTTTGACACCTTCCACTAATCGCATCTCTTCTAAAATTAATACGTTGGGATTATATTCATCCGAATATTCACGAATATCATCCCATGGAATATGAATAGTAGCAAGTTCACCATCTAGCGAATATTCAATCCGTTTGATTAAATCTGCTTTATAATCCAAAATTCGTTGAGATTTCTTCATAAATTCGCGTCTACGATCTTCTAGATCGGCCACGTTTGCGCCTAACCTAGTTAATTCTGCCGCAATATCGAATGTCTCTGCGGTAACAGAATCACTAGTAAGCCCCAAAGTATCGGACAAAATCCCTTGAAAAATTGCTTCAGCTGCTTCTTTAGTAACTTCAATCTCTAAATCTTTAGCAATTCGATAAATCAATTCAGCACAGGCCGGACACACTTCAATAATACTGTCATGTGAAAAAGGTAAATCATCTTCAGTTTCGTGATGATCTAGTACGAATACCGGTGCTGAAAAAAGTCGATTACGAATTGCCGTGTCGTCTAATAGTTTCGATAGTAACACCTCCGCTGCTGTATCTACTATAATATAGCCATCAGCCTTATAATCGAATTCATTAGTTATTCTTGACCAATCCGTAAAATAACGTAAATATTTAGGAATATCTACTGGGCAATAAAGCGAAACTTCTTTATCGGAAAACAAATAATCTAATGAAATTGCACTACTTAGCGAATCTCCATCTGGATTTTCCGCTTGAATAATACAGATTTTCGTTTTATCCTTCAAAAACTCAGCAAATTTATTATACATATATCAATTATAACATGCTAAAATAGATACATGACTATTTTTCGCGCAGATAAAAACTTCGAACGATTCGAGGATGTCACACCCTCTTTACTCAAAAAAGAAGGCGTTAAATTATTGTTATGTGACTTAGATAATACTTTGCGGCTTCATTCTGAAAAAGAACCAGCCGACGAATTACAGGAATGGGTAAAAGATTGCCAAGAGGCTAATGTTAAGATAATAGTTATCTCAAATAATGGACGCAAGAAAATGATGCGAAAATTTTGTAAACCTATTGGCGTAGAGTGTATTTGGTGGGCTAAAAAACCCATGAGTATTAAACTTACTGAGGCTATGCAAAAATATCATTATGAGCCCAAGGAAACTGTAATGTTGGGAGATAAATGGTCTACTGACGTGTTGGCTGCTAAATTTGCTAAAGTTCGTGCCTGGAAAGTTAATCATCGGAGAAATGTAGTATGACTTTCCCCACTTTTTTAACAATATTACGTATGTTTCTCTCTGTTATTTTTATGATTTTTGCCCTTTTACCAAATGGTTGGGCTAAAATTACAGCTTTAGTAATCTTTATTCTTGCCGCCATTACTGACAAAATTGATGGCCATCTAGCTCGCAAGAATAAACAAGTTACCGATCTTGGTGCTTTTCTTGATCCTCTAGCTGATAAGATGTTAGTCGATCTCGCTTTCTTAGTTTTAGTTTATCAAAATATTATTCCTGTGTGGGTATTTGCGATTATCTTAGTACGCGACCTCGCTGTTGATGGCATGAGGATGAACGCTGCCAAAAAGCGCGCCACTGTTTCAGCTTCATTTCTTGGCAAACTAAAGACTACTTTTCAAATGATTGCTCTTACTATAATTATGCTAAATACTATCGTCGATCAACAAGCTCTAGCTATCCTAGGTAATATTGTTTTATATATTGCTCTTTTTCTCACAGTTTATTCCGGTGCCGATTATCTTATCAAAGGTTATCGTAAATTTATTAAATAAACAAAGAAATAATAATCAACGCTGCTCCCGCAAAGGCAGTAGAGTCAATTCTATCCAAGAATCCACCGTGTCCTTCTGAACCGCCAACCAATATCTCTAATTTTTCAAAAGTAGAATTTTTAATTACAATTTCATTGGAATCCTTTACACCAAATTGGCGCTTGATATAACTCTCTAGTAAATCGCCCATTAGCGCTAATGGACCACAGAAAAGATAAATATAGTCTGAGCCAAATCCACCGCGCATCGCCATCAGAATCGCCACTAAACCAATAGCCATAGTGAGGCCAAGAATTGTTCCTTCCCAAGTTTTGTTCTTAGAAATTTTTGGGAATGGACGTGACTTACCAAACAATTTTCCGCCAAAAGCTTTGCCAAATAAATATGCGAAAATATCATATCCGGGTACACCTAAAATTACATACCAGAAATGTGCAACATCAGTTTGGGCTACAAAAATTGTGCCATAACACAGTATACCTAATTCAATAATAGCTAGAATTAAATAGCGAAAGCCTTTTTTGCGTTTAAAAAAACTCAGAAGTTCTATTGCTGCAATCAACGCAAAGATACCAAAAAGAATTTTAAAAGGCACTCCATTAAAAATGTGCAATGCTATCATAGCAATTGCAAACATCATGATACCAACTGTTACTCTCACCTTAAAATTCTTATCCATAACCCATATTATACCATAATTAGAGCTAAAATGTTATAATATACAATATGCCTATAGATTTTGTTTATAATAAGATAAAGAATGCTTTGCGCAAACTCGATATGAAATTAGAACGTGCCAAATATGGCCATATCGATAAAATGCCCAAAGAGATCGAATATTTTGAAGGTGGGTTATATGACGCTGTTTATGAGGCTTCCTGTAAGTGGCCACATAACACAGCTATCGAATATTTTAATAATCAAATCACTTACAAAGATTTAATCAAAAAAATCAACAAAGTTGCTGCTGCACTCAAATTTATCGGCGCAGAAAAAGGTGAGAGAATCACCGTCTGCATGCCAAATACTCCCGAAGCAATTTATATGTTCTATGCTATTAATGAGATAGGCGCAGTCGCCAATATGATACACCCTCTTTCTTCTGAGAAAGAAATCGAGGATTACCTTAATCAAGCCGGTTCTAAAATCATGCTTTGTGTCGATATATCTTACCCCAAAGTTGAGGCCATCATTAAAAATACCAAACTTGAACAAGTTGTCGTAGTCTCTCCTACTCGTTCGATGGACATTTTAGTACGTCTCATCTATAAGCTAACTAAGGGCCGTAAAAATCATATCAAAAAAACTCAGAATATTATTACATGGGACAGATTTTTATCAAAAGCTAGTCGCTATATAGGTAACCCACATGCTCGTGTGAATGCTAAAGATGATGCCGTTATTATGTATTCTGGTGGCACTACTGGTAAACCTAAAGGAATTATTCTTTCTAACTTAAATTTCAATGCTCAGGCCCTAGGTGCTAAATATTTAGTTCCAGAATTATTCAAACCAAACTATTCATTTATGGCTTTTCTGCCTAATTTCCATGCTTTTGGCCTCGGATGCTGCATTCATATGCCGTTATATTTCGGCGCTCGTACCTTCTTAATTCCTCAATTCAATCCTAAAAAATTCAAAAGCTATATCAAGAAATATAAAGTCGATATTTTAGTTGGCGTTCCAACAGTTTTTGAATATCTCACTAAAATTAAATTTAAAAAAGATGATTTAAAAAATGTTAAATTTGTCGTTTCTGGTGGCGATATGATTAGTATGACAAGTAAAGAGACCATTAATGATTTTCTTAAATCTCATGGTTCCAAGGCTATCATTGAGAATGGCTACGGTCTAACTGAAGCTTCAGGTGGTTTTATTTTCTCACCACGTTCTGTCGCCGAAGAATCAGACGTAATTGGCTACCCAATTCCCGACAACGAAGTAGTCATTATGGATTTAAAAACAAAAAAACCAGCTCCACTTGGTTCAGATGGTGAAATTCTAGTACGTGGGTTGTCGGTTATGAAAGGTTATCTTGGCAAACCAAAAGAAACCGAAGAAGCGTTCATTAAGATTGGTAATAAAAAATATCTTCGTACTGGCGATATTGGATATGCTGATAAACGTGGTGTAATTCATTTTCGTTCTCGTCTCAAACGTATGATTGTTTCAAACGGATATAATATTTATCCTGCTAATATCGAGGATGTTACACTAAAATGCAAATCAGTAGCTAGCTGTGCCGTAGTTGGACGTGAAGATAAATTACGTGGTGAAAAAGTTGTTGTATTTGTAGTACCAAAAGAAGATGCTACGGAACGTGCTATTCGTAAAGAACTTGCTAATATTTATAGAAAATATCTCGCTCGCTACGAAGCTCCTCGCGAAATTCGTTTTATTACTGAATTACCTAAGACTAAACTTGCTAAAGTTGATTTCAAAGCTCTAGAACAATTATAAATTAGTTCTATTTTCTAATGCCGCTGAGAGAGTGATTTGATCCGCATAAGACAGATCGACTCCTAGTGGTAAACCACGAGCCAATCTAGTTAATTTTAAATTAGGATTTTGTTCATGTAAGATTTTTTCTAAATAAAGCGCAGTTGATTCGCCTTCTACTGATGGATTAGTCGCGATAATCACCTCTTTTACGTTATCATTATTTACTCTTTTAATTAATTCGCCAATATGTAATTGTTCTGGTGTGACACCATCAATTGGTGATATAGCTCCACCTAAGACATGATAAGTGCCAGTATAATTATGCGTTTGTTCAATCGCATAAATATCAAGAGGTTCTTCTACTACTAATACAGTAGTTTTATCGCGTGAAGTATCGGTATATAATGGGGACATTTCTTCTTCTGCATCAATTAGAGCAAAAGTCACTGGGCATAATTTAACTTTATCATGTAAATTTTTTAATGATTCAGCAATATTATCTGCTACCTTAGGGTTAGCTCTAAAAAGATAATAAGCGTATCTTTCCGCTGTACGCGGACCAACGCCAGGTAAACGTCCTAACGCTTCAATTGTATCTTCGAGTGCACGTGGCAACATTCTACATACCACCGAGGCCTAAGTTGCCAAGACCGCCCATGAGTGGTTTCATTTTGTCAGTTGCAATTTCTTGTGCCTTAGCAAAACCGTCACGCATGCAGTTTTCAATCCAACGCTCAAGTTCATGAATATCATCTAAATCTACTTTTTCAGGATCAATCTTAACTTTCTTTACCTTTAATTCACCATTAATTTGCACGATTACCGCACCATCGCCAGCTTCAACCTCTACGATTTCATTTTTCAACTCTTTTTGCGCTTTACGCAATTGATTTAATAATTTCATTTGGTCCATTTTTTGACCCATAATATTACTCTCCTTCTTTTTCAGAATATGTATATATGTATATTATATCAGAATTATCTCGCATTGGCGAAGTAATAATCTTAGAAAGCTCATAATTTTTCGGGGCTTCATCCGGAGCATGCAAGAAAGCAATTTGTTGTTCGTTTTCAAACGAATCAACAATTTTAATATTAGTTTTGTTTTCTAAAATCTTATAAAAATCGAAATGTTCTTTTACTACTAATTTATCATCAGTTAAATTATGGCGAATAGTGGCGAGATCGTAATTGAATTCATTTGCTATGCTGGGGTTATTGCGATATCCATAAATATACTGTAACAACGCTGGCACTATAATAATTGCAAACAAAATTGTTAATGGGAATAATGCAAAAATTCTAGCGTAAGGATTTTCTGGAAAGAGTCCATACCATTTTTCCAATAAGTATTTGATGCCATGTGCAATTAAAATTGAAAACGGCAAAATAAAGAAAATAATTGCATCCGGGTTGAAGCCAGTAATTATTAAGCAAAATACTAGTAATATCGAGGCAATTGAATTACGAGACGCAAAGAATCCTTTAGTGGTAGAAAATAGTCCAATCAAGGCCAAAGTCAAAGTTGGCAAACTAATCAGTGGTGCTAGAAATACATTTTCTGGTGTATTGTACCAAGAGAATAACGGTGCAAATCCGGTAGCAATATTCCCGAAGAATAATCCAAGGCGAAAATTATCAGCGAATAACAATTCCATAATTGTTTCTGGATGATGATAGATATTGATACTAAGCATAGTAATTCCGCCCAGTACCAGAACAATAATCGCCGCTAAAGGTAATTTAGGTAAATTTTTCACAATAAATCTGAGATGAGGTTGTAAAAATACGAATAAAACACAAAATACTGCGAAATAAATCATATATGGAGTAAATATAGATAATAACAATGCAAGCGAGAATGCAAAACTATATAAAGGTTTAGGACGTTTTTCACCTTGAATTTTAGAACCAATCCAGAGTAGCAAAGTTGGCCAAAATACCAGCATAATTAATGGTGTACCATTACCAGCCAGAAATAGAAACGGCGTAGATAATATCACGAGACACGAAGCGAGGAGTGATACATTACTTTTAAACCAACGATTAAGTAAGAGAATTAATAAGAAGCCAAGTAAAAGCCCCATTATAATACTAGGTAATTTAATCGTAAAAGCTGATAATCCAAAAAAGGTAATAGAATATTTTTGCAAAACACGATAAGGTAGATCGACCAAATCACCATTTAAAACTCCATCTTTACCAAGATAATATGAACTGGTTGCAGATTGAATTTCGGCTTCGGATAAACCTTTTTGCGCGATTAGTGGTAAAACAAACAGAAGCGTCGCAAAGGCAAACCCAAGCACAACATAACCGATTACGAATCGGTAACGATACAAAAAAAGTTTAGAAATTACAATTTTCTTCACATAAGTATTATAACACAACAAAATACAGATGTCGAATTAGATATAGTTCTAATGCTCTTTATCCAGCGACATAAATCTGAGTAATTCTGGATGGAAGTAAAGTTCTATTTTGCCAACTGCCCCATGACGGTGCTTAGCAATAATTAATTCTGTAATATGAGTTTCTTCATAGTCATCATCATTTTGCCTGTAGTAATCTGGACGATGTAAGAACATCACGAGATCAGCATCCTGCTCGATTGAACCCGATTCACGTAGATCAGATAGGATTGGACGTGGGTTCTCTCGTCCAGTTACATTACGCGAGAGCTGTGCCAAAGCTACTACTGGGATTGATAATTCCCTTGCCAAAATTTTCAATCCACGCGAAATCTCAGTAACTTCTTGTACACGATTCCCTGCATATCTATCAGATCCAGCAATTAATTGCAAATAATCTACTATTACAATACCTATATCATGGTCATGCATCGCTCGACGAGCTTTATTACGTAATTCCATAATTGTCATTGAACTAGTGTCGTCTATAAAAATTGGTATTTCATCCATTTCCGCTAAAGCATCACCAATTTTTTGAAATTCTTGATCTGATAAATTTCCAGTACGCATTTTCCAGTTGTCTACGCCTGAAACGTCAGAAATCATTCTATCAATAATTTCGTTTGCTGCCATCTCCATCGAAAAGAAAAGCACGCCTTTTTTATTAATGCTAGCAATATTATAGGCTAGATTTTGTGCAAAAGTAGTTTTACCCATAGCTGGACGCGCGCCAATAATAATCAAATCACCCTTTTGAAATCCGGCAGTTACCTTATCTAAATCACGAAAACCAGTTTTAAGCCCCCTCAGGGCACCTTTATTTTTATGTAATTCTTCAATTCGATCAAATGCGTCTGCCAAAAGTTCATCCATTGCTACATAATCGCTTTTGACTATTTTATCCGAAACTTCAAACAAATCTCGTTCTGCTGCACCGATCAAATCATTGACTTCAGCATCATCTGTATAAGCTTTATTAGCTATATCGGTACCTGCTTTAATTAGCCGTCGTCTCACTGAAGCTTTTTCAACTATATCAGCATAGGCTTTAGCATGCGCAGCCGCTGGTACAAAATTTGAAAGCTCAGTCAGATAAGTTGCTCCACCAATTTCCTTTAATTTCTTTTGTGATCTTAATTCTGCAGTCAGAGTTAATAAATCAACTGGTTTATGTTGATCGTACAAAGCAGTCATTGCTGCAAAAATAATTTCGTGCCTCTTCTCATAAAAATCTCGAGGCTTTAGCATCGTCAAAATCTCCGGCAAAATGCCGTCAGAAATCATAATCGCACCAAGCAAAGATTTCTCTGCTACGATATCCTGTGGCGGCACACGACCACCATCATTAGAACGGGCTGCCTCCTCCTTCATTTTGTACCTCACCTCCCATTATAGCAGAAATTTTATCCAAAACTACATCTTTTTGCGCTTTGCTTGGGGTTTCACCTACTTCATGTAATGTAATTTTTACACTGCCGGCAATATCTATCAAAATTTTTTTGTTGTTATCTCGCGATAAAATACTTTTAATAATTTTTTTCATTGGATAAATATGTAAAGTATTGCCAACTATTTCATGTTTAACTTTGACTAATTGGGCCGCTATTGCCTCGTTCTTTTGTCTCACCTCATCAACAAATCTTTGCCAATCAAAAGTTATATTTTGAATTTCATCTTTATGTGGTTCTACTTTTTTGGTTGGTTGGATATCAGAAACAACTTTTTTAGGTAATTTTTTTCCAACTTTCTGTTCTTGATTGGTAAATTTATTTTCTGTTAGGGCAACCAATAACTTCGCTTCTGCAAAAGGAGCTTTGACGCTAGGTAAATTAGCTAATAAGGGTAAATGCTCCATATTAGGATTAGAGAGAATATTGGATATTAATTCTTCCGCCAAAGTTTCTGCTTTTACGCCAGAAGATAAAATATCCTTTAATATTGTTGTAATTTTTACAACATCACCATCGACATATCGTGACAAAAGTTCAGCAATTTTTTCATCTTGTGGCAAGTCAATTGCTGAAATTACCATCTCCGCATTAATCTCTTTATTAGATAAAGTTGAAAGTTGATCAAGCAAAGATAATGAATCACGGAAGGACCCACCACCTCTTTTTACAATAATATCTAACGCTTGATCAGAAATAGAGATTTTTTCCTTATCTACTACTGAACGTAAGAATTTAAACATCGTATCATGGTCAGCTAGTTTAAAAGTATAGATTTGTGCTCGCGAAGTGATAGTTACTGGTACTTTATAGGCATCCGTAGTTGCCATAATAAAAATTGCATGCTTCGGAGGTTCTTCCAAAGTTTTTAAAAGAGCGTTAAAAGCTTCCTTAGTTAACATGTGTACTTCATCAATAATATATATTTTATATTTGCCCATAGTCGGGGCAATCATCACTTTTTCACGCAATTCCCTAATATTGTCAATTCCACGATTCGAGGCACCGTCAATTTCGATAATATCAACATAATCATCTTCAATCTCATACTTAAAATTATTCACTTCGTGCGCAAAAATTCGCGCTACACTAGTCTTACCGCAGCCTCTAGGTCCTACAAATAAATAAGCATGACTAACCTTGCCCTGAGCGAGTGATTTACTTAAGATTTGCGTCACCTGTTCCTGGCCCACCACCTCATCAAGCGTACGCGGCCGGTACTTCCGATATAACGCTTTCATAAAATAATTATACCACGAATTATAATGCAGCTTCTACCGCTGCCCAGGTAGCATCCTCATTTTTAGCCGGAATTGTTACAGAAACTTGAGAACCTTCACGCAAATGGAAATAAGTCACTGAAGCATACAATATCTGATATTCTTTGCCAGCAACTTCTACAAAATATTTATCATCATGATGAGTCAAAGTACCAATTACGGTTTTACGTTCAACTGGGCCAATTTGCTTATACAAGAACTTACCTTCTTCAGTGATGGTAAGTTTCATAATATCGCCCTCTACCAATTTAGACTTCGAAGCATAGTTAGCCGGTACCGGATAATTCTTTCCATCCGGACCAATCATTATTTGACCGTCAAAGATTCCTTCGATTATCTTACCTTCTGGGCCAGAGACTACCGTTTCGCGTGGTGCAGAGATAGTTTCCCCGTCACCCAAAATCGAAATCAAAAGTTCCTTCGCGGCTGACAAATTAGTTTCCGCCTCACTAAGGAGACTGCGTAATCTTTTTATTTGTTTTTCTGGTATTTCAGACATCACCTCGCATCCTGTCTAATATATAGTATTATTATTATAATATATCTAAGACTCCATAAAGTCAAGGACGGAAATCAAAAGTTTTCCACCTAAAAAACATCGGTCAAAGCAAAAACGTTGTAAATTTTACACAGATTTCCAAAGCCCAGTATGTTTTTTACCATCCATAATAATCGTAGGAATACCTTTGACTTTCAATTCATTCTCAACAATCTGACGATTTTGTGACATCTTGTTAGTGATTTCTTCACTTTTCGCTAAATCGCGGATCTTCTTTATTTCTTCTTTGCTTGCTCCAGCGGCCTTTAACCAAGATTCAAGTTTAGAGGTTGCCTCTTCATCAGAATAATCCTCATTAAATTTATTTTGATAAGATAATCCCTCACTATTTTTTTCAGTGAAAATTTTATCAATCATTAATAATGCATAATCGGGTTTAACTTGTTCAGCTGCGAACGTATATCTCACAATTAATTCAGAATTTTTAAATTTGTAAGTATTATTAGCATCTTGAATCGCAAAAGGTACTAAATGCACATTATATTTATCGAAGAAACCAGCTTCTTTTTGGTTACGATACGAAATCATACAAACTGAACAACCAGGATCAAAAATATCAACTACAGCAGATAAATCTTTGGCTTCACCTCCATTGATAGGAATATAATTAAAGTCATAATTGTTAGCATCATAAGTTTTAAATTTTTCTGGTATAGCTTCAAATATTTCACCCCATTCAGTAAACCAACGTCCAGTTGCTTCTAAGATATTAGTAGGTTCAGATTCGTCAATTGAGCATACTTCTGCACCGAGCGAACAAGCTGATGGTTTGGTCACATTACATGAGCCAAGTGTCCAAATTGCTAATAATGATTTGATTGCAGTAAGAATTGCCCACACTACCACGACTACAATCACTATAGACA
Source organism: Candidatus Saccharimonadota bacterium (assembly GCA_017964025.1). Lineage (GTDB taxonomy): Bacteria > Patescibacteriota > Saccharimonadia > Saccharimonadales > Saccharimonadaceae > Nanosyncoccus. The sequence goes on from JAGCST010000011.1 coordinate 17,545, forward strand.
GCCCCTCAATAATAATAGACAAAGGTTTTACCCATTTTGGATGTTTTAACATTATCCTACTAAGTAAAGTATTTTTAACATCTTCTTTAAATCCTGTTTCACATTTTTGCAAACGGACTTTTTTCCATAAACAACCCCAGGCTTTTTTTAGAGCCTTAGTATAAGATTTCCATACTTTTGGTTTAAAGATTGAAACGATTGCAACAAATACGCCAACAATCGCCAGAATAATAAATGCAGCTATACAGACCATAATATATTATATATTATCACATATTAACCATTAGTGACAAAAGTTATCTAATTTCCATAAGTAATTGTAATAATTTGGCTAACAATCGTAATGTCACTTGTAAAACTACTGTCAATCGCGTCGATCGTAAAGCTGAGACCTGAATCAGCAGGAATATTTAAGTTATTAAAGTCGGCGATAAATAATGTAGCATTTGTGGCTTTTTGCTTTGGCACCGAGATTTGACCGCCAGTATGAGTCACACCATTAAATATTAATTTACCAGTGATATATTGCGAAGTAGTGCTCCCATTATTAGCTTTCGAATAGACAATTTCCATTCGGACCGCAGAAATTGGCCTGCCAGAATTATTAACATATTCAAAAGTCTTAGTTTGATAATCAGCAACACTTAAGTTAAGCAAAGTAGTAGCTGATGCGCTTGGCGAACTAGGATCTGGCGGGAATGTTTCTGTGTAGTCCGCCGTTTGGGTAATTGCCTCGATAGTTAAACTGTCTGTCACACTAAGCACCGTCAAAACATCATTGGAATAAGTATAGTCTGTACCAGGCGTTAGTGTGTTTCCTCCCATAGTGATATTAAACCCAGCAATATTTTCGTCAATTGTGGTTATCTGAAAATCACTACCGTCAGCAACCACAGTCGGAAAATCATTATCAGTCAAGTTAATATAAGTAACGGGATGAGCAATTTTCCAGACTGCATAGAGTGTAATTGCATTTGCTTGAGTAGGATCAAGGGACAAGACATTAGTGCTTCCAACTGGATAAGTTGCTGTAGTAGCGGCACTGTTTTCGTCCCATCCTTGAAATAAGTAACCACTTCTTGTCGGTACATTATCTGGCAAAACTACGCTTCCGGTATCAGAAATAGTAGTCGCAACATCGCTAGGCATATTATCTACTATGCCAACGGTATTTTGGTTAAAATCTATTGAATACTGCGGATTCTTTGCAACAGCCATTACAACAAATGTTTTGTTATAACTACCAGGCACGGTTTCGAGCAAAATCTTAGCCCCAAATGTTAAAGCATACGAAGCAGTACCAGCAGTAGTATTACTACCAATTAATAATGGAGTAGAGTCCGTTGGCGCAGGTACGAAATTTGTAGCATCCAAACTGACCCCATAGCCATACTCAAAGTCATCACCAGTGATTGAATCGCTACCACTAGGCAAAGTTATGGTAGGAATTGTAAGTGTATTGTCAGAAGAATTAACCAGATCCGTATCTGAAGAAGAGTTAGTTAATGTAACAGTACACCCAGTATAATTATCGGAAACTACTTCTACCGATTGTGAAACTTGGCCAAATGAATTAGGGGTTAAATCGAGTGAAGGCATAGCGCTAAGATTAATTGTAATAGTCGAATCTGTTGCACCAAAAACCGGCAAACTGAAAAACAGTTGCCCACTTAACAAAGTTATAATAACCATCAAATACGCTCGATGTGAGTCAAAAAGTTTTGGCACTATAACTCCGTTATTGTTTAATTTACCTCCACGCTCATATCAAAATAATATGATACGTTCAAAACAATTATAGCACAGCATAAGCAGGATTAAAATATTATTTAACGATTTTTGCTAATTCATTTTTGACAATTTCGATATCTTCGGGTCGGTTGTGTAGACCTAGAGAGAATCTAATTAATGGTGGAAAACCCATCACATGATCCAAATAATAATGTGCACAGAAATACCCAGTTCGTGCCATTATATTATCGCGAGACAAAGCATTGCCAAGCATATGTGAATCCACGCCTTCTACGTAAAATGACATAGTTGGGTTAGCTTCATGATTGACCATATGTACTTTATCCGAATTCTTTAAGAATTCATATAATTCCTTAGTATTGTTTTCTAAATTTTTCCAATCTTTTTTTAATAAACTATTTAACCAATCAAGTGCTGCGCCGAAACCAACAATTTCGCCCCATGCCTGAAGGCCTGACTCAAATCTGGTGTAACGATGCTCTTTGGATTCTGCCGACAATAAGTATGATTCTTTTTTAACATCATCAACCATACCTCCACCGATAAATCCGACATCCATTTTTTCTATTAAATCATCACGCCAAACAATTACACCTAGCGAAGGTGCGTACATTTTATGGGCCGAAAAACAAATCGCATCTACTTCTACGCCCTTTAATATGTCGGAAGAATGTGACATTGCTTGGGCGGCGTCGATAATGATAATTCCACCTGCTTTGTGCACAGCTTTGGTTAATTCTTTAATGTTTAATAATTTTCTACCATCAAAGTTTGACGCACAATTCACGACTACCACTGCACGATTGAAATCGTAATTCTCTATCTCAATTGATCCATCTTCGTTTCGTTTAATTACCTTGCGTGATAAACCTGTCCTTTTTGAAAAAGCTATAGTGCTAAGAAAAGGTGAATTATGTTCGATTTCACTTGTAATTACCTTATCAAAATGTTTAGGGTTCAGCTGACTTAGTATTAAATTAATTCCATATGTAGTATTAAGCGTAAAGGAAACTGTATATTTACGCCCAGAAAGTTTTAAAAACTTAAGAACCTTTTCGCGCGTAGCTTCAACTTTTTCGTCAGTTTCAATCCCCCATTTATACTTAACACGTTCACCACAAGAATTGTGTTCTGTATAATATTGACTTATCGCATCGATCACAGGACGCGGTCGCAAACTTTGACATGCTGCATCAAGATAAACATCTTTTGCACCTAAATAATCAAACTCTTTCATACGTATAATTATACCGCAAATATTTATTTCACACAAATTGTCAAAAATATATTGTTTATGCTATAATAAACACATAAATAGGGCAATATCAGGAACAAAATCACATGCAGAATAAGTATTTATTATCTATTCCGCTAGGATTACTTATAATAATAGTCTTAGTAGGAGTATCTTTAAGCTCTCCTAATTCTTCCGCCACCTCCGCCTCTACTGCTCTTGCCACAGTCAAAGTAGCAGCATCCTGTACTCTAACTACTACAGGAGGAGGTAACTATTCTGCTACAATACCAAATGGTACTAGTGCAGAAATAGCAGGTAGCACTATGTCAGTATCCTGTAATGATACAGGAGGCTTTGCACTCTATGCTGTAGGTTATTCTGATGACATAATAGGCAATAATAATATGATAGGTAGTTCTACTAATATACCTACTAATACATCAGGTGTTAACTCCTACTGGGCTATGAAGATTAATCCTACATCAGGTAATACTCCTACTATAGAAAACTCTTTCAATAACTACCATATAGTACCAGACATTCATACTAAGATAGCTTCATACTCTAGTTCTACTGGTACTGGTTCATTATCCGTCAATGCTACTTATAAAATAAATATCTCTTCTACCCAACTTGCTGGTAATTATTTAGGAAAGGTTAAATATAC
>JAGCST010000012.1 GCA_017964025.1 Candidatus Saccharimonadota bacterium
ATAACCATTAAGTTTAGTCTTACCCGCTGCAGCATATGCTTCATCAAAACTAAGTGGCACAGGATTAGTGATAGCATAGAAATTAATAGTATTGTTATAAGTACCAGCAGCTTGGTCTATAGAAGCTTTAGCACCTATTTTGAACTTAATGGTTCTATTGTCTGATGGAGTATTAGTAGATAGGAGTTCTTTGCCAGTAGCTCCTTCATCATTATTGTCTAATGGAAGGCCTGAATAGTTAAACCAGTTAGTACCATTATTAGTGGAGAAGGAATAGCCCCATGTATTGTCTGTAGTGAGGGATGCTAGATCTGCATTAGTAGCAATACTAGAAAAGATATAGGAACTATTAGATGAATTAACTAGATTAGTGTTAGTGGTACTAGTACCAGCTGTAGCTACCAATGTGTAGCCATGTGAGGCATTAGTAGATACTGCTACTGAAATGATATTACTATCAGACGTAGAGCCAGGTACGAGATTACTAATGACTAGATTACCAGAAAGACTAACTGAAATAGAAGGATTGAAGGTGAAACCTACACCTACACTGCTTTGGTAGGTGAGGGCGGAGGTGGGAATAAATGAAAAGATGCTTATAAGATAAAAAATAATAGCAGCAGAACATAGGTGTATGATTTTACTCATTACATTAATATTTTAACATAAGAATAACAAAAAAGTATAAAAAAATTTTTTATATCAACAGATTTTAGCATAAATGTTTATGTTTTTAAAATTTTTTTCTATTTTTGTAAAAAATATGATACAATATTAAATGAAAATAGATAATTTCGTAGTTGACATTTAACAAAAACTATGATATTATAGTACAAATTGTTAATATTAATAGGGGTGGAACAAGGAAAGGTACTGATGGAGCAAAACGCGGAAATATTAAAAAATGCAATCACCGGAAGCCTAAAAATCATTGAGCAAGATCGCGAAAAGGAAATTGTTTCGCGACGTTTTGGGCTCACTGGCAATAAAGAAACCCTTGAGCAAATTGGCGAAATGTTGTCAATCACACGTGAACGTGTAAGACAGCTAGAAAAAGCAATTTTAATTCGTCTTCAAATTTCCGCAGAAGAAAATCAAATACCAGAATTGGCTCCAGCCGAAAAACTATTAATTCGCAATCTGACTGAAATGGGTAGAGTAGCTAGATTATCTGATTTGGCTGATAAAATTTATGGACGCACAACTACTTCTACCGAAAAAACTGGTATTTATTTCATCGCGACTTTTTCTAAAGGTTTGACTGTAATAGAAGAAAATGACCGCTACTATGCGGCCATTGGTATTTCCGAATATGGTGATAGCCGGGTAATTCGTGAACGCACTGATAAAATTGTCAAGGTTATTAAAGAGAATAAAAAACCAATGACTCTAGATGAACTTGACAACAAATTAAATTATGAACATCCTGATCATATTAAGGCTGTAGCGTCAATTTCAAAGTTGCTCGCGACTTTGAACGGTGTTTGGGGATTGGCTAAATGGCCGGCAGTGAATCCAAAAAATATCCGCGATAAAATTTTTGTGATTCTAGAAACTCGCAAAGAACCGATGCATTTTTCAGAAATTGCTGACGAAATTAAAAAATCTAATTTTAAGAGAAAAAATGTAACTGTTCAAGCAATTCATAATGAATTAATTAAAGATTCTAGGTTTGTATTAATCGGGCGAGGAATCTACGCTCTTTCTAGTTGGGGTTACAAGAAGGGAACTATTTCAGATATTATCAAGTCTATTTTAGAAAAAGCAGATGAGCCAATGACGCGTGAAGAGATTGTAAAACAGGTTTTACGTGTGCGCAAAGTAAAAGAAACAACTATTTTACTTAATCTACAGAACAAAAAACTATTCAAAAAAATCGACAAGAATTCTTACACTTTAGCATAAGTAATATGTTAAAATAATATATATGGAAGCGATTATACATTTTATATTGATGCCTATATTTTGGATGCCAGTAGTGGGGGTTCTGGCTTTTTTGACGTATCGTAATTATAAAAAACTAAATACCTTAAAAGTACTAAATGTAGATTCTGTGCTTTTGATGTTGGAAATACCTCGAACTAATGATAAGCAAGAACTGGCGGCAGAACAGATGTTTGCTAGTTTACATGGTATTTTACGTGATAAGCAAGAATTAAAAAATTCTGGAGGCGTACAAGAACATTTGTCGTTTGAAATTGTTTCAACAGCGGGACAAATTAGGTTTTATGTATGGGTACCAAAGGTACTGCAAAGCTTTGTGGAAGGACAAATTTATTCACAATATCCAACTGTACAAATCTATAAAATGAAAGAAGATTACGTCGATAATCGTACAAAATATCCTGTAGGTTATATGGCTGAGTTGGGGATGATAGAGAATGAGGCTTTACCAATTAAAACTTTTGAGAGTTTTGAAGTAGATCCACTGGCTGGTATTACAGGAACCTTGGCAAAACTGAGTCCAGATCGCTCAGAAGAGCTATGGATTCAAATTTTGGCGCGACCAATTCCAGATGATTGGCACAAAAATACTACTGATAAATGGATCAGACGAGTTAAAACTGGCACTAAATCATTATTTGCTGGTACCGGAATTGATTGGACTTGGGTACTTGAAGCATTGGCGGCTTTATTCCGTCCACCTGCTGGCGGCACCAATTCGGAAGTTACTGTAGAATTGTCCGAAAGAGACAAAACCAGAATTGCTAAAGCTGAAGAAAAAGCCACTAAACTTGGTTATGAAGTGAAGGTACGTTTGGCGTATTTGGGCCAAAATGATACTGATGCCAAGCTTAATATGCAAGCTTTAGTCGGAACTTTTAAACAATTTAATTCAACTAATCTTAATGGTTTTAAACAGTTGGGCGGGACTTTCAATAAGTCTGATCTTGATGCTTACAAGATACGTCAATTTAGTAGTCGTGGATTCATCTTAAATATTTCGGAATTAGCCTCGGTATATCATCTACCGCATACATCAGTAGAAACACCTAATATTGTTTGGGCTTCTTCAAAAACAGCCGAGCCACCGGCTCAGTTACCAGTCTTAACAGGTGAAACATCTACGGATGAAAATATTTCCGCCTTTGGATTAACGAATTTTAGAGGTATTAATCATCAATTTGGTCTACTTCGTCGCGATCGGTCACGTCATGTTTATATCATCGGTCAAACAGGGGCAGGGAAGAGTGGTATGTTGGAACTCTTGGCATTATCAGACGTGTTCTATAATCAAGGATATTGTATTATTGATCCGCATGGGGATTTTGCGATTGACAACCTAAAATTCATCCCAGAATCAAGAGTGCGTGATGTAGTGTATTTTAACCCAGCGGATACAGCATTCCCTATTGCTTTTAACCCGCTTGAAGTGTCAGATCCAGCCAAGAAGCCGAACATCTGTTCGGAAGTTATTGGGGTATTGAAACGAATGTTTGGTGACTCGTGGGGTCCGAGATTAGAGCATATTTTACGTTATACCCTGCTAGCATTATTAGATCGTCCGGAAACGACTTTATTGGATATTTCACGCTTATTAACTGATAAAGATTTTCGTAAAGAGACCTTGGAATACTGTAAAGATGTGACGGTTTTACAATTCTGGAAACATGAATTTGGTCAGTGGAATGAAAAACAGGTTAATGAATCGATTGCGCCAGTACTTAATAAAGTAGGGGCATTTACAGCCAACCCGATTATTCGTAATATCATTGGCCAACCTAAATCTTCTTTTGATATTCGTAAGATTATGGATGAGGGGAAAATCTTGGTGGTGAATTTATCTAAGGGTTTAATCGGCGAAGACAATGCGGCAATCTTAGGTGCATTCTTAGTAACTAAGGTACAGCTTGCAGCAATGTCCCGTTCTGATATTCCTTTAGTAGAGGATAGAAGGCCGTTTTATTTGTATGTAGATGAGTTTCAGAACTTTGCAACGGATTCGTTCGCAGTGATTTTATCAGAAGCTCGTAAATATGGTTTAAATCTTACTGTAGCTAACCAATATGTAGCACAGATGACCGATTCGGTACGTGATGCAGTATTTGGTAACGTTGGTACAACAATTTCATTCCGAGTATCGGCAGATGATGCACCGATATTAGTTAAGCAATTTGAACCGACTTTTGAAGAATCTGATATTATTCAATTAAATAATCGTCATTTCGTGATATCAATGATTATCAATGGCGAAAAAGTACCGGCATTTTCTGCTACAACTTTGTCGATTCCTAATACACCAAAAGATAATCTAGAGGCAATTATTGCCCATTCTAGAGAATATTATGCTCGTCCAAGACTTGAAGTTGAAGCAGAGATTCGCGAAACGATTGAACAATCTGAAAAGTATAAACGCGAATTATCGGATTCAGGAAGACAAGAACCGCGTCTAGTGATTGATTCTAATGACAGTGGGCCAGTGTTTAGGCCAAATAACAATAATCGTCAGTTTGTTTCTGCTAGCAGCTCTAATAACAGGAAATCCGAACAAAAACCGAACTTAAGATATTCAACTCCACAAGATGATTTAAGGCGTTCAGGATTAAGTCCAAATGCCGCTGAAGGAAAAGAACGTTTAGGTCTTAAAGACTTAGCACGAATGGTGGAAGAAAATGGCCAGGGAAAAGTCGAGTTTGTAAAAAACGACCAGAAAGGGAAACATAAATCTAAAAAAGGGAAGAAATCCTCTGGAAATCTGCATAATAACGGAAAATCTACCCCTGTAGTTCCCTCTGTTAAAAATACTAACACTCCTGTTCATCCAGAGGTAGAATATCAGGAAAAATCTACTGTTAAAATCCAACCTTCACATGTTGATCCTTCTCTGTTGACCCCTGTTAATCGTACAGATCATTACGCAGGCAAAGATAATTCAGTAGACGGATTTCTAGCTATTAAACATTAAAGCCTAAAATAAAAATGGGTGGGAAGTAGAGAATTATAAAACAAATTTGGCCGAACAAAAGCCCGGCTGAGTTTTTGGGTGAATTTTGGATGATTGTTGGTTCGTGATTCAAATATAGTTCTAACGTCGCACAATATACCTTTTAGGACATTAGGCTTATGTTTATTAGACGGTTAAGATATCGTCTTTTTAGGGTATATTCCTACTGGTAGGCGGGAATTGTCCTATAAAATCAATATGTTCTATGGTTCTGCTTTCTATTTTAATAATTATTTTATGACTTAATATTTTATATATATCACGCAGGAATACTTGGTATAAATAAAGTCTACTACAAATATAAATAAATCGATCAAAGTTCAAATCTCATTTTTAAAAAGTTTTTGTAATAATGTGAGTGAATTTAAAATTTAACCTTTAAATTGATGGTTTATACCACTCACCCCTGTAAAATTTAGTTTTTGTGGAGTTTTTAGGTGAATTTTTTAAAATTTGACTTTTCCCCATTTTTATTTCCCTTTTTTCTTCCCTACCCTGTTATTTTTAATATTTTTTGCCTTTATTTTTGATTTTTATGAAAAAAGTTTGAACAAAAACCGAACAAAAATAGGGTATTATCAGAATCAAACTTTCTTATTTAACAGGGGTCTACCCCTGTTAAATGTCTTTAATTCCCTATTCTAGGGGGTGAGAAAATTATTTCCAATAAGCTTTACCCTGAGTGCGAACGTCGATATATTCAAAATCTGTAATCTCTTGAGCGGCAAGATAACGAATCATACGATCAGTGTCTTCTACGGATACGGCAGATCCGCGGTCGATAGTCATTTTAATATACCCAGTATAGCCCTCGAGGTAGAAATAAATCATACGGATTGAACCGGACGGGACTACGGCTTTAGTAGGGGTGTACTCAAGCGCTCGAAAATCGGCTTCAGCTTGACCGATATAAGTCTTCATACGGCTAGTAATTTGGCTACCGGCAGAAGCATCTTCGTCAATGATTTCGATAGTGGGCTGATAATCAGCGTAATCTTCAACGACGACTTCATTAATAGATTTTCCTTTACCATTATTAATAAAACTAAAACAAATAATAAAAAGAATAGTTGCCAAAATGGCGAAACCTACCACCGTAAAAGAAACTCGAAGAGTTTTTTTCTGTTTGTCTTTTTTACGAGCAGCAGCGCGTTCGTTTTTAGTTTCGAGTCGTTCCCTTTTTTCGCCAATTGTACGACCAGATATAATAGTAGATTTGCGATTCATCTTGCGCCTGGCAAGTTCTGGACGTTCTGGTTGGGCTTTATCGTTGCTTTTTTTACTACGTTTATTAGTTTTATGAATCCCCACTCTTGGCCTCCTCCAGAATTATTTCGGCGAGACGTTTAGCGGCATCGGCACGAGCTTCTTCGGCTAACTTATCAGCCATATCAGCACGTAAACGAGGAGACTTGATGAGATGACGAATTTCATCAAGGAGAATTTCTGGTTTTTCCATCATTCTGAGATCATTAACGATGATGGCGGCTTTGGCGGTAGCTAAGCGTTCCGCATTTTTAGTTTGATGTCCGCCTGGTAAACGGGCAAACGGAACTAGAATGACAGCTTTTTTAAGACCAGCTAATTCAGCAATAGTAGTAGCACCAGCACGTGAGACTACTACATCGGCGGCTCCCATCAGTTCGTCCATTGTAGTATTAAATTCCCACATACGGAAATTGGATTCCAACGAAGCTTTTTCCCAGTTTTCATATTTTTTGAGATCAATCATATCTTCGTAATGTTTGCGACCAGCAACTAAGGCAACTGATGTAAATTTAAGAAGTTCTGGCAAAATAGCCCTAGTAGTTTCGTTGAGATTCTCAGAACCTTGCGAACCGCCAGTAATGACGACAAGAGGTTTGTCAGGATTAAAAGAGAAAGCTTTTTTAAGGGAAAGTTTTTTATTGCCACTAACAGGTTTAAATTCTGGCCCAACCGGAATGCCAGTCCAAACATAATTAGGGTGTTTGGCTTGCAATTCTTCTGGAATTGGCATACCAAAAGCAACTTTGGCGGCTTTTTTCATGAGTAAACGATTGGCAAGGCCAGCTACTACATCGGATTCGTGAATAATGTAAGGAATTTTAAATATTTTAGCAATAAGACCGACTGGCAAAGAAACATAGCCACCTTTTAGAAAAATAACATTGGGACGAGTACTCTTGCGTACTAGACGACAAAAAACGGTAATCAGACCAGCAATAAATCCGAAAAAGCCACAAATATTACCAAAAACTAGTTCTTTTAATGTAACGCCAATATGGACAAAATAATCTCGGAAATGCCAGTTGGCATAACGATGAAATTTGCCCGCTGGGATGCGGCGAACCCGAATGTAGGTAGATTTTTTGCGGCGGACTTCTTCACCCCATGCTACACCGATTTCGGTGGTGAGTTTAGTAACGTTTTTATAATATTTAAAATCAGTCCAAAATTCGACCTCAGCACGAGGCTTTTTTTCTAGAATTTCACGAACTACGGCGACGGCTGGTGTGATGTGCCCCCCCGAGCCGCCCCCCACTACTAATATTTTCATTTGTGATTACCTCTCTACTAGTATAACACGAAAGTTGCAAAACGAGGCCTAAAGCAAAAGCAATAAACACCATACTAGTGCCACCATAGGACAATAAAGGTAAAGTGATACCAGTAACTGGCACAAGAGAGGTCATCGCCATAATATTAACTGTAACTTGAGCTAGAGTCCAGGCGAATATACCAACTACAACAAGACGGCCTTCAGTGTCTTTAGTTCCCTCGGCAACTTTAAGCATACGAACAAGGATAGCGGCAAAGACTACCAATATTAGGAAAAGACCGATGAAACCGAAGGTTTCACCCATAATCGCAAAAACAGAATCGTTAATAGATTCTGGTAAATAACCGGTGGCTTGAACTGAATTACCGATTCCTACACCAGCAAGACCGCCAGTACCGATAGCAAGCATAGCATTTTCGACGTGATAAGTAGAGTCAGATGACTCTCCGCCTGATAAAGTAGTAATCCAAGCATTGACGCGCTCCATACGATGGGACGAAGTAGCAACGGCGCCAACTGCAACAATTAGCACTAACGCCACCATAAATAAATATTGTTTAGCTGGAACGCCAGCAATAAGTAGCATACCAAAAATAATAGAAATTAAAGCTACGCCTGTGCCTAAATCACCTTGAGCAATCACGACTAAGAATAATGAAACACCACAAACTATTAATAAAGGAACCCAAAATTCTCGCCATTTACCAATACAACCTTCTTCCCTTTTGCGAGACAGAAAATCACCTAAATAAATCACCATAGCAAGTTTAAGAAACTCTGCCGGCTGAAAGCTAATTGGGCCCAGTTGATACCAACGACATTCGCCAAGTTCACATTTTGCTAAGCTAGAGCCAATCATTGATAAAAACCAAAGTAAACCTGATAATATTAGAGCAATTATCATAATAGGCTTAGCATATTTTTTAATATATTGATATGGAATCCATTTAAATGCAGCAAAAAAAGCAATTAAAGATAGACCAACTGCGCGCAACTGACCAAGAAAGAAATAACTAGAAGGATAGTCAGTACCGTAAGTATTGTTTAAGACGTTAGCACGCATGGGGCCAATAGCATAAATAATAATGAGACCAAGCGCCATCAAACCTAAAGTAGCAAACAATATTACTAGGTCTGATTTATGCTTACGTGTTTTCATTTTAGATTGCTCCACCGGTAGTAGCAATAAAGATACCTATGATAGCACAAACACCTGCGATAATCCAGAAGCGCATAACAATTTTAGCTTCACCCCAACCTATAGCTTCGAGATGATGATGAAGTGGAGCGGAAATGAAGATTTTGCGATGGAAAAATTTCTTACTAGCAAGTTGAATGAGAGAGGAGCCGGTTTCAATTACAAATGGTAGGCCGATAATTGGTAGTAAGAGAAATGAATTAGTCATCATAGCAACAACACCTAGACCAGAGCCAAGGGCGAATGAACCAGTATCCCCCATCATAAAACGAGCAGGAGGCACATTGAACCAAACATAGCTTAAAAGCCATCCTACCACAGTGAGACAAAAGCCAAACAACAAAACGTTACCTTGAAAGAGAGCGATAATGCCAAATGCCCCGTAAGACATCATGGCAAGACCACCAGAAAGACCATCTAGTCCATCAGAAATATTGACAGCATTAGATGTAGCAACTACGGCAAAAGCAAAGACTAACATAGTCCAAAATGCGCCTATATCAAAATCACCAAGAAATGGAACCAAAATGTCGGTCCAACCAAGTTTGAAAGAAAAGAACCAACCAAGCGCCAAACCAACCATGGAAATTAGGAAAAATTTAACTGGACCACGTAAGCCTGCGGCGCCTCGACCTGAGCCAAAGATATTAATTACATCATCAATAACACCCACTAATGCCCCACCAAGAAAACCGACAAGCGGTAACCAAGTTTGGCCACGATCGAGATTAAAAGCCCAAGTAACCGTAGTTACGGCTATAACACCAACTAATCCAGCCATGGTTGGAAAAACGTGTTTGAATTTGTGAGCGTGAAGTTTACGCATGACGGGAAGATCTTTGCCATCAACAGTAGTCTGTTTTTGTTTTTTCCAAAACTTATATTTGTAAGCAAAATGAGTATAGAATGGCGTTAAAATCATTGAAAAAAGGAAGCTGCAAAGAGCAAGTAGTAGTCCATAAAATACTTCATCATCAATTACATTCATTTTAGGCTCCTGGTTTAATTTTTAGATAATCGATAAGGTAGTTTTCAATATCATCAAAGAGATTGCTGGCAATGCCGCCGTCCAAATACTGCCCCTCACCTAACATTTTAACCATTATGACATATTTTGGCAACTCCCCATTTGGTCCAACAAAACCAATATAGGAACCGACGGTCTCACTCATAGTATCATCGTAAGCACCATTTTTGATTACCTGGGCAGTACCAGATTTTCCACCAATAGCATAGCCAGCACGATCAATGCCGGCACGTGCTTTATAATTACGGTTATTAATAAACATGTCACGCATTGTGGCAGAAGTCTCATCAGATAAAATTTTGTTATCAATTTTTTCAGTTGATTCTGTAGTATTTTCTAATGGTGCAACTTCACCATTAACCAATTCCCCTTTGACAATGGTAGGAGTATGATAAGTACCGCCGTTGATGACCGCAGAATAGGCGGTGGCGGTTTGGAGCATAGTGATATTAAGATTCTGACCGAAAGTCATGTTAGCATAGACTGAATCACGACCCCAACCTTCGTTTGGATCTGGAATAATACCTTCTACTTCTGGTAATTCAATACCACTAAGATGATCAAGACGGAATTTATTGTGATAATAATCGTAGAGTTTTTCCCTACCTGCTTGGTTAATTTGGTTAGGGTCGCCACCTAATAATTTGAGAGCATAGATGGAACCAGTGTTAAGAGACCAGTAAAGAGCAGTTTTCATATTAATAGTGCCGTATAAGCTGGCTCGTTGTTCGGCATTTTGAATTTTCCAACCATCAATAATTTCATACCCTTGGTTGAAATAAGTAGTATCTGCGCTCATGACACCTTCGTTGATAGCAGATGAAAAAGCAAAACTTTTACAAATAGAGGCTGGTTCATAAGGAACTTCGGTAACCTGATTAAGATAAGCAGAAGCGTCAGTGACGTTACCATAGTTAGCTGGATCGTAATTTGGTAAATTAGCCATGGCTATAATTTCACCAGTATTGGGGTCCATGACGAGCGCTGAGGCGTGAGTTGCGGCGGTATTATCAATGTGTTTTTTAGTAATTTCTTCAACACCCTGTTCGAGTCCTCGGTCGATAGATAATACCAAATTACGACCGTCTTCAGCTGGAATTTTGATATTATCATTACCAATACTAAGAGCTACTTTATTAACATCGGCGGTAGACTTAATTAAACCGTCTTTACCAGCAAGAACTGGGTTTAATGCGCCTTCAACGCCGTATTGACCAACGCCATCGGCATTGACGAAACCTAATAAAACGGAGGCGAGTTGTCCTTCAGGGTATACTCGCTGATTGGTTTTTTTGAACCAAACAGCTGTAAGATCTTGTTCGTTTAAAGTTTCAATGATATTTCTAGGGACATTCTTTGCTACAATAGAATATCTTAAACCTTCTTGATTGTAAATTTCGTCAAAATCAACCACAATATAATCTTTGGCGTAAGTTTCGAGAGCCTGTTTGACTTCGTCTTTGTTAGTAACAGAGGGGTCGATAATAATTTGATAAGTAGTTTGGTTTAAGACTATAGCAACTGGTTCATCATGGTCCATCATATAAATTTCTCCACGTCTGGCGGTGACAGTCTCTAAAATGGTGTGTTCCTTTTCGGCTTTAGTAATCCAATAATTATGTTCAATGATTTGAATGAAAAAAAGTCGCACCGCAATAATAGCAAATGCGATAAATACTACGTTTCTCAAAATCTTAATTCGACGGTGAGGCGAACTGGTAGGATTAACAATCTGGTGTTGATAATTACTCCGTGGCATAGCCAGTCACCGTAGCATCTTCCATATTCGCTGCTACTGCGCTGTTCTTAGCTGTAGCAACAGAATTTAAGCGAGCTTTTTCGACTGCTAAATCATCTTTTTTAGCGTTCATTTCTGTGATTTCGGATTCAACAGAAGAAATTTCATAATCAAAACTGGTAGCTTTAGTACCTTCAGCGACATAGATCAAACCAAAAACTAATGTCAACATACTGACTATAACTATCTGTGAAATTGAGCCAAGACTTCGCTTAGTGTGACGAACGGTATTACGATTGCGCACGAAAGTAGTCGCTGGGACACGTCGAGTGACGTAGGTTTGATTTTGCATTTTTGATTTTTCCTCGCTGATTTATTTTGATGTTTGTTTTTGTCTTAGACCGGGAGCTTCTTTAGGTCAGAGCTAAAAGTGCCTTAAAGAAGCTACCCGGGAAGGTCATACACTCACACACTCCGGTGTGAACTCTATTTTGGCGGACCACACTCTGGTCCATGTCATCCAGTCCCGAAACTCCCCAGGCGAGTTTTAGCCCGCCCGGAGATGAGGGAGACTAGCGAAAATGTACCTTAACGGTTTGTTTGCGAGATTTGTTCGCAATCACGATTTGTTTTGGCATTTTGCCTCCTTTTTATTTAATATTTTTGTTTTATCAATGCCGCTTAGTAGCTAATCGCAGTTTGGCGCTTCTAGCTCGCGGGTTGATAACTAACTCCACACTACCCGCAACGATAGGCTTTTTGTTGATAATTTCCAGCTCAGATTCTTCACCGTGGTTGGTGCATTCTTTAAGGAAATTTTTTGCTAACCTGTCTTCTAGACTATGAAAGGTGATAAGCCCTAAACGACCATTATTATTCAATAATTTCGGTAGAAATGGCAAAGTCTTTTCGATCTGTTCTAATTCCCCGTTGACTACAATTCTAATTGCTTGAAAGACTTTGGTAGCTGGATGGATTTTACTATATCTTGATCTAGCTTTGATTAAATCTGCCAACTCCTTTGTGGTGTTGATAGGGCGGTGATGTACGATTGTTCTGGCTAGCATCTTGCTACGGCCTACTGGCTCTTCGCCATAGGTGGTAAAGATGTGCACTAATTCCCTTTCACTATACTTATTTACAATGTCTGCCGCCGTTTTTTGCTGCTTTTGGTCCATCCGCATGTCAAGCGGGCTATCATATTTAAATGAAAAACCGCGTTCTTCCATGTCTAATTGCGGAGAAGAAACTCCAAAATCGGCTAGTATTATATCAAAAGTCTTTCCACACTCGAAAAGTCGTAGCACTGCGCTATAAAAATCCGTATTGATAATGGTAGTTTCGGATGGAAATGCATTTTTTAAATATTCTGTTGCAAATTCATCACGATCAACCAAGACTGAACCTTTGTAATTCTGTGTCACGCCCAAAATTTCGCTAGCATGTCCCCCATAGCCGGCTGTCAAATCCAAGTACGACTCTCCAGGCTGGGGTCTGAGACCTGCTAGGACTTCAGATAATAATACAGGGTTATGTAGTTTCTCCATATTTATATTATACAACGCTTGAGACCGTTCAACTAGAAACTTCAGCGGGTTTGTTTCTGCTTTGATTTTTATTTTTCACACAATTAATCTACTACGATTGTTTGATTTGCTATGAAAGCCAATCATATAATCATAGCCGTTGAGAGACTTATTGTGTTTAGACCATATAGAGTTTTTATTGGGAGGTGTGTTTTTGAGGAAGGAACGCACGATTGTTTTTTCGCATCTCGCTTGATTTTTAATGCGCGCGAAGCTCCTAGATGATCGGTCTCAAACTTTTTTAAGGTGCGGTTTGTTTAGCGTTTTTGTATTTTATTCGCTGGTTTTATTTTATGATAATTTTTTGAAAAATGCAAGAGCTTTTTTTGACTTTTTTTATATTTAGGTTTTTCGCATATGTGGAAAACTTCTCTGTTAATTTCCCGAACATTCTGTTGGTAAAAACCGAACAAATTGAATTTTTAGAGGTTTTAAAAACCGAACACTTCCCTATTGATTTTTATAGTTTTTTGTGATATAATTAGACGTGGACTATTATCTTTAAGGAGGTGGGCAAAGTGGTAATAGATTGTACATTCAGAAAACTCTTGGATGAAATCGGACAAATTAGAGACGACTATAGTCGTTTGCTCGAACATTATTCGACGCGAGCTTGTATGTTTGAGCAATGTGTGAGTTATGATGAGCTCTTAGATATAAAGTGTAGACTAGATATGGTGCTAGAAAAAGCTCATGCGTTGGAAAGTTCGGAACGTACGGAAGTAGAAAATGGAGCATTCCCTATCGCCGATGCTATTGATATGGCTTTATACCGTAAAGATCACATCTCAGAGAAATGAGAAAGAGCTGGCTTACTTAAGCTGGCTTTTTTGTTTTCTTGTAGGGTATGATATAATGATGGAAAGTAAGTGAGGTAAATATGGAAAATACAGAATTTGATGTATTCTTGTGGGCGAATGAAGTTGATGAAATAAAAAATAATGTATCGGCGGAACTGTTTTTGTTCAATAAAAATTACACACCATATAAGATAAAATATTCAGATAAATTGACTGGGGCAGTGAAATCAATGTTTATGCAGGAGGCAGTGCATTTTATTATAGAGGAGGCAGATAAAGGTCTTGAATGTCGCGAATATGAACGAGCGGACGGTGAGGAAAAAGTGATTTACCGTACTTCCCTATCTAAAGTAGGACGAGCTGAAACTTTGATTCATTTGATTGAGAACGAATACAAAGACATTGATTACTTCTCAGAAAATGAATATGATTTTAAGAAGGTAAAAGGAATTTTAGCAAAATTTACCTATCCAGGTGAGGATGGGATGAAAACGTTTTATATTGCAAAAATTTTACCAGCATCAGCGGCACTCAAGGGTGCAACATCGTGGGAAATCAATGGCGAGTCATTTGAACCATTTTCGGCAGAAATTGCACTGAAGATGCCCGATGATAATCAGGTGGCGATTGTGGATGATACAATTATTGTGTTCAACCAAGCGAAGTTTGAGAATTTGTTCCAATATGATTATAAATCACAGGTGATAGCGGAGGCTAAAGCAAAAGAACTTTGCGAAAAATATAAATTGTCATTTGCGGAAGGTTTGACGCTTGATTCCCTGCTTGCCGATAAAAAACCTATACTTAAGAAAGTACAGGCTATGGATATCGCGGAAGAAATGCCACAAGACAAACTGCTAGACTATGCAGATGAAATGCAGCTTGAATTAATGACAGATGATGATGGCTCAATTATTATCATGGATGATAAAGATTTGACGATGTTTGTGAATCTATTAAATGAAGATTATTATGTTTCACCAGTGAACGGTAGACGCTATGAAATCAAGTCTAAAAAATTACTTGGTGAACCAGATGGCGAACCACCTAGAGGTTAAATTTCGAAGTAGGCGTTTTCTACAAAGTTGCTCTCACCGAGAGTTTCGAAGGTTCTCTTAAGATCTTCTTTAGCGGCGGTAATGGAATCTACAGAGGTAAGTTCGGACTCGATTTTAGCATATTGACCAGATTTGCCTTCGATTTTATCTAAGAAAATAAAGTTCCCTTCTCCCATTTTGAGATCTTGGCGACGACGAGAAATTTCAGCGACTGGTTTGAAACCAAGTTGCAAGATAATATTTACCATTTTCTCGTAATCTTTGATAATAGTCTCTTCAGTAATATCAACGCCGGAGTCTTCAATATGACGCTTCAAGATAAAACTATATTTAGCTGGTTTATCAACGGCGCGCATCTCGGTGCGCATAATAAGACGTGGAAAATTGGAATGTGGTTTGTAATTACGTGGCACATAAATACGATCATGCTGCCAGTAGACCTGGGAAAAATCCAAATCTATATCGCTAAGTTTGCGCTCAAACTCATCGCGATTTTTGAGTTTACATTTAACGATAACTTTTCTCATACCTATATTATACCATATTCTGTATAAAATGTGAAGAGCGGCAATAGTACGAAAGATTAAATATATTTTTTGTATCGCGTTAAAAAAATATTCTATAGTGCGGATTGCGATCTAACGGTAACACTATTATTTGCATTATTATATATGCCAAAATTTTCTCCTATACTTTGCAATAATGTTTGTTCGTCATATGCTTCTAAATTAAGATATCCCCAACCTATAAACCATGGGTAGCTCCCGCTAATAGGAGTGCTGTAGGTCGGTATAATATAGATACCGCTAATGGTATTCCAATTACAATCTGAAAATTTTTCAAAAGGTATTTCATTATTGTTCTCGTCTAATGGATAAATAGCAACATAAATACCATAGTCGTAACCGCTAATGATATCTTCCGGCCTCCAGGTTTCAAGTTCAATATGAATATTATTACCGTTTAAAATATAGGTGTCCGTGCCAGATAAATTGTTTTCTTCGGAATAAATTTCATAATATTGTTCATTATCTCCATAAACACCAAGATATCCGGTATTAGCTGTAATACCATAATGAACTATTACTTTAATTTTACTTGCATCTTGATAGATATATGAATATTGAATTAAATCATCGCCGGTATATGAGCCATTTTGAGCACCAGAATCATTTAGATTAGAGGTTTTAATAATCTCAGATTGTTTGGTTTCAACTCCGCAGGTAACCAAATAACTAACTACATTTTGAGTCTGAGTTTTTTCTGGGTCAAAGAAAAGATGAGAGGTTCCAGTATCATAGGTGATTTCAAATGTTTTTGTAACTTGTTTTTTAGGTGCTGCGGCAGAAACTGGATGAACAAGCGTATATTTAACTTGGCCGGTGTAAGTGTCAGCAGGCTGACTCTGACTAATATAAACGGCATAAGTGGTAGTAAGTGTAGAACCTTCGGCACTGGTACCAATATCAGTACCGCTGTCTCTAGAAGCCACCAAGGTGTAGCTAGTCGGGACTATACTGTAATTGGTATAACCGTTTTGGATATTAAGTGGGTAAGTAGGGGCAGGGTTAGATGTTGTAGTAAGTTTCATAGCCCAGTTAGATATATCTGGATTGCCAGAACTGGTAGCCGTACCCGTATATATAGCATAGTTAGTATTAGACCCAACTAATTTGGTACTGTTAGTTTCGCCTATATCATCCTCTGTAAATCCAACTGCATAAATAGCAAAACCTTCAGCATCATTACAATAGGCTTTTAGTGTAGTAGTACCAATGTCTGTTCTATAAGTACCGTTAGGTATTTCTGCATTATGAGTATTCATACCAACACCATTCATAGTACAAGCTATAGGCACTGAAATAGCTACATTATCAGCGTAAGTGTCACCTATATATTCAGCTGAAACAGTAGATGAAGCTAAAACCAAT
>JAGCST010000013.1 GCA_017964025.1 Candidatus Saccharimonadota bacterium
ACTCTCACGTATCCATCTCGCATGCCCATTTCTACACCAATGCCTGCACCCACATTACCATGCAAATCATCCTCAAATTCTTGAGCTTCTTCAGCATCCATATATACAGTATAAACATCCCCCAAAGAATCCGTTAAACCTTTTTTTGCACCCTCAATAATATCATATTTCGAAATTTCGCCATCATAATTATTGACTAATTTATTATATACTTCATTCAATGCTGACCAATCAATCTCTGAACTATGATCTTGTTCTAGTCCAAGATAAGGCGCAAAACCCCCAAACCAATTTTTCCAATTTATACCCAATACCAGCCCCACTACTAGCATTATTATAGAAATAATTACTGCATTACCAAGACTAGTTTGTTTTTCTTTCCACTCCACATTTTTATCCATAAGTAAATTATATCACATTTAACGCAGGTGAATATAATTATATCTACCAACTTCTCCACCTGAAATAGTACGAGCTCCAAAATCACCATAATGGAAAGAGCCAGAATAAAGCTGTGTAGCGTATGCGTTATTATATTCTGTTACATCAATCGAACCATCTCCATTCACATTTTCTACCCAAAACACATGTCCATAAGCTCCACCATCAATCTGGCCAATCGTATTCGGCGCTGGATTATGGTCAACCACATAACCCGCCGACCTAGCACGGTTATCCCAGTTATAAGCATTACCCCACGCTAAGACCAAACCAAACATCTCATATGCCTTCCAACCAGTATAGCTTACACATTCACATACCAAACCACCAATATAATAACCATCAATCGTCGTGCCATAAGCGTCTTGTCTATCTGGACAATCTGCCTGCCATGGATAAGTGTTAATACCAGTGTAAGTGCTACCATTATAAAGCTCCGGGTGAGCTTCCTGCTCAGCTTTTTCTGCTGCTCGTTGAGCTTTTTGAGCTTCTTTTGCTACTTCTGCATAAGCTTCCGCATCGTTCTCGTATTTTTCTACCAAAGACTGATGCTCAGCACGCTTTGAAACTAATTCTTTCTTGGCTTCTTTTTGTTGAGACAATAATTCTTCCACTTCTGCCTTATCTTCTTCAAGTTGTTCTTTTGTCTGTTTGATTTGAGTAGCTTGTATTGAAATCTGTTCCTTAGCAGTTTCTTCACGTGCTGCTTTCTCTGCTAAATCCGATATCGAAGTAGCTCCAGCCAAAATTTTAATCGGTTCAGCATCAGATTCAAAATGCATATTAACTAAAAGTTCAGCCAAAGCTTCTTGTTCTTCTTGCAATCTAGCTTCAGTTAATTCAATTTCATCTTTTAATTCTTTAATCTCAGCCTCGGTACCAGCAATTTCCGCTTCTTTACTAGCAATTTCAGACGAAAGCTCAGTTACCTTTAATTGGTAAGCATTTGCTGAATCTGCCGCTGCTGCTGCATTTCTATTGGCCTCTTTTTCTTTCTCTACCGCTGCACGACACGCTGCTGAATTTTGACAAGCTTTTGAGATAGCCAAAGCCTCATTATCCGTATTTTTTAACATCCAAAAAACTGGAGTAAAACTAATCAAAACCGCAACCACAACTATCAATATTCTTTTTTTATTTTTCATTTTAGCCATACTCATATTATAACATAAGCACTAAGTTTTATGCAAGTACTTCGAGACAGCAAGCCTTGCTGAAATTCTACCAATCACTATACCCACTACAATGAATGCCAAGAACACTAAAATCAATTGATTAGACTCCAGAACATTATTAATCGAATCTACATTAATTCCATAATTAGCTAATTTTGGTGACAAGAATCTAAATCCAAAGTAAGAAATAATCGCAGCTACAAGACCAGCAATCAATCCACAAATTTCTGCCTCAATCAAAAACGGCCCACGAATAAAGCTTCGATCTGCTCCCACTAACTTCATCATGTAAATTTCTTCACGTCGAGAGAAAATCGCCATTCGAATAGTTGAGAAAATTATTAAAATTGAGATCACCAAAAACACTGCAGCAAGCATAATACCACCTGTGCGAGCCATCCTAGCCCAAGATGTAATTGTATTAATTTCTACACGATTGACGTCATAAGTTGGTGGCATACTTTTATCCGTATAATTATGGAATAGCTCACCATTTTCAACAAGTTCTTTAATACTATCCAGATTATCTATATCATAAACTTTAATCCGCATAGTCGCTTGCATTTTAGAAATCATCATCTCAGTCATTTCATCATCTAGAATATTCAATATTTCATCACTATCTTTATTCTCTAACAAGAATTTATTATACTCTTCTTCCGAAGTCGAAGTTTCTACACTTTTGATATTTGAATCCTTTTTAATTTCTGCAGTCAAAGTGTCTAATTCTGTCTGTGAAGTATTCGGCTTCAAATAAATAGTAATGTCGATTTTATCCTTCATCATTTCAGCGGTATTCGTCAAAATCACACTAGCCACAATCGTTACAAACAAAATAATCAATGTAATTGCCATCACTACAGTCGCAGCAGTTGAAAGCCAAATATTTCGTGAAAAACCTCGCGTGCCATATTTCAAAATCCGCGCTCTCTCGCGCACAATATGACGCTTACGATTTTTCTGCATCGTCTTCAAACTTTTTTTCGAAACTTTTTTCAATTTTTTTTCTTTTTCCACCTAGATTACCCTCCTCGGTCTTAACGCATGACCTGGCGTCTGTACTTTACGTACAGGTGCCTTTGGTACAGGTTTTTCATCTAATTTATAAATACCATTGTTCTTCTGATCATTCACAATCTTACCATTTTTCAATGTCACCACACGTTTTTGTAGGGTATTTACAATGTTTTCGTTGTGTGTAGTTACCAAAATAGTCGTACCAAAGTCATTAATTTTCTTCAACAATTGAATTATTTCTTCAGTCGTTAATTTATCCAAATTTGCCGTTGGCTCATCTGCAATCAAAATCTTCGGCTGCCTTGCTACAGAACGTGCAATCGATACTCTCTGTTGTTGCCCACCAGACAATTGATCAGGAAATTTCTTCGCTTGGTCTGACAAATCAACTAATTCCAAAACCTTCGGCACTGTCTTTCGAATCTCTTTGCCACTCATTCCAGCAATTTCAAGCGCAAAAGCTACATTTTCATACACTGTACGTCGTGGCAATAATTTAAAATCCTGAAATACGACACCAAGTCGTCGACGATAACCAGGAATATGGCGTTTTTTCACGTAATCAAGATCAATTCCACCAATAATAATCTTGCCGGAATCTGGATTTTCTTCTTTGGTGATCATCTTCATCAAAGTTGATTTACCTGCGCCAGATTTACCCACCAAGAACACAAATTCATTAGGTTCTATGTGTAGCGAAACATTATCGAGCGCTGGCTCAGAATCACCCGGATATTGTTTCGTAACCGAATCAAGTAATATCATACCTATATGTTAACATAAGTACTAAAAGAATTCAAACTTTATTTCGTAATGTGAAACGTGATATTTTTACTCTTCTGACCTTCAGCTTGATAAATCGTACCCGGAGTAATTTGTGCCCCTGGATTTTGTTTTTGTACTTGTTTTAATGTCTCTGCATAAGATTTATCTGTAGTAACTGTCAAATCTTCTTTCTTTTTACTACCTAATTTAATTTTTTTATCTTTCGACATATGTTTGAACAAAATTTCCATATCAATTTCAAACCCAGCCACATAAGGAGCTAATTTAAACTCCGCCTTAACTGAATTTCTAAATTCACCAACTATACCAATATATTCATCGCCAATAAATATTTCAGCTGATCGCTTAGGTTCAAACGGTTTCTCTTCCACTTGTTTGGCTTTATTTGATATCGGCAAAAATTCTACTTCAACGTTTAACTCTTCAAATAATTTTGCTACGTATTTCTTCGCCTTATAAAATGCCGTTTCATCATTCTTACGTTCAGCTACTACCAAACCTAAACTAAATTTTTCAACTGGAACATTCTCGTCAGTCATCCCTAAATCTTTACGATATACATCATTCATCTCGTAAATTGCAAAGCGTTCAACTGGCAATTTTTCATTCACATAAGTTTTATCAAGTAAACTCGGCACAATCGATTGACGCACATACTGTAATTCCGGCGAAATCGAATTAATAATTCTATATGAATTTTTAGAATCCTGACCAACTTTTTCAAGTAATTTACCACTCACGAAACTATAAGTAAGCACCTCATTCGCCCCAAATCTTGCCATTATTTCACGAATTTTCTGCTTCATTTCAAGAATAGGATTTTTCTCAGCCGTAAGATGTAACGGTAAAACTGGTTCAATATTATCATAACCAAGTAATCTACCAACTTCTTCTATAATATCTTCTTTGATATAAATATCAGTTCGCCATTCTGGTGCCATTACTTCTAAGTTGTCTCCGTCAACATCAACTTCAAAGTTTACATTTTTCAGTGTTTTTACAATTAAATCTTTATTATACTTAGTTCCTAGTAAATTATTAATTTCATATGTTGTAATTTTTACAACATTATTTTTTGGCGGAACTGGATAAGCATCTGCCACCGCCGAT
This sequence comes from Candidatus Saccharimonadota bacterium, assembly GCA_017964025.1. Taxonomy (GTDB): domain Bacteria; phylum Patescibacteriota; class Saccharimonadia; order Saccharimonadales; family Saccharimonadaceae; genus Nanosyncoccus. Next base: position 4,530 of record JAGCST010000013.1, read on the forward strand.
ACTTTAAATCCTTCCTTTAACATTTCTGCGCACGCTTCCGCTACTCGCATAGTTTGGTATGGTGGCTGTCCTTTTGTAAATCTAGTAATTGCTTCCGAAAAAATACCGTGAGCCATTTGCGTTTTACGCAAATTATAAAGTGAAAAAGTCGCCGACTCTAAAATGATGTTTTTAGTATTCTCGTCTATCATAGTAGATTTACCACCCATCGCTCCAGCCATCGCCACCGGAACATCATTAGAGGTAATTAATATATCATTTTCATTTAATATCACTTCCTTATCATCAAGCAAAGTTAATTTTTCACCTTTTCTAGCCAAACGCACAATAATTTTCGGTTTATCACTCTTCCCTACTTTTATAAACTTATCATAATCAAAAGCATGTAAAGGCTGGCCAGTTAGTAACATCAAATAGTTAGTCGCATCCACAATTGGATCTACTGGACGCATACCAGATTTTGCTAAAATTGTATCCATCCATGTGAAATACTTTTTCTTAATCTCACCATGTTTCTTTAAAACTAATGCCGTATATCTTTCACAAATATTTTCTTCTTTAATTTCAATCTCAATTGAATTATCTACCGACAAATCATTTCCAATATTTTCACATTCAAATTGCTTTCCAAGTATTCCAGCTACTTCCCGCGCAAAACCAATTAATCCAAAAGTATCTGGTCGATGTGTTAACGATTTATTCTCAATATCTAAAATCAAATCATTCAGTTCAAACACATCCGCAAAACGCATTCCGGGTTTAGCTGTGTCAGGTTCAATCTCAATAATTCCCTCATGGTCATCACCAAGATCTAGTTCATCTGCCGCGGCAAGCATGCCATTCGATTCATATTTTTTTAGCATTGTACGTTTACCAATTACGAATGGTGCATCTTCATGTATTGAAGCCGGCACTATTGCTCCTGGTGCAATCCAAGCCGCCATCATACATTCGTGCACATTAGGAGCTCCACACATTACTTGGACCAATCCATCAGCATCTTTTTCGACTTTAGGAATTTCTATATTTCCTACATTAATTTTGCAAAGAGTCAGATGAGTATCCGGAATTTTTTCTGCATGCTCCACCTTTACTATAAAAATATTGTCATATTTATGAGTTTCATCGATTACTTCCTCTACTTCAACCAATCGTGCACCAATCAACCTCACCAGTTCATCATTAGAGACTGGAATTTTAACATATTTTTTTAACCAATTTAAAGAAATTCTCATTTTAATTAAACTCCCTTAAGAAATTAAGATTGCCCGATTCGAAAAAGCGTATATCTCCTAGCGCATATTTTAAAAGCACCAAACGCTCAATTCCACCACCCCAAGCAAAACCATGATACACAGTCGGATCAATTCCCGCCATTTTTAACACATTTGGATGAGTCATTCCACAACCAAGCATCTCGAGCCAATCACCTTTTTTACCACCTAATGCTTTTGGTTTCTCGATCAAAAGTTCTACTGATGGTTCTGTAAATGGAAAATAACCAGGTTGCGTACGAATTTCCAATTTTTGTTCATAATATCTTTCAAAGAATTCTCTAAGAACTCCCAACATATTGCCAAGCGTACAATCTTTTGAAACAAACATACCTTCGCACTGATAAAAAGTATGTTCGTGCGTCGCATCCACATCTTCATTGCGATATACACGCCCAGGAATTACCACCGCAATTGGTTCACCACGTTCCAATTTGTATTTAAATTTCTTTAAAGCACGATGCTCCATAGTAGAAGTATGTGCCGGTGGAATTAAACCTTCTTCTGTTCTAAAAGTATCATACCCATCACGTGCTGGATGTTCTTTAGCAAAATTCAAAGAATCAAACATATGAAATTCATCATCAAGTTGCCTTGACTCCATTACATCAAAACCCATCATTTGATAAATTTCAACCACATGATCAATCTCTGACATTAAAGGGTGTTTCGAACCAAGTTCAGTTGGATAAAATTCAGGCATTTTTTCATTAACACCCGACCAGGCTGTTACATCGATCGGCTCAACTTCAACATCGAGTAAAGCTTTCTCAGCTACCGCAATTTTGGAAAGTAATTCTTGTTTTTTCTGATTAATCTTGCGTCCAAATTCAGCCCGTTTTTCAACCGGCAAGTTTTTTACACCTGCAGCTTCTATATTTATCTTTTTTAGTTCTTGTTTTAATTGCTCCAACTCTTTCATAAAGTAATTCCTGTGATGTATTAGTTATATAATAATACCACTAAAATCCAGAAAACGCAAAGAACATACTCTTTAATTTAAAAAATATACTCCAAACTATCAAAATCATACTCAAAGTTTACTAAATCATACTAAACTGCAAAACTACGATTTCTAACATCTGCATAAACGATTTGGCCAAGCAACACACCTTCACCATCCATCACATTTTCTTGTTCAAAGAAAATTTCATTTTCTAATTCCACTACTGATGCGCCAAATGCATACCTTTCTGAAGGATCATAATGAGCAACATAATCAGCATAATCAATGAAATCTAAAATAGCTATCACATTCTCTTTGGTTAGCCCCGAATACCTTGCTAAGATACCCTCATATGAATTATCTAAAGGATTTTCTTCATAATACTTTTCAAGATATGACGTTACTGCAGATTTTTCAATTACACCCATCGACTCTGCTAATGATTGATCTTCAATAAAGCGTTGGTAATACTTTGCTTTATTCCAACTTGGTGTAGATACACCATTAAAATCATTCCCAGCTACACACGACTCACCACTAATATATCCTATATTATTTAACTGCTGCGTATTTTGTACAATATCGACAATATCACCAATCACAGGTAAAAAGCCAATTGCGCTATTTGCTGCAGCATTAAATGTTGCATTACTAGTAGATACATCAGCCCAATTACCAACTTCACCCGCAATATTTTGATCGGCAATTCCAAATGGAGAATTCCTGTTATCGCAATATCTAATATACTTTGCCAAATCCGACCCTGCATCAATCTCTGCATTATCACCAGAATCATTTGAAAAGCCACCATATCCTCTCACCTTCTCTAAAACTTCATCTGGATCTTTGTCCATTGTTCCCATATCTGTCACAATATATGGATTACAATATGAGTCGCCAATCGCTCCAATCGATGCTAAATACGGACAAGTCTTCTCGTATTCTTCTATGCTATCAGGCAAACTTTCCGCTACATCATAAGCCATCGCTCCAGGAGACAAAGCTGCAATTGATGAAACTACCGCACTTCCTCCAGCACTAACAATACTACTAACCGAATCAGCGTGTGAAAAACTCATCATTTGTGTCAAAAGTGTGCCCATAAAAGTATTCTTCGACGTCATATCAAACGGACTTAAAGTTTCCCTCTCGTATCTAGCTTTCTCTGCCATTACTTGTTTTTGTGAGACTGCAAACTTCGTATATTTATCAATCGTACCGAGCGATCCTCCATTAGAGCGATGAGCTGAACCTTGATACATGTTTGCTCCTAACGTCAAAGCATTACCTAATTCTTCTCCACCCAAATCCGACACTATATCACGCATCAACATATTCGCTACAGTCGGTAAAAGTAAAGAAATAACCCCATTTAATAAAACACCAAGACCAACACTTTTAGCTAAATCTTTAAAAAACGAACCTACAAGTGGCCCACAAGCAGTTAATGAAAAACCTGCCGTCGGTATTGAAGCAAGTATACCACTAATACACCCAACAATTTCTATGCCATCTGCAATAGCTGAAACCGCATTGGCACCAGCTTTAGCCACTAAACATCCCTCATAAGCTCCCATACTTACACCAATTCCACCCATTATTCTATTAATACTACTAGTAAGGTTAAAACTCTGTACGCTCGGATCATTTGGATTTACTAACCCACCACCATACAAAGCTGCTACACCCGCTGATTGCATTGCAGTTTTATTTGAAATCACTTCTTCGTCTGACGACAATCCCTCAATTCCGCTATCTGTAACCTCACCATTACCAGTTCCTGTAATTGGATAAGTGGAAATTTTTGTCTTACTATTTAAAGCATCCGCAAATTCATGAATCGGTGCTTCATCACCATATCCAGCTTTAGTCTTATCTACAGTTTCAAACATAGCCGTTGTCAAGTTAATGATTTGTATAGCATCATTAGCGGCGACTAACATACTTACAGTACCTATCAAGCCAAGAGCTGCACAACCAATATTTGCAGCCTGCGTAAATTTACCTTTTACGTTGTCCAACATATCTTTTGTTTTTGATCTTGCGGTCGACGTATCAGTACCACGTATTTTTTCATTATCAATCTTTCCGTCATCATCACTTCCCATTCTTGGATTACCATCCTCATCTTCCTGCTCTTTAGATACTCGAACATCCAGTTCGCCATCACCATTAGTTCTCTCAGAAATAATATCTTTAGTAGCTTTTAAGGAATCACCATCCGTTTCAGCTACTTTTTCCTTAAATTTTTCAAACATGTTCCGAGTCAACTTATTATTCTGTAAAAAGTTAGCCGTCGTAGTACTAAACCAGTTAGCAATCTTTCCTCGCCACGTCATCGAGGCGGCATTATATCTTTGGAAAAAATCTGCATCTTCTGAATAAACCCTCTTAAAATCATCGGCTGGAACAATCTTTTCATTACCATCAACATCTGTATATTTTAAAACTTTCTTTCCGTCATAATCATCATCAAATTCAATTCCTTGTTCTTTCAATTTTTCTTTTTGTTTCGCTGAAAAAGAAAAATCAGTACCAAAAATATTGTAAGGACTTTTTACCTTTCTTTTACTCATTTGATATCTAAAGAACTTTTCTGATCGCACGTTAGCAGATGTGTGCATCGAATTAAAAGTCTCTTCAAATTGTGCTAATAAACTAAATGGCTGGAACATCTGTGTCCCAGACATCAAACCACTACCAATGAAAATAACAAATAAAATCGTAAAAACAGGGCCGCCTCGCTTAAATATACCTTTAGATTTAGTCGAGTTAGATCCTGATTCTTCAGCATCCTTACCGCTACCAGAATAAAAACCGCCGGTATTATCCTCTGCCTCTTTTGCATCCTCCATAGCATCATCCGACTGTCCACCAACTTCTTTCGTTGCTGCCGATTCTGCTCCATTTAATTTAGAGGCTGCCTCATCACTAGATTTCAAAAAATCCGGCCGAATACTTTTGTTGCCAGTATTCATACCGCGAAATGGATCGTGTTCACCTAGTTTATTATCCATATATAATATATATTATAACACTTATGTTAAAAAATTACATAAATACAATTGAAATCAAAGACAAAATTGCTAATATAATTAAAACAATCCAAACCCAACCAAATCTACTGGTTTTCTTAAGGTCCCGCAAATATTCAGCATCTTCAGCTAAATCTACATCCTCGGCCTCTTCAATATCAGCAGTTTCTATTGCTTTTGCTCTTAAATCAGCTGTAATTCTTCGCGAAAGTTCATTGTCATTATCTTTTTTGTTTACAATTACACCCATTTTCTTTCCTAAATAAATTATATTTTTATAACTTTTTCATTATAACACATATTTTTTATGGTATAATAATATAAATATTATTTAAAGGAGGAATAAATGGCGACCAAAAAGTCGAAAGCGTCGAATAAGTCCAAAAAGGCTGAATCGACCAAATCCAAAGCTGCCGCAAAATCCGCAGCGAAGACAGAGCTTGCAGCTCCTAAAACCAACAAGGTGGACTCTAAATCAACTAAAAAATCATGCCTCTCTGGTTTCTTTGCTAAGAAATACGAAGGCAAAGAGGGTATTCTTACCGTCTTTAAAGATCATAAATTCTACGGCGCATTACTCGGCGAAATAATTGGCACAATGCTACTAGCATTATTGCTCTTTTCAGTTTCGTTAATGGGTGTCGCCAGCATTGCAACTTACGCTTTCGCGCTCATTGCAATCTTAATAGCAATTTATGCTTTTTCGGGCGCTTGTCTCAACCCAATCATTACTGCAGGTATGATGGCATCTCGTCGTATGTCGGTAATTCGTGGCGTCATGTATATTCTTGCTGAAGTACTTGGTGCTTGGTTTGGTTGGCTCATTTTCAATGCCTTCCATTTAGCCGGTGGCGAAACCGCTTACGAAATTCCAACTATGACTGCTATTGGTGAAAACCAATTCTGGCTATTTGCTATGGTAGAATTATTCGGTGCTGTAATTATTGGATTCTTTGCTGCACGTGCCGTTCAATACAAACGTAGCGTCTTTACTTTCGCAGCAACTATCGCTGGTGGTATTGTCCTTGCAGTTTTACTAGGATATGTTATATCTGCTGCCTTCTTAGGACTAAGTAGTAACTTCGCCATGAACCCAGCTGTAGCTGTCATGCTTCAAATTTTTCCAACTGCAGGCGAAAGTTTTGGCGAAATCTTCGGCGGTATTTGCCAAGCTCTTTCAGCCTTCGCACTTATACCAATGCTTGGCGGTATAGTAGGCTTCTACCTATCAGACTTCACTAGTAAACTGTCTGGTGAATAATTAATAAGCCTCATAAAATAACCCTCACCTGAGGGTTATTTTTTAATTCTTTGGGAACAATGGTTTTTCAGGTGGCTTTACTAAACCTACAAAAACTTTCGAAATTTTTTCTGTAGTTTCAGGAATAAATGGTGATAATTCAATATTTATTTTTAATAAATCAGCTATAATACTTTGTAAACATTCTTCAAGTTTGACCTTCTCACCATTTTTTGCTAAAGCCCAAGGTTTTTCCTCATCTATTCTGCGATTCAATCCTTGTATTTTTTCCCATACCAAATCAAATGACTTAGCAAATTCAAAATTATTCATTAAATCACAGTAGTCTTTTGACAACATTTTGATTCCATGTTTTGATTCATCTACTATAATATTATTTTTATTAGCTAAGGTCGCCAAACGTTGCACTAAATTACCTAAATCATTAGCTAGTTCATTATTATAAGCATCTTCAAATTTTGTCCAAGTAAAATCTGAGTCATTAAAAGTATCGATGTGTCTCAAAAAGAAATAACGAAAAGCGTCTAAACCATATTTGTCTATTACCTCAATCGGATCAACTACATTACCAACCGATTTTGACATTTTTTTACCATCAGCCAAAATCATACCATGTGAAACTATCGTTTGTGGCAACGGTAATCCCAGCCCAAGCAACATTGCTGGCCAAATTATCGCATGAAAACGTAAAATATCTTTGCCTACAAATTGTGCTCTAGCCGGCCACCAATTAGAAATATCTTTTTCTGGATAATCAAGTATTGTAATATAGTTTGACAAAGCATCAATCCAAACATACATCACCTGAGAATCATCATCCGGCACCGCAATTCCCCATTGTAATTGCGACTTAGGTCTAGAAATCGAAACATCTGGCGACTCTTCAAGCAACTTTAAAATTTCTTTTTTACGAAAATCCGGCAAAATCAACATCTTATCAGATTCAATTGCTTCTTTTATTTGTTCTTTAAAATCAGAAATCTTAAAATAATAATTTTCTTCTTCAAGCTTCTCATAAGATTTTTGGTGATCTGGACAAATTCCGTCATTTTCTTCATATTCTTTATCAGTAATAAAACGCTCACAGCCAGTACAATACCAACCCTTATAACTAGCCTTATAAATATGTTTAGATAGCTTCCGCCAAATTTCTTGAACCCTTTTTTCGTGCCAATCATCCGTAGTGCGCACAAAATCAGTATAAGATACATTCAATTTTTTAATAAAATCCTTAAATTTATCAACCTTTTCGTCGACAAATTCTTTTTCATTTATACCAAAATCAGCCGCTTTTTGTGCAATTTTACTACCATGTTCATCAGTTCCAGCCTGAAATTTTACATCATCACCTAATAAGCGATAATATCTAGCACAAACATCCGCTAAACAATAATCGACGGCGTGACCAATATGTGGATCCCCATTCATATACGGTATTGCCGTCGTTATATATCTTTTTGTCATGAAAATATTTTACAATACTTCACAGGTAAAATCAAGGCCTTCATAAGTATCCTTGATGGAATCAATAGATAAATCTAATTCGTCATCCTCTCCTACAGTTAAATAATAATCTTGAGCAGTTACTGGCGTTAATTCTTCAGCAGTAGCCTTCTGTGTCTCTGGTTTACTACTCTCATCACCCGCTAGTGTTTTTGTTAATGAAACACTGGTTAACTTACTATCGGCAAATTCTACACTGATTGTAATAGTACCAGAAGTTTTATCTTCAGTCTTAGAAGCTTCTAGTGCGTCCATTTCCTTTGTACAAGTCATAGTTCCAGCTTCAACGGCAACCGTACCGCCACCCCCACCTGGTTCTTCAATAGTACTACTACCACCACCTTGTGCAGTAGAACTACCCCCACTAGATGAACCTTGGCTCGAACTTGAACCACCCATAAGTTGCATAACCAAAACAACAACTAAAACAATCACTATAACAACTGCTACTGCAATCAAAATCAAAGTAGTTTTATTATTTTTTTTGCCAGCTGGTTTAGCTGGAGCTCCAGCAGCACCTTGAGCTTCTGCAGCTGGATCACTAAACGAAACACTTGGAGTTTGTGCAGGTTTAGTTGATTCAAAAGGATTTTCAGCTGGAGCTACTGATTCACCACCTTCACTCTGAGGACCAGATACAGCCGAACCAATCGAGCCAGGTACTGGACCAGCAGCTTTCATTGGAGCCTTTAGTTCCTCTTCAATCGGATCTGGTGCTTTTGGTGCCTCAGGTTGCATAATAGGATCTGTCGCAGACAAACCATTAGCTGCTCCAGGTTGAAATACGGGAGCAGCCGGCGCTGGATTCCCACCTGGATTAATTACTGGATTAACTGGCTCTGGATTTGGCACTCCTGCTGGAGCTCCAGGTACTGGCGGAACTCCAGGTGCTACTGGTGGTTCTGGTACTGGATTAGCACCCGGTTCTGGTGTTGGTGTTGGAGTTGGATTTGTCGTTGGATCCATTTTATTCTTCCTTCAAAATTAATTTTATAATTATACTTATGTTTTTATTGTATCATAACTTTATAATTATTCAAATATTTTCAGCTACTTTAGCGTCCAGAAAAGCCGCCACCTCCGCCACCTCCGCCAGAAAAGCCGCCACCTCCGCCACCAGAAAAACCTGATGACGAACCACCACCAGAACTCGACATTCTCGAAGAAGTAGTCGCATAACTAGCCGCACTCCTAATTGAATGTGATAGTTCTGACGCTGCAATACCAGCCATGAAATAATCGGGAGTTTCAATTTCTTCTAATTCACAATATTCCTTCATTTCCTTCATCCAACTTTCTTCTAACCCAAATACCGCCGCATAAGGCAAAAGTTTTTCATAAAGTTTTACTATTCCTTCTGCTGAAGTATCTACTCCCTCCACACTTTGAAGCATTTTTATTCTATCGGCCTCAGCCATTTCGATATATAATTTTAAGCCCTCCATATATTTAGACATTTTTAGACCTTCTTTTTTATGGCCCTCATATCTCCGTGAAGCATCAACTATAATTATCGAAATAGCAACCGTAGCGGTAACCATCCAACATGCTGTTGTCCCAAAATCTTTTTCGAACACCATTATGCAACCATAAACATCAGAAAAATTCAAAATACCATCGAGTAGACCTAATATAAAAACTCCTATGGCCATAGCCATCACCGAAAATGTTATCGTCGTGACAAAAAAGCTCAAAAAACCTCTTTTTTTACTCCCACCAATAATATATTTATTTTCGACTAATCCATCCCTCTTCAAGTCATTTAAAATCGCTCGCTCCATAGAATTATTAAGGCTAATCAGCCGACTAGTAGCGGAATATCTTTTCATTTTTATTTCATCTCCTACATTCGGTTCATTACCATTATTTATAATAGTCAACAATTTAAGATATTCCGTCCTCACGCCATTTAAATTTTTTATAACAATAATCCATTCTTTATCTTCCGTTTTCATGAAATCAATTTTTCTTTTTACCACCAACGAAAGTAACATTGCGACTTTCATATCCTTTTTCTTACCAAGATATATTTCCGCCATCTCTGTTAAATCATAGCCCTTGTGCGGTTGATATTCTGGATTAACAAAAAGTCCTTTATAATAACGTGCTTTTTCACGTGTCGCTAAAAATTTTCGGAAAAATATTAATATAAATATTACACATATAACTCCAAGTGCCACAATAATCCACACATAGGTATAGTTTAAAACCGGATCTGGTATTATAAAACTACCCAATTCTAATTCGACATCAAAAGTTAAATTTTCAAAACTATTTAAAGATAACGCCTTAAATTCCACTCCGTCACTTATTTCTGTAATTATACATCTATCTCGTCCATTCCTACCATACCCCCCCACATAACACCACTTTTTTCCAGTCCAGACATTTTTATTTTCAAAATGCAATCTAGCCGTCACTGAATCGAATTTCTGAATCGCACCATTTCCATTGGTATCCCAATACAATTCCTGATATTCACCAAATTCTGTCACAACGTTCGTAAATTCATACTCAAAAACATAAACCTGAGTACCTAATACATATTCATCCGTACCAGTACAGACATTATAATATTTATTCTCTTTTTCTATACTCCAAATTGGTTCTGTCTTACCATTACGAGTTATTTTAATATCATTTTTGGTCAAACTCGGTAAAGTTATATTTTTATCATTTCGATTAGTATAAGGTATCTGCCTACAAATACCTTTATTCTGTTCAAATTCTGGAAATTCAGCAGTTACACTTTCTACAACTTTTAAACGAGACGTCCCTTCGTCATCTTTCAAGAGATAATAATCCGCCGTAAAATCACTAAAATAAAAATTATCCGTATCTGCCGCCATCGCCGGAGTCGCAATTAAACTTGTCAATAAAATAATTAAGCTGGCAATCAATTTCTTCATAATTCCATTATACCAAAACAAATTGCTTATGCTATAATAATAATATGGACAATAATAAAATTATGATCGTGGGCACGGGAAATGTTGGTGCGTCCATTGCTTACGCTCTAATCAACCAACGCACTGCAGTCAACGAAATAGTTTTAACCGACATCGTCGCTAGTGATGCCGAAGGCGAAGCTATGGACCTTCGTGACGCTCTTGCTGTAGCACCTAGTTACGTCAAAATCAAAAACGGTACTTATAAAGACGCTAAGGACTGCGACGTCGTAGTGATTACGGCTGGCGCTGCTCAAAAACCTGGCGAAACCCGTATGGATTTACTCAACAAAAATGTCAATATTTTAAAAGGCATGGTTGAGCAAATCATGGAATCCGGCTTTAATGGCATTTTCTTAATTGTTTCCAACCCTATGGATGTTTTAACTTATTACACTATGAAATTTTCTGGTCTTCCATCCGAACGTGTTATCGGTTCCGGTACTGTTCTTGACTCTGCGCGCTTACGTACTCGTATTGCAAGTTACCTCAACGTCAATGCTAAGTCCGTTCATGCCTATCAGATCGGTGAACACGGTGATACCGAATTAACCCTTTGGTCCATCGCTGATGTTGGTGGTCAAAAAGTAACTGAATTACTTCCTAAACAAGTTCGAAATGATATTTCTAATTTTGTCAAAAATGAAGCTTACGACATCATTGACAAAAAAGGTGCCACTTATTATGGTATTGCTACTTGCGTTGCTCAAATTCTCAACTCAATCCTTAATGACGAAATGCGCGTTCTCGCCGTTTCATCTTATGATTCATTTAGTGACACATCATTTGGATTCCCGTCCGTAGTTGGGCGCGAAGGCATTATACGCCGTCTCGATCTTAAACTTTCCGAACATGAAAGTGTCGAACTCCAAAAATCCATCAATGCTTTGAAAAAAGCTATTAAGTCCGTCAAATTCTAAGCTAACGATTGTAAATATAACATCAATTCTTCTTTCAAGAAATCATCTTGAACTGTCGCAAGTTCTTCAATAAATTTTGGTGCTTGCATTTCAAGCCGTTTAGTACGGTATTCTTCATAAGCTTCCATTTCCGATTCCGATAAACATTCTGGATAGTTTCGTCCTTTATAATGCAATAATAGTTCTGGTAATCTTTCATCTATAAAATCCGGATGAAAATCTACCAATTTTTCCGGTTCCGCATTCCGTACCGCCGACACTTTCACTCGATCAGCATCATTCAAGAATCCATCATAGAGTGCCGCCTCCGGCTCCATCGCTGGAGGAAATTCCGGAGACTCTTCATATTCACTACGCATTTGTTCTGCAAATTCAGGATGTTTCATTAGAATCCGTAAATTTTCTTCCACTTGTTCACGCGTTAGTCTAATCTTATTCCAACCATCTCCAGCATCTAGTACCGACAATGGTGCCACCGCCGGACATTTATTGAAACATAGTTCTTTCACAATCGGATAAAATTTTTGTGAGTTCTTAACAGTTTTCTTTTCCTCTTTTTTAGAAACTTTTTTATTTTCTATCACTTCTTCAAAATTATATCTCAAATCATATACCAACACATTACCATTGCGTCCTGACGTTAATGGTACTACTACTGTAGTTTTATTAAATTCATTCGCGTATCGTCCACTAGCATATACTAACGGTTTTTTATCCTCCAAATTCACCAATTTTTTCACTTCATTCTTTTCGCGCATCTTGTATAAATATTCAAACAATTTTGGTTGTTTTTTGCGAATCAATTTTGCTACCGCAATAGTCGCATATACATCTGACAGAGCATCATGTGCATGCTCATGCTCCAATCCATTTAATTTAGTTAAATATTCTAATCTATTTGTCGGCTTACCTTCACTCGTAAACGGCCATTCAATTCCTTCCGGTCTCAGTGCTCTAGTAAAGCGCACCACGTCCAACATATCCCATCGGCTCCGACCATCCTTCCATTCCCATTCATACGCATCATAAAAATTTCGCCACAAAATAGCCCGCATAAACTCATCATCAAATCGCACTGTATTGTATCCTACCGCTACTGTATCAGGAACAAAAATTTCTTCCACCACATATTTACAAAAATCCGCTTCACTAATACCATCCATCAAAGTCCGCTGCGGTGTAATGCCGGTTACATTAATCGCTCCAGGGCTAGGTAAAGCGTCATTTGTCATTTTTACTAAAATATCCACCGGCTCACCAATCGGGTTTAATTCCATATCTGTTCGTTGCCCCGCAAATTGCATAATTCGATCCTCTCGTGCCTTTAGTCCCGAAGTCTCCAAATCATAAAAGAAAAATGTCTTCATATATCTATTATACATGAAAAATCCCCCGAACTAAATGTCCGAGGGGTTTCCTTAATGCACATAATGTGCAGTAGTATGATGAATGTGATGTCTCTTTGAGATCATATTATGACGGATTCTGCCGACACCAATGCCAATGGCATAGTCCAGCGCAAACCACATCATTCCAACAAACTCGATAGCAACAAACATCAATATTACAGACCACGCAGATGAATCATACGCAGTCAGACAATTATTATCGCAATATTTTACGATTCCATTGGAACACTCAACGAAAATTGCTACTGCTACCGCAGATGCGAATATTGCCGAAATAATACCAATAAATCTCTGGTTATAGCGTCTACGGATTCTACCCTGCTTATTCAGCGTAAACTGGAAGAACCCAACCACAACCATTACGATAATTGAAATTGCCATAAGTTTTGGCCAATGATTAAGCCCAATAATCACTCCATCATAGCTTGTAAATACGCTCATAATACCCTCCTTGAATTTCTTGATCCTTTTACATATGAACGGTGCGAGGTTGTTATCCTCACCCCGATAATTCAACCTATAACCCCAATTATATCACACTTATGCTAAAAAGTCAATAATGAAACCATAAACTAATTAAATATAGCAACTTTACCCCCTATTCAGTATTTTGCTTTATACTATCGTAATCCACTCCATACATAGCATATTGATAACGCATATAAGCATCGTCTAACTCTGTTGCAAGTTTACTTAGAGAACCCTCATTAGCTACCGCCATAATCATAAACTTCAAAGGTTTATTATATCCACCACAAATTTCCATTGAATCACCATAAGCTAGTTCCCCTGGCACCGTAATTTCACGTATTCCGCCAATTTTCATACCTTTAACTCCTACGTTCCACCCTTCAATCATTCCTAATGAAGGATCAAGGATTTTTGCAAAGCTAGTTGGATTATTATTGTCATCAAAAGAAGAATCAAATACCGACTCATCCGCACACCAACCAACATAATATGCTAAGTAATTATTATCTGTTAATTCTGCTCCAGAACCAGTCTTAAGATCCCTTTTTGCTACATCTTTTGCATTCGCTGTTGCTTCATTATAAGCCTTAATCTCTGTTTTATATTTAATAAATTTCTCATAATCGCCCTTTGAGGCTTCTTTAAACTCTGCTTCTTTTTTCTCATAAGCTGCTAAATATTCAGCTACCTTTGCCTCATCAATCTCGCCAGTACCATCTCCACTAGTCGCTCCTTTAGCTCCACTAATAACGATTGCTGCATAGCTTGCCACAATCGAACCAACCATAATAATTGCAATCAAAATAATGAAAATCCGCTGCTTTGGGCTAGTTTTTAACTCTTTTTCATCCATATCTGTAATCTCCACTTAATATCTCTATTATTATAGCACAAAAATAACCCCTTAAAGGGGCTATTTTTATTATTCTGCTTTTTTACTAGGTTTCTTAAGTACTGCAACTTTTTTATACGAACCACCAGCTTTCTTGATTGCCGCAATAGCAGTCTTAGAAGCAAATTGTGTTTCAAGATCAATTTTTGCAGTTAGTTCACCCCGAGTAATTACTTTAACTTTAGCAAATGGCGAAGAAATCAAAGACGCCTCAGCCATTGTAAAGTTATCAACTTTACCCTTTAGTTCATTCAAGCGATCAGTGTAAACCACTTCGGCTTTTGGATGAATCGACTTAAAACCTTTAAGTTTCGGCACAGCTTGCATAATTGCTCGTTGTCCACCCATAAATCCAGCCGGCATTTTATTGTGACCTGAACGAGATTTTTGACCCTTAGTACCACGACCAGCGGTTTTACCCTGACCAGCTGAGATACCACGACCTTTACGAGATGGCCGTACATTCTTCGAAACTTCTAAATCGTTGTATTTCATTACTTGTCCTCCTTCTTAATAGTGGACTTTTTAGTGGTAGTCTTTTTAACGACAGGCTTAGCAACGGTTTTAGTAGCAGGTTTTTTATCAGCAACTTTTTTCTCTACTTCTTTTTCTACCTTTACCTCAGAAGTTTTTATTTTTGCCCCACTATTCCAATCTTTTCGTGGAGTTTGTTGACGCAAAGCTTCAATTACCGCATAAGCTACGTTCACTTTATTAGACGAACCAAGAGATTTAGAAATCAAATTCTTTACTCCAGTAAGACCCATGATTGAACGCACTGTTCCACCAGCAATAATACCAGTACCTGGTGCTGCTGGCTTCATTAAAACATCTGCTCCAGTTACCTTAGTACGGGTTTCATGGCAAATCGTCTCACCATCCATATTAAAGGTGATCATCGATTTCTTAGCTTTACGACCAGCCTTCGCCACTGCCGTAGTTACATCGTTGCCTTTTGCTACACCCACACCAACTTTATTTTTATGATTACCAACCGCAACTAAAGCCTTAAAACGCATTCTGCGCCCACCCGCTACTGTACGTGATACACGGTCAACCGCAATGGTAATCTCATCAAATTCTTTTGGACCAGCATCCGCACGTACTTTATCACGGCGATTACGTCGATCCATTTTTCGCCCCGAAATATCTCGAACTTGTTTAGTCGCAGCAGTCTTATCATCCATTTTAAGAGTGCCGGACTTGTTAATTACTCGCGGAGCTTTTTTATCATTTTCTGGCATAATTAAAACTCCAATCCTTCCTTGCGAGCAGCTTCAGCAAGCGCCGAAATACGTCCCGCATACAATTTAGCACCGCGATCCAAAACAACTTTAGAGATTTTCGCGGCTTTAGCTTTTTTGGCAATTTCTTCACCAATTTTTGCGGCTCTCTCAGTTTTAGTACCAGTAATTTTGCTACCAACCGTAGTCGCATAAACTAAAGTTTTGCCATTATCATCATTAATAATCTGTGCCACAATGTGTTGATTCGAGAAAAACACTGAAAGACGTGGTCTGTCTGCCGTACCATGAATTTTGGCACGTGTTCTTTTGGCTCTAAATTCCTTTAACATTATTTTTTACCCGCCTTTCCTGCCTTACGAAGAATCACCTCATCGACATATTTAATACCCTTACCTTTGTAAGGTTCAGGTTTCTTTAATGAGCGGATTTCTGCAGCTACTTGACCGACTTTTTGCTTGTCGATGCCAGAAACTGTAATTTCCATCTTGTTGGTAGCAAGTTGAACACCTTCTGGAGCTCTGTATTTCACTGGATGTGAAAAACCAAGCGCCATTTCAATCTCTTGTCCACCACCAGATAAACGGAAACCTACTCCATTTACTTCTAATTTTTTCTCGTAACCCTTAGTCACGCCAACAACCGCGTTATTAATTAACGCACGTTGAAGACCATGCCAAGCACGAGACTTTGGCTCATCATCCTCTCGGGTGACGGTCAGAATGTTTCCATCAATGGCAACCTTTGTCTTTGGTTGCACCGGGACATTGAGTGAACCCTTTGGGCCCGCAACAGTAATTTCGCTGTCGCCGACCGTAATTGTCACTCCCGCCGGAATCTCGATGGGTTGTTTTCCGATACGACTCATATCTTTTCCCTTTTATGTTAATATCCTCCCCATTATACCACAAATCACATAAATATACAAGTAGAATCCCCTGTTCTGCCAGGGGATTCTATATTTTAAATTTTTATTTATCTTCTACGAATTAAATACGCGAAGCTAATAATCATCATTAATAGACCTACTGCCACAGCAGTCATAATTGCCGCACTCACCACCGAAGCAACAGTCGCAGTTAAAACCATTTTTCCTCCACTTTTAACTATCTACCATTATATGACAGTATAATACTTAAGTCAATATAAAAATAAGCGTCATTCTTCCATTTTTCCACCAAAAATCCCCTCTTTAAGAGGGGATTAATGCCCTATACTCTCATTATATCATGCTTACGCTATTTTGTCAATTTTACCTCTTTACGTTTACCAAAGACAACCAATGATATACCTAAAATCACAACCATAGCACCACCAATCATATTATTAATCCATGCTGCTTCCACAGCTCCGTCCTTTATATTAAGTGTCAGATGACCAGTTTCTGGTGCTTCTACTGGGACATCACCACCACAACCACCTTCCGCACATGGATCATTTGCAGGCTCGTGCATATTAACAAATATTGTAGTACGCCTACCACTAATCTCATCAACTTGATCGTATCCTTCCGCTTCTAATACTTCTTCAGCATAGTATTCAATTTTTTCAGCATATTCATCTGCAACTGGCAAATCTTTAAATGTCCACTCCCACACATCACTTTTCTCAAAGTCTTCTCCCCAGTCTTCCTGAGTTTCATCGTTATCTGATAGTATTCTAGTTTGTGTCGGCTCACCATTTGCCAACAAATTAACTTCTAATTCTGTTGGACGGATACCATCTTTATCGTGTTCATCTTGCCAAACTTTTACTACTCTATACCAAGTTTTCTCTACTTCATACTTGTTCGTAATCTTAAACTCTGCTCTTTCACTAGCGTTAATCTTCTTCTCTTTACCATTATCACCAGAAATCTTTAATTCAAAGTATTCAACATCGGCATTACTCTCCGTAACTGTATATTCACCGGTCGGCACCTCGCCCTCTAATTCACAAGTAATAATTTCACCTTCAATCGAACAATCATCTTTCACGACTAGTGTCATCTTGCCGTCCTCACCAAAGTCTTCTGGGCCTTCAATCGTAAACTCCAAATCAGCCAAAACCTCTGCCGACAATCCCTTCACGGTCTTCTTGATGGTGAGCGACTTCGCCATGCTACGATTATTTACCACGATCAAAGTCAACTTACTCTCCTTCCAATCAAAGTCGTCGTCTCCTTCTTCGCTAAACACGCAAGTCTTTGTGTAAGTATTAATTAGCTCGTCAGTGTCTTTATCAGTTAGTTTGCTAGTACAACTAATCGTTACCGTTGCCGAACCATCCACTGGGTCGTAACCTTCCTTAGCTTCTTTTTCGCTAATCACATACTTAAAGTTCTCTGTCTTCTTAGTCTTCGTAATTGGCAC
Source organism: Candidatus Saccharimonadota bacterium (assembly GCA_017964025.1). Lineage (GTDB taxonomy): Bacteria > Patescibacteriota > Saccharimonadia > Saccharimonadales > Saccharimonadaceae > Nanosyncoccus. Next base: position 22,784 of record JAGCST010000013.1, read on the forward strand.
AGTAATAGGAATTTCGCCATTTTTATCAGTAATCTTATCACTGTGACCCTCCCCCTCCACCGCAAACACTACGTCAGAAAGCGCCTTGCCATCTTTATCAATCTTCTTGATGGTAAATGCTGATTTACCATTGTAGATGATTTCGTCTTCGGCTTCTTTCCAAGTATTGGTTACTTCAAAGGTTTCATTATTAACGCTCTTAGTCCAACTACCTTCTATTGCGCCATCACTGGCATAAATGATAATGGTACTCTCTTCTTCACCAAAGGCAGTATTACCAAGCTTAGACTCTTGCACCGAATAAGTAATTTCCTTACCATTCTTATACTTATACAAATTCTTAAAAGTCCACTTCCATTCATTTGCCGATGAAATTTCCTTACTGCCTTCCATCCAAGTTTCTTTTTCGCCTTCATCATTCGTAATTTCACCATAGAGTTCAACTGTAATTGTGGTTGGTCTAACTAATTCATTGTTTCCATCATTCCAAATCTTCTGAACAGTTAGATCACCATATAACGCTGGCTTGTGATAGTTAGTAACTACCCCATTTGAAACCGTTGCAGTATAGTCATCATCCTCATCGAACTTAGTACACTGAATCGAATTACCACTACCACTACAAGCCGAAGCCTCTACGATTTCATATGTGATATCATCACCAGTTACAGTCTTTGTTGGTAAATGCGGGAACTTGTAGTTATCCTTGTTCACAAGCACCAATTTTTGATAACCCACATACTTACCACTATTGTTTCTTACCGCTATATAATAATTCGCATAATTCTTGCGTAAACCATCGCGATCGTTATCGTCATCCCAAACCTTAGCAGCAGTGATATCAATGTAGGGAATAGGCTCATTCTCAACCGTAAATGTACGGCTATTAGTATCATACTGATACCCACTTACCTGTGAGGCAGTCAACGAAAAGATATATTCGTAGGTATTTTCAAGTCTATTGATATTAACGTTCGTCAGCTTTCTGCCAGCTATCTCTATAATTACATTTGGCTCAGCAGATATTAATTCGTAATCGTTTGGCGCATTAGTTTCTTTAAGTGTATATTCACCAGCGCCCAAATTATCAAAGGTAGCCTCACCATTAGCATCAGTAGTCGCCGTAAATGTAGTACCATCCTTCAGTTTCAGCTCAAAGGTTGCGCCCGAAAGTACTTCTTTGGTATTCTTATCAATTTTTACGATATTAAAGCTAGTGTGGCCTGAAACGGTGTCAGAAGCTGGCTTCCAGGTATTCTTAACAATGAAATCTTCCAAAGTCGCAACCTGCCATCTTCCTACAACAGCATGCTGACCATTGTTCTCTTCAGAATCAAATTCGAAGAAGTAACCATCATAACCTTCCCTAGTTTCAGCATCCTTAATCGCGCTTTCTTCGATCGAATAAACAATCTCTACGCCATTGTCGTACTTTGGCAAATCGGTAAATGATCCTTTCCAATCAGTTTCGGAACTGATGGTTTTAGTTTCACCAGTAGATACTTTTTTGCCATCAGCACCCTTCTTAAAGAGTTCAATCGTAACGCTACCAGGAAGATCTTTGCCACTTAATACATTACCATCTTCACCATACCAAGTCTTTTCAAAGTCAACTTCAGTTTTTGCGTTGAGGAATTTATTAATCACAGTAGCACTTGAAGCTGTGTTGCCAGACACAACATAATAACCATCATCTGTCTGTTCAGCGTCCTCTGAATCCTCAGTGCCATATGCTTCTTCATAAACTATCGTTGGCTTTGCTTCATAACCATTTTTCGCGGCTTCTTCGACATAGTATTGTACGCCAGAATCTACGTTCACAATCCGAATCGTATCACCTACATAAATAGTTTCCGTAAACTCACCGGCAGTCTCATCGGTAGCATATATATGACCACTACGGCTATACAAAATAATCTTATTCCCATCTTCGTCTAATACATACTCGCCATTTTCATCCGTCTTATAAACAATGTGCGACTCATATTCTGGGTTATTCTCACCGTAATAAATACGATAATCATATTTGTAAGGTTTTCCATCGGCATCGAGAAGATGAGCAGTAATTTCAAATGTGTCATCAGTATCAACTGGTTGACCATTTTGATCAACGACTTTCTTTTCGATGTTAATACCACCTTTTAGCGTGTTCGTTGCAGAAACTGAGCTCATGTCTTTGAATTCTTCAATGCCAGTAATATTTCCAGATTCATCGTAGGTGAAGAATACATTCTTCATTTGATTATCAACAAGCATCGGATGATAAATATAATTTGTTAATTCAAAGTGACTATTAATATTTTCTTCTTCGAAATAATAATCA
>JAGCST010000014.1 GCA_017964025.1 Candidatus Saccharimonadota bacterium
CCCGCGTAAATAATTTTAGTTTCCGATTTTGGTCTAAGTGCTTCAATTAATGCTCGATGCCCCAAATATGATCCACCAATCCCAATACATACTAAATATTCACTTTCCTCTTGAATCTTTCTCGCAGCCTCTTTAATTCGCATAAATTCGCCCATATTAAATTTTCTGGGTAAATCAAACCAGCCGCCCATCTTATCATGCGCAATTTCTTTCAGAATACCTTCAGTCTTTTCTAGATCGACTTTTGGTTCAAAATTCACTTTTATCATAATACCTCCAAATATTACCATTATTATAACAAGATTTGACCCCATTCGCAATATAAGGTATAATAATAAAATTATGAGAATGTCAAAAACCTTTATCAAAACCTTGCGCGAGGCACCCAAGGAAGAAACTGCAACGAATGGCGCCTTACTAACTCGTGCCGGCTTCATTCACAAAGAAATGGCTGGTGTTTATGATTACTTACCCTTCGGTATGCGCGTTATCAACAATATTGAAAACATCGTACGTGACGAGCTCAACAAAATCGGTTGTGAAGAAATCTTGATGTCTACTTTGCAAAACCCTGAATTATGGGAAAAGACCAATCGCTGGTCAGACCAAGAAGTTGATATTTGGTTCAAGACTGAAGTATCGAGTGGTGGCATCGTAGGACTAGCTCCTACTCACGAAGAGCCAATCACTAACATGGTCAAGAACTATATTTCTAGTTACAAAGATCTACCACTCTATGTTTACCAATTCCAAACCAAATTTCGCAATGAAAAACGTGCTAAATCTGGTATCATGCGTGGTCGTGAATTCATTATGAAAGATCTCTACAGCTTTAATACTACTGAAGAAGGTTTAAATAAATTCTACGACGACGTAGCTGAAGCTTATATGAAAATCTACAATCGTATTGGTATTGGTGATATTACCTTCCCATGCTTCGCTTCAGGTGGTATTTTTGCCAAATTCTCTCACGAATTCCAAACCCTTATCCCAGTCGGTGAAGACACTATCTATTACAATAAAGACAAATCAGTTGTATTGAACAAAGAAGTATTGTTACCAGAAGTTCTCGAAGAACTTGGCGTCAAACGCGAAGAACTAGAAGAATCTCCAGCTGCAGAAGTCGGTAACATCTTCAAACTCAAAATCAAGTATTCAGAACCACTAGACCTCAAGTATTCCGATGAAAAGAACAAGCAACACGTCGTATATATGGGTTCCTATGGTATTGGCATTTCACGTCTTGTCGGTGTAATTGCTGAAGCATTTGCTGACAATAAAGGCTTAGTCTGGCCAGAATCTGTCGCCCCCTACAAATACTACTTGATTGGTATCGACGACAAAGGCGCCAAGGCTGCTGAAAAACTTTACAAGAACCACGAAGAACTCATGATTCTTGATGACCGTGATCTTCGCCCAGGTGAAAAGTTTGCCGACGCAGATCTTATCGGTATTCCTTACCGCGTAGTCGTTTCCGACAAAACTCTCGAAAAAGATTCTGTCGAAATCACCGACCGCCGCACCGGCAAAACCAAACTAGTTTCACTCAAAGATTTCAAAAAATCTTGTAAGTAACTAACCTATAAAATACGCTCGCACCCGCGAGCGTATTTTTCTTAAAATCATTAAATTCTACGTCCCTGAAATACAACGAACAGTTTCACCAAAATATTTAGCACTCCCACTTGTGGCTGGAGTAAAATAGCCAACACCAAACGTAAGAGCATGAGAATAAGCACTACTCATTTCAGTAGACGCCCAATATCGCGCATACACATTTCGACTATCTATCCAAGCATAACCTGAACCAGAATAAACGTAGTTAATTGGATAAGATCTCCATTTTTTCGATTGGACTTCAGCTACGTCATCAGACATATAATCACCTGTACCTCCCATAATAGTATCTAATACAACAATATCTCCACTTGTCTTTCGGCCAGATGTTAAATGCCACCCCGCAGGACAAATATCTCCTGGTGAAGCAGAACTAGACCCCCAAGTATTACCATATTTACCATATCCAGCTGTAGCAGAGTACCAATTATAATAATTGCCATAACTATAAATATCGCCGCCTGCATCATAGTTTGTTGAAGTATTATTAATAAATAAGACTGTATTATCCGTTCTAATGCGCGATTGGTCAATACATGCAGTAGAATAAGTAGTACACCATCCTTCTGGAGCGGTAGTGGCATCGTAATTTACGGACGAAGTCGGCGAAAGATAATTTGATTTTGAATTAGTGTCATAAACATTAGTTAATGGCAGAGATGGATTATTGGTATTAGCGCTAGTTAACTCTGGTCCATCATCTAATCTCAAGTTTTCTATCATCCAACATTTGCCATCAGCCAACTTAGCTACAGCGTAAACATCATTATCTCTAGTGTCTTTAAGGGCAGTAACATCGCCCTCATTCATACTAGAACAACCAGTCCAGCCTTGCATATTACCAGCGCTTACTATCCATTTAGCATAAAGTTTTAGCCCACCGGTACTATATTGTCCAGCAGTAAATTCTATGGTCTGTTGTGGACCATAGTTAGTGCCAGAACCATCTGCTTTGGTATTCCAAGCAGCGAAGCCATAATTACTGTGTTTGTAATTAGGAGCATATAATGTAATGGACGTGTCTGTATTAGATATTGTTTCATCACCCATCTCACCAACTATACCAGTCCCATTGGCGTTATAACATATCTTATTCTGCGGACAATCTGTCCACATAGCATAAAGGGTAACAGTGCTTCCTACTGTAGCAAGATCAGTCACATCTTCAGTATTATAGTATGATGTACCAGAACCATCTTGTTGCGTATTCCAACCAGCAAAGTAGTAGTCTACATTATTAATGGTAGTAGGATTACTAAAGGTTAGGGTAGATAATGATGTAGATATACCTTCATAAATAGATTGGTCACTCATAGTACCAGCACCAGTGATGAGATTACCTTCAAAGTAGCCAGCAGGACTAAAATGTACAGTATATTGTGTACAAGCTTCTGCCATCGTAGCCTGATAAACAATAGTCCCATCATTGTTAGAGTTATTAGTATCAGGTATCATTTTGTAAGTACCTTTAGCCATAGTAGGAGAGGCATTAACACCATAGTAGATATTAAAGGTATCACTAATATCAGTTGATGAAGCTTCTTGTAATGATGTTTTAATCGTATCAGTATTACCTAGAGTTGGTACTGGATTAAAGACATTGTTTATAGTAGGAGCAGTAGATGAATTAGCATTATAGTAATATCCCCAAGTATTAGTAGCATCTTTTAAGGCTGTAGTACCATTAGCTGGTGAAAAGTAAGTTCCTGAAGTATTATTAGAAGAATTACCATTGAGATAAAGATTATTATCATTAACTGAAGTAGAGGATACTAGATTATAGCCATACCTACAGGAAGTAGAGACATTAATAGTATCAGCACTAATAGCTGTACCAGTATTAGTTTCTATGTCTATGTTTTGTGAACCTGAGGAAGTGAGGGATAGGGTGTAGTCGGCGGCAAGTACTACATTATTTAAAAAAATTAAATTACAAAAAACATTAGATAACAAAATAACAGCAAAAATACTAAAACGCATTATAGTCTTATTTGTGTCAAAAATTGTTTGTTTTTGCATTTGATGACCTTTTACGCCACAATTATATCATGGTTATGGTTGGATGTCTAGGGTTTTAATTAAAATTAAGCAATCAAAGATTTTATAACTTCATCTTTGTATTTATCGATCAACTTCAATCTCGCCTTAATTTCATTTATTCCAATTTCCACCGCACGTTTCAAAGATGGATCTGATAACATTGGCTCAAAAAACTCGCAATATTTAGTATATTCCCCTTCCGTTCGTGCTAAACGCGCTATCATTGTCGGATAATTATCCAGCGATTTATCTCCACCAATTCTACGCACCGTATCCCAATTTTTAGTCAACCAATCAAATATTTTCGCTCGCGCCTTATAATTCCTATATAACCAAATAAATAGATAAAATTGATCTTGCGGCTTCACTATATCATTTTCACCTAATAACGCCATTAATTTATCTAATTCTTTTTCATCTTGCACCAAAGTAGCTGTCGCCAAATAATCAAATTTGACATCCGGATCAGCGATAGTTTTATATTTCTCCAAGAAATCATCTACTATTTCTGGCTCTAAATAAACTTTCGCGCTCAAGATATCATCTCTCACTTCCGTATCCATTTTGGTATAATCTTCATCATACATCTCTGCCAATTCTTTCAACCGCTTAATATCTTCAGCGTAATAGTCCAACGCCATCAAATTTGCTCTCAAACGAATCACATTTTCACTATCATCTTTTTTAGTTATCATCCCAACTTCATTCAATTTTTTGTCAACCAACTTCAACACATACTTCTTCAATTGCTTCTCTTCATCTGATTCTTCATCTACATAAACCTTCAAATTTCCTACTAACCCTGCAATCTTATTCCAAACTGCCGCTGTATTTTCATTTTTGAATTTTTCTGCTAATGGGATCAATGAAGCTGCACTTTGTATTCCAGCTTTTGTAATCAAATCTCGATCAATTAGCAACCTTAATTTTTCTTCAAGCTCTAATTTATCAAACTTAGAAAGTCTTTTCTCAAATTCTTCATCCGTTAAGTTCAGCACATAATGCCCACTCATGTCTTCTGTAATCTTCGGCAAAGGCCACTCTTCATACTGTAAATCACCATCCAATAAAAATCTTTGCTGTTTAAACTCTTCGAAATTACCCTTCAAGTTTGTCACCACTGGATAACCAGGCTTGTCAATAAATGCGTGCATCAATTCCTTTGGCTCAAAATCTGCATAAGGTGAAAGACTCTCCCATAAGTCATCTCCCACCGTGTTTTTATACGCAAATTTCTTAAAGTAATCTGTAATCCCCTTGCAAAATTCTTCCCAACCCATTAGCCTAATCAACATCAACATTAATCTAGCGCCCTTCGCATATACAATAGCCCCGTCAAATAATGTTGCAATTTCTTCCGGATTTGAAACATCTTGATGTACAGATTGTACGCCAGTATATGCATCACGCAGCAATGCTGCATAACAATCACCCGTAAAAAATGATTCAAAAATTTTATATTCTGGGTGAATCGCATCCACTGCATAGTATTCCATTACCGACGCAAATGATTCATTTAGCCACAAATCATCCCACCATTCCATTGTCACAAGATCACCAAACCATTGATGTGAAAGCTCATGTGCCACTGTAAGTGCTACTGATTTTTTAGTTCCAAGCGTAGCTTTTGGACTCGCTAGTAGCATCGACTCTCGATAAGTCACTAATCCCCAGTTTTCCATCGCTCCTGCTTCAAAATCCGGCAAAGCAACTTGATCTAATTTTTTCAAAGGATACGATGTACCAAAATTATCATCATAAAATTCCAAACTTCGCGCTGCAATTTCATTCGCAAAATCAATCGTATCAAGATCTTGCGCCAACGAAGCATAAGTTGTAATCTCCACACCATGTTCATTAGTGATTGTACGCCCATGGAATTTACCAATCACCCACGCCAAAAGATACGTTGACATTCGCGGCATCGATTCAAAAGTATATTCAACATATTTTGCCGAAACCTTTTTTCCATCATCATTATAAAATACTGTGTACTTTCCATCTGGTACTTTAAAATATTTCTTAAATTTTGACACCGGTGTATTTGCAAGCACTAATTCATCTTCCACCTCTGGCACAGTAATTTTCAACTCAAATTCAGCCTTCGCCGCCGGCTCATCAATGCAAGGAAAAGCTTCTCTCGCATAATGACTTTCAAATTGTGTAGCTACAATTACCTCTGTTTCACCCTTATACTCATATTTCGATAAATATGCTCCCTGCATATTTTCGTTCAAAGCGCCATCATACCTTACTACCACCCATAAATCACCCACAGGTACCTTAAATAACGTCAAAATGCCATCTTTACATTCAAACTTCACATCTTTACCATTTACCATCACCTGTTTAACAGATAAGCCAACTGCATGAAATTTTATCGTTTCCGTCTTCGCTTCACCTCTAATTTCTACCACTCCACCAATTTTTTTATCAAACTTATTTACCCCTATATTTAATTCATAGTTCTCCGGCACAAAATAATCTAAAAACCTCTCCATACTCTACTCCTTTCTTATTTATGCAGTTTGACAGTATCAGGTAACTTTGCACCCTTTAAAATTGGCTCAAGTTCTGCCTCTTCAAGCGTTTCATTAGCAAGTAATGCTTCAGCAAGTTTATCAAGTATAGCTTTATTAGCTTTGAGTACATTCTCTGCTCTTACTGCCGCTTCATTAGATAAATCTTTAATTTCCTTATCAATCATCTCAGCAGTTTTTTCCGAATACGGCTTGCCAGTTGTGATGGTGTAATATCCAGTAGCTTCCGAAGGAAATACTAAATTACGTGTTTCTGAACCCATACCTTCTTCAATAATCATCGATTTAGCTAGTTCCGCCACATTTCGAAGATCAGATGATGCCCCTGTCGTCACAGCATCAGTACCAAAAATCAATTTCTCTGCTACACGTCCACCCATCGCTCTCGCCAAAATATCTTTCAATTCATAAACACTCTTATAACTCCTGTCTTCCGGTGGTAAGAACCAAGTTACACCACCAGTGCTACCACGTGGAATAATTGTCACTTTATGCACTGGATCAGAATCCGGTAATACATGTCCCACAATCGCATGACCAGCTTCGTGATATGCTGTAATTTTACGCTCTTTATCGTTCATTACTTTACTTTTACGTTCTGGACCAATCGCTACACGTTCAAACGCTTCTGTTACGTCTTTGTTTGAAATCGCTTTATGTCCCTCTCGCGCTGCTGTTATCGCTGCTTCATTTGCAATATTAGCAAGATCCGCACCCGATGAGCCAGCCGTCTTCTTTGCCAAAGCTTCGAGATCAACATCTTCTTCAACTGGTTTACCTTTAAAGTGAACTTTCAAAATTTCTAAACGATCTTTTCTTTCTGGCAATGTTACATTGACGTGACGATCAAATCGCCCAGGACGTAGCAACGCTTTATCAAGCATATCCACTCGGTTAGTAGCTGCCATCACAATTACGCCAGAATCATTATCAAACCCATCCATCTCCACCAAGATCTGGTTCAAGGTCTGTTCGTCTTCACGTCCAGCTCCACCACGTGCGTCCCGCTTATGTGCTACTGCATCAATTTCATCAATGAAAATAATCGAGGGAGCATTTTTCTTAGCCTTAGAGAACAAATCTCGCACACGACTAGCACCTACACCTACAAACATCTCCGCAAATTCAGAACCCGAAATCGAGAAAAACGGTACATCTGCTTCACCAGCCACCGCGCGTGCCATCAAAGTCTTACCAGTACCAGGATCACCCGCAAGAAGCACACCTCGCGGAATCTTTGCACCTAATTTTTCATATTTCTTTGGACTCTTTAAGAAATCTACAATTTCCGTCAAATCCTGCTTAGCTGATTCATTGCCAGCTACATCTTTAAATGTTACCTTTTTCTTATCTGGACCATAAAGTCTAGCTCGTGATTTTCCAAATGACATCGATTGGCTATTCGCTGCATTAGCCTGACGCATCATCCATGAAAAGAAAATTACCAAAGCAATAATCGGAAGTACTGTAAGCAACACATCAAATACAATACCCCAACTATCCACATCTTCTTTATATTCAATCGTTGGATACTTTTCTTCACATGATTTTAAATCATCACCAACTAAACCTTCACAATGATTTACTAAACCTTGATCATATAAAGTTCCTGCTCCATCTTTACGTGAAGTTTCAGTTGGTTTATCATTATCCTTTAAAGTAATATCAAGCGTACTTCCAATCACAGTAATTTTAGAAATATTACCGTCCGGATCATTTGCTCTAGCAATCACCTCAGAAATCGGAACTTCTTTTTTCTCAACTGCACCATAATTTATATTAGTAATTAAAAACGCTCCAAAACAAATTAATACAAATGTAAATAATACACTTCGCACCGTATTAGAGGTATTATTTGCATTTTTTCGCCCCATAGGCTTCTTCGGTAAATTCTTAGGCAATTTTTCCGCCACTTTTTTATCTCCTTTACTCTACCATTTTATCATAAAAATCATTAAAATATGATATAATAAGAGTACCTGGGTGTGGCGCAGTTGGTAGCGCGCGACTTTTGGGAAGTCGAGGTCGCTGGTTCAAGTCCAGTCACCCAGACCATTTTCACTCATTGATTTGAGTGAATTTTTGTATCTCTATATGATATAATATAAATACTCTGGGATTGGCGCAGCCTGGTAGCGCGCACGCATGGGGTGCGTGAGGTCAGGAGTTCAAATCTCCTATCCCAGACCAAACGTGTCAGGGTGTGGCGCAGTTGGTAGCGCGCAGCGTTCGGGACGCTGAGGTCGTCGGTTCAAGTCCGATCACCCTGACCATTTTTTTATTCAAATATCGGCACATCATCCGGAAATGGATCAAAATCAGAATCACCAAAATCCGTAAAACCATCTCCATCTTCATCTTTATACCCGGCTGAACCATATGGATTATAACCAAGCTCCGTTAAAAATCTTGATGGCATATTATAGTTTCGTGATCCATATGAATATCGTGAAGCTGCATAAGTTAAAAACAATTTTTGCATCGCTCGTGTCATCCCTACATACGCCAAACGCCTTTCCTCTTCCAGATCTTCTGGTTTTTCTAGTGAACGATTACCCGGGAATAAACCTTCTTCCATTCCTACAATAAACACCACCGGAAATTCCAGACCCTTTGCAGCATGCAGAGTCATCAAAGTAACTGAATTTTTTGTCGAAGATTCATCCGCCGACGACATTAATGTTACATCCGCTAAAAAATCTTCCAAATTATCATATTCTGCCGCTTGAGTTCCTAATACTTCCAAATTTTTCATCCTTTCTTCACTATTCGGAGTTCCATCATTTGTCAAACTTCTAAAATCAAAATACTCCACTGCTCGCTTAACAATCTCACCAGGATTCTCTTCGTCCTGCACCGATTTCAAAAATGTCACCAACTTGTTTAATCCATTCCGCGCTTTAGCCGATTTTAGCACTTCCAATAAATCTGCATTAAATAACGGCCTAACATCATCCACTGCATCCACCACCATAATTATTTTAGAAGCCGACACTTCACCTATTCCAGAAAGTACATTAGCGCAAACCCGCAACAAACTTACTTTATCACGCTGATTAATCACTAATCGTAATATTGCCAATATATCTTTAACTTCTTTACGATCGTAAAATCTTACGCCGCCCACAATTTTGTACGGAATCTGCATATTCATAAACGCTTTTTCAAATGCATACGACTGTGCATTGGTTCTATAAAGCACTGCAAAATCAGACAAATCTGAATAGTTATACTGCATACTCAAAATTTTCAAAGCCACAAAATTTGCTTCTGCATTTTCATCTTGTAAAGATTCAATGTCTACTGGCTCACCTTTACCAGCTTTTGTAAATAAATTTTTATCAGTTCTCTGCTTATTTTCATTAATAACCTTTTGTGAGGCCTCCAAAATATTTCCAGTTGAACGATAATTTTGTTCTAATTTTATAACTTTTGCACCAGGAAAATCTTTTTCAAAATTCAAAATATTTGTAAAATCCGCCCCTCGCCATGAATAAATCGATTGCCAATCATCCCCCACTACGCAAATATTTTTTTGCTTATTCACTAAAAGTTTAATAATATTATATTGCACCATATTTGTATCTTGATATTCATCAATTAAAATATGCTCAAATTTATCTTGCCATTTTCGTCTAATTTCGGGAAACCTCTTAAATAATTCTAATTCATACAACAATAAATCGTCAAAATCCAAAGCTCCAGCTTTACGTTTTTCTTCTTCATAACGATAAAAAACTTTTGCAATTTTTCTCTGATTCGGATAATAAGTTTTAGCTTCATATTCTTCCGGCCCATTACCTTGATTTTTTTCATTCGAAATAATCGACTGAATTGATTTTGGCTTTAAACTTTTATCATTAGTATATTTCAGCTCTTTCATAATTCGCCGAATTAACGATACCTGATCATCCACATCATAAATGACAAAATTCCTATCCAAGTTCAACGCATCTGCTTCAATTCTCAAAATCCTCACTGCAATTCCATGGAACGTCCCCATATAAGGCATAAATGAACGTGGGGGTGCGAACGACCCATCCCGAGAATGAACTTGCAAAAGGTTCCAGAGTCTACCCCGCATCTCATTTGCTGCCTTATTTGTAAACGTCACTGCAAGAATATTAAACGGTTGCACACCATGCGTAATCAAATTTGCAATCCTATGTGTCAAAGTTTTAGTTTTACCAGAACCTGCTCCCGCCAAAATCAGAAGCGGACCCTCCAAAGTTTCTACCGCTTCCTTTTGTGCCGAATTTAAATCCTCCAAAATTTCACTCATTTCTCTATTATAACAAATTAAAAAATCTATTTCAGGTAAATACTAACTATACATTTATGGAATTAAACTCTTTGACACCCCATTTTACCAAATAAATAATTACTAAAAATAAAGCCACTACACCAAAAACTAAACCTGCAGCCACAACTTCCGAAACCGACGCTCCACTATTAAATGAATTATATATTATATATATCATCATTATCGAAGCCGCCATACCTACAAACACTGCCACCATTGAACTCATGCTCTGCTTAACTATTTCCGTATCATTTTTTGCATCCATTTTAGGATATTTTAAATTAATAATTATGCCAACAATTTCTGCTAATATTGGCATTATTATAGACGACGCTATAATCATCAATATTTGCCATATATTAAAATTAAATTTAATAAACATAATTATGTCACCTACTAAAAGTACTGGCACTATTATTATTACCGCCGTCAAAACTTTTGCAAAGATTATCATCATTGGACTAGTAGGTAAACTCTTCAAAATATTAAACGATTTACCTTCTAGCGAAATCATCGCACTCGTAATTGAAGACATCATTGATGTAAAGAAAATTAAGCCAAACAAAATTGCCGGCATATAATCGATTATTTTTTCTATTGGTATTTCAGTTTCCATTCTGACCAACATCTCTAAAATACTATTCATATTTATACATATTAAAACCACAGCCACCACAAATAAAACCAACCCAAAACCTGCATTAATAATAAAAACTGGTGAACTTGTAAATTTCCTTAACTCTTTTCTTACTAAAGCTATTAATGGACTATGTGTCTTTATGTGGTAATCTCGCACAGTCACTGACGTTCTAATAATTTTTACTCGCGAATTAATCTTATAATACACTCCACCAAACACCCATAACACTACCACAAAAATACCCACATTTATTACTATAAACATTAAGTAATCCAAAAACTTAAAATTCAAAACTAACCGAATAAACTGTCCAGCTGGATAATATAATTTCGTAATCAATTCATTAATACTTTTAGCATTTTGTGCTAAAGCTTGTATAATATCCTCTATATTAAAAGAAGCATATAATACCGCCAAAAGCACTAGAGTTGTTAAAATAATCTGAACCAAATTCTTATATCTAAATTTTGCCGAAAAAAATGATATCAGACCACCAATCACAGAAGAAATAATGATCGGTAAAATCGGTAAAATAAAAAGCGCCGACAAAGACACTAAATAAAACGAAGCTGGCATATCTACTTTTATTGCATAAATGACTATCGCCGGTATTAATATCAATGCATTAGCCATTACCTCAAACAAATAAAACTTTAAAACTCGAATTACTAAAACCGTTGTTCTTTTCACCGGTAAAGCAAGTAGCATATCATCATCTCGACAATTAAAAAGCAGCCCATTAGCTTTATATACACCTTCAACCAAAATAAAAATCGCTCCAAAAAATACAAAAATAGTCAATACCACAAATTCCATTCCAACTTTAGCTAGTGGCTCCATCATCATATCGACATAGCCTGCCACCGACACCATAATAATAATTGCTAATATTATAGGCACACCAATTCTAGAAAATTTTGATTGTTTTTTCCCGCTCAAACGAAATATATTCATCCCTTCAGACATCGACGCTCTAAGTAGAGAAAAAAACTTGCTCATTTATTTTTCAAGCTCCAAAAATACTTTTTCTAAACTTTTATCACCTTTGACATCCTTCATACTCCCCACCTTCATAATCTTACCTTTTTTAATAATGGCAACTTTCGTACATAATTTTTCCGCCACATCCAAAATATGTGTCGAAAAGAAAATTGTCTTACCAGATTTAACCATTTCACGCATTACTTCTTTAGTACTAAACACAGCCTTAGGATCTAATCCTACAAATGGCTCATCCATAATCAAAATTTTCGGATCATGCGCCAACGCTGCAATTAAAGCTACTTTTTGTTTCATCCCATGCGAAAATGAATCAATTGTGTCATTTAAATTCGCAGAAATTTCAAGCATTTCAGCATATTTTTTAATATTTCTTTCTCGCCTCTCTTTTTCCACTTCATACATATCACAAATAAAATTAATGAATTGTATCGCCCGCATATTCTCATAAAGTTCAGGATTATCTGGTACATAAGCAATTTCTTTTTTACACGCAACCGGTTCTCTTTTAATCGACTTGTCATTAATCAAAACTTCGCCCTCATCAAAATCGTGAATTCCCACAATTGCTTTGATTAAAGTAGTCTTTCCTGCTCCATTATGACCAATAAAAGCAAATATTTCACCATCTCCAACTTCAAAAGAAACTCCATCTAAAGCTTTTTTATCCCCATATTTTTTTGTAACATCAGAAATCTTAATCATACTTCAATTATACACCACTCGTATAATTAAATACCAGTCAGAGGTACAATATCCGCTCCAAGATGGCGAAGTCTTGCCGCAAAATCCTGATAACCACGATTAATTGTATAAACATTTCTAAGAATAGATTTTCCAGGTGCCGCCAACATACCAATCAATACTACTACTGCTGGACGCAAAGCCTGCGGCGCCACTAATTCTGTTGGCCTAAAATTCGTCGGTCCTTCAATATATACACGATGTGCATCCAAAAGTTCCACTTTAACATTTAAATTCGAAAGCTCCGTAATATACACTGCTCGATTTTCAAATACCCAATCATGTATCAATGTTCTTCCTTCTGCCACTGCTGCAATAACTGAGAAAAATGGCAAGTTATCAATATTGAGGCCCGGAAACGGCATCGGATGAATTTTGTCTACTGGCGCCACCAACTTTGATTTTCTCACCGTTAAATCCACCAATCTAGTTCGCCCATTTATTGATAAATATTCTTCCGATTTATCAATTTTTGCATTCATACTTTTTAAAATTTCAAGTTCAATTTCCAAAAATTCAATCGGTGCTCGCATATTCGTAATTTCCGAATTAGTCACTAGCCCAACTGCGATAAACGACATTGCTTCAATCGGATCCGCCGAAATACTATAATCAACATCCATATCAAATTTCGATCGACCATAAATTGTTAATCTAGTTGTGCCAATTCCTTCAATTTTCACACCCAACTTTTCCAAAAAGAAACACATATCTTGCACCATATAATTTGATGATGCGCCTACTACAACAGTCTTTCCAGGATTCATCGCTGCCGCCATCAAAACATTTTCTGTCACCGTATCACCACGTTCAGTCAATACAATATAACGATCATCATGATTTCTCATTTCCTTCTGATCTACTTCAATTTCATAAAAACCACTATTACTTGTAGCGTCAACTCTAAGGCCAAACGGCTCCAAAGCTTTCAAGTGTGGTTCTACCGTTCGTGTACCTAATGAGCAACCACCGGCATATGGCAAAGTAAATTTTTTATAACGATGCAAAAGTGGTCCAAGAAACATAATAATCGAACGCGTTCGTCTCGCCGCCTCGATATCCATTTCCTCCAATTTCAATTCGCGTGGTGATATAATTTCAAGGTCTCTATGACGATTAGTCCAATGACATTTTATCCCAATAGATTCTAAAACTTCAATGATTCGAAACACTTCTTCAATTCTTGCCACCCGATGCAAAACCGTTTTTCCAGTATTTAATAAAGATGCACAAAGAAGCCCAACTGCCGCATTTTTAGAAGTATTGATAGTAATCTCACCGCTGAGCTCTTTTCCGCCGCGAATTCTAAAACTCTGGCTTGCAGAATCATTTATAGAGAGAATCTGCGTACCAAACACCTCTGATAATTTTTTTATCATTTCTAGTGAAACATTTTGCCCACCTTTTTCAATACGATGAATCGCAGACTGGCTAGTACCAACTTCCTTCGCTAATTCTTCCTGTGTCCACCCCTTCTCAAGCCTCATATGCTCCACAGTTTCACCAATCACTTGCTGATAATTTTGCACTTTTTTCATACACAAAATTATATCACAGCATGCATATTTGTAAAGCTATTCTGTAGCATGATAAATAGTATACCCGTGACAATTACCGTTAGCCACGCCACCCCATCTTTTATCTCCAGACCTAAGTCCACTACTAGCTTCTACTATCTTACCGCCACCTAAATAAATCTTAATGTGTGCCCCGCCCCCACCAAAATATTTTTGACAAATATCACCTTTGCTTGCTTTTTTAACTTTTTTCCATTTTTTTGAAGACAAAAACCTACTTTTCATTCCATCATGACTTAGTGACACCTTATCATATCCCGATGCATTGATTACGGTACCTACAAAATAATCACAAGAAGCACCAGTCATTACCACATTTTTTACATACTTAGTATATTTTTTCCAATGCCCCGGTCTAACCTTATCATAAGCATACTGGTAATTCTTCGTTGGGGCACATTTTTTAAATTGACTCCACTTACTAAATCTTTGAGTTAAAGGATAACATTGAACAGACGCTTTTTTTGACGATGCCGCCAACAATTCTGCTGTTTTAGCTATTCTATCCGAACCCTTCTTATTGCTACAAACCTCATCTCTTGTCGATTTGTCCTTAAAGATAGCCTTTTTCATACAAGTCTTATACGCTTTTGAATTCTTATACGAAGAACTAGTAGAGCTGCTACTTCCACTAGACCCTCCAGAAGAACTAGAGCCACCACTTGAGCTAGAGCCACCACTAGACCCACCAGAAGAACTAGAGCCACCACTAGACCCACCAGAGCTTGAACTAGCAGTACTAGTACTAGAAGCCTTACTACAAGGACTACCAAGGTCTAGTTTACCACCAGGCATTAAGAAGTTTAGAGCTGCATATAAGGCTGCATAGGCTACTAGACCTATGACTATTTCATAGATTCTTCTTTTAGCTTTAATAGTTTGTTGTTCATTACCTTTAGCAGTGAGATAAGTAATACCAGAAATGCTAATACCAATAATAGCTGCTATACCTACACCATATGTAAGAATGTCTAATATGAGGTTTAGTATCATATATACACCACAGCCATTGCCGTCGTCTTGGATGTTACCCCAGAAAGTGGTTTCTATAGTGCCGTCAGTGGCGAAGGTATTATTATAACTAAATACAGTTACTCCCACCAATACAAGCAAAAAAAGTCCAAAAATCATTAGACTTTTTCTCACCAAAAACCTTCTGCTATTCTTCATAATTTCATTATACTACAACAAACTAATCTTTCATATTTTCCATAAATCTCAAAAATGCTATAATAAAATTATGTTAGTTATAAACTCCCGTCTTTTAGGTACACCAGTTCTCAGTGTCCAAGCTGGCGGACCCATCGCCAATGTAGCAAGCGCCGTGGTCGATCCTAACGAACTTAAAATCATCGCTTTTCGTCTTGAAGGCCCTCTAGTAAATCGTGGCGATGCTAATCTCCTCGATGTTCGTTCTATTCGTGAATATTCTAATTTCGGTATGGTCATTGATAATATCGATGAACTCATTGCAGATGATGACGTCATTAAAATCGCTAATGTCCTTGAACTAAATTTTGACCTTCTTGGACTCAAAGTCAAAACCAAAAAGGGTACCAAACTCGGCCACATCACCGATTTTTCTGTTACCTCCGAAGACTTTATTGTTCAACAAATTATCGTCAAACGCCCTATTGTTAAAGCCATTGTCGACCCAGAGTTAACTATTTCCAGAAAAGAAATTGTTGAAGTCAACGATTACGAAGTTATTGTCAAAGACGAAGAAAAAGTCCTAAAAGCCCGTGCTGAAAAAGAAGATTTTGTACCAAATTTTGTCAATCCATTTCGCGAACAAGGTTTCGCTCCTGCCAAAACCGACGAGAAAGAAGACTAATTTATTCGTCAAGCACCATTCGTCGTACTAAATCATACGAAAAACCCTGTCGCACCAAATACGCCATTAATTTTTCGTCGTCATACTTTTCACGTTTTTTATTAATCATTTTACGAATTTCTTCTTCATCATTTCGTCCATCTAACACCTCGTCAATTATATCCTTTACTATACCTTTTTTAATGAGCTCCATCTTGAGACGCTTTTTAGAAATCCCTTTTTTCACGAATCGGTTTTCCACGTACCACTCAGCAAATTTATAGTCATTTAAGTATTTTTTATCAAGTAATCTTTGGATTATTTTTTCAGAAAGCTCAAAAACATCTTCTGAGGACTGTCCGCGACCAACGGGGAGCGGTGTAAGCGACTGAGCCCCGTGACGACGGGCGCGAAGGAGCGAGTCCGAAGAAGGTGTTTTGAGCTTTTTTATCAAATAATCCCGAGTTTCCCTTACTGATCTAGGTCGTATTAATACCCACTCAAGCGTTCTTTGATATAATTTTCCAAATTCCGAAGCTTTTTTAAATTCTTCAAATTCCTCTACCGAAAGCTCTCGTCCAATTTTTACACCCAAATCTACTACCTGCGCTACATCCAAAGAAAACGCATATTTAGAATCTACAAAAACATTAACCCGATTCGGATTTTTCACACCTTGCTTTAAATCCGTAATAACTAGCTTACAATTCTCCATGCATCTTCAGCCAATCTTCTAAATTCGCAAACACTAAATCATCTCGTACTAACGGCGGTTTTGCAAAATTTTTACGAAATTCTTCCATTTCGGCAAAAGGCACCCACTTTACTTCCGATACTTCCTGATCATCAAAAGAAAAATCTTCAGGTTTTCCAGTCCAATCCACCATAAAAACCCACGCAAATCTATTTTTATTAAATGACTTCGTAAAAGCAAACTGCAAATCATCTGCCGAAATCTTAGCTCCAATTTCCTCAGCCGTTTCACGTATCGCTGCTTCAACTATCGTTTCACCTAAATTAATGTGCCCACCCGCCGAAATATCATAATATCCAGGATATCTATCTATCCCATCAGCTCGCTTTTGCCACAAAAATTCCAAACCAGGCTTACCATGCCTATACAAAAACACCACCGCCACCCCCACAATCGCTTTCGCTCCTGACACTTCTGGATTATCTAGAGAAGCTTCCCACCCTTCATCTATAATTGGCTCTCCATTTGGATTATAAACTTGCCAAAGTTCGTCTTTATGCATCTACTTCAGCCTTTTCGCGCACCTTAGCTTCAATTTCAGCCATGAGTTCTGGTTTTTCACGGAATAGTTTTTTCACTGCTTCACGTCCTTGCCCCAGAGTTTCACCATTATATTTAATAAACGCTCCTGATTTTTCAAGTACACCATAATTTACACCCAAATCCAACACGTCACCATATTTAGAAATACCTTCATTATACATAATGTCAAATTCTGCCGTTCTAAATGGCGCTGCAATTTTATTCTTTACCACCTTAATCTTGGTTCGATTACCTGAAATATTATCACCTTCTTTAATTTGTCCAATCCGTCTGATATCCACTCGCACCGAAGCATAAAACTTCAGAGCATTACCACCAGTTGTTGTTTCAGGATTACCAAACATTACGCCAATTTTCATTCGGATTTGATTAATAAATATCACTGTCGCACGAGATTTACTAATAATACCAGTCAACTTTCGCATTGCTTGAGACATCAATCTTGCCTGCAAGCCCATCTGTGCATCGCCCATATCGCCATCGATTTCAGCTTGTGGCACTAATGCCGCTACTGAGTCAACTACAATCAAATCTACTGCATTAGAACGCACTAAGGTCTCACAGATCTCTAGTGCTTGCTCACCATTATCTGGCTGTGAAATCAAAAGATTTACCGTATCAACACCAATTCTCTTAGCATAAGCCGGATCTAAAGCATGTTCTGCATCAATAAACGCCGCTTGACCACCTTGTTTTTGAATTTCCGCAATCGCATGCAAAGCCAAAGTCGTCTTGCCCGAAGACTCCGGTCCATAAATTTCAATAATTCGCCCCTTCGGCCAACCACCACCCAACGCCAAATCAAGCGAAAGCGATCCAGATGGCAAAAGTTCTACATCCATTTTCGGCGTTTCGCCTAATTTCATGATTGAACCATCGCCAAATTGTTTTGTAATTTGTGCAATCGCTAATTTCAATGCCTCAGATTTTCCGTCCGACGCCTCAGCCTTAGCGTTTTTCTTTTCCACCGCATCCTTTTTTCCCATAATAGTATTACCTTTCTTTTAATAATTATATAATATTTCTCAAATAGAAGATAGAGGGGATTGATTTTATTTATTGTATCATCTTCTGCGCCTCTATTTATCACGAATAAAACACTTTTACAACCCCCCACATTAAGTGTTATAATAATTGCATGAGAATTAATGAAAATATTTTGATTTCAAGTTTAACTACCATGCGCTTAGGCGGACCAGCCCGTTATGTCTTAGAGGTCGAAACCCCAGGTGAAGTTGCCGACGCCTATGGTTTCGCCGAACAGTATCATCTTCCTACTTTTCCACTCGGGTACGGTGCCAACACTTTAGGTCATGACGAAGGTTTTAATGGTGTTATTATTATCAACCGCATGCGTGGTATCACCGACGATTTTACTGCCGATGGTGCTCGCCTCAAAGTCATGGGCGGTGAATATTGGGACAACGTCGTTGCACATGCCTGTGAAAAAGGCCTTACCGGCATCGAAGCTCTCAGTAAAATACCTGGCCTTGCCGGAGCTGCTCCCGTTCAAAATATTGGCGCATATGGCCAACAAGTTTCTGATACTCTCGAATCTATTGAAGTTTACGATGTCGCCAGTCGAACCTACAAAACTCTATCCAACCAAGATCTCAAATTTGATTATCGCGAAAGTATTCTCAATACCACCGAACGTGGTCGCTATTTCGTTATTTCTATTACTCTTAAAATGAAACCTGGCGAAATGTCTCGCCCATTTTATAATTCTGTCGAGAAATACATCGCCGATCACAATATCAAAGATTTTAGTCCAGCCTCAATACGTAATATCGTTTCCACTATTCGCGCTGAAAAAATCCCCGATCCTCTAGAAAAAGCTAGCTCTGGCTCTTTTTTCCACAATATTTATCTCTCAGATGAAGAAGCTGAAAAAGCCGAAGAAAAAGGTTACCCAGTTTTCCGCGGCAAAGACGGTAACAAAATCAACGCTGGTTGGCTCATTGAAAAAGCCGGTTTTAAAGGTAAATTATTAAACGGTATCCGCGTCAGCGATAAAGCTGCACTTGTCCTTATTAATGAATCCGCTAAATCTTACAATGACCTCGCCAAAGCTCGCGAAGAAATTGTCGGCCACGTTTACGATAAATTTGGTTATTGGCTAAAACAGGAGCCAGTAGAATTACAATGAAAATCTTAGATGGCAGAGAATTAGCAGGGTTTATTAAAGAACGTCAAACTCATCAAGTTAAAAGCATGAGTCAAAAACCTCAACTACTTATTATCCGCGATAGCGATAATCCAGTTATTATCAAATACGTTCAGCTCAAAATCAAATATGGTGAAGATATTGGCGTGATAGTTGAAGATTTTCGTGCTAATAATACTACAGAAATTATTGATAAAATTCAATCGGCCAATAATAACCCTAAAATCAATGGCATTATCATCCAGCTTCCTCTCATTGATAAAACTAAAACCAATGAACTCTGTAATCTCATTGCACCCTCAAAAGATGTTGATGGTCTAGGTGAAAATGGCGAATTCGACTCTGCCACTGCTACTGCTATCAATTGGCTTCTCGCTGGTTACGATATAAAATTAGCTAATCAAAAAATTGCCATTGTCGGTCGTGGCAAACTTGTCGGCGCTCCACTTCTTAAGATGTTTACTAACTCCGGCTACGACGTTTCCATCTTCCAGCGTGGTGATGACTTGACAAACCTTAAGCAATATAATATAATCATCACAGCCACGGGCGTTCCGGGATTAATTGTTGATTCTATGATCAAGCCCGGCGCTATTCTTATTGATGCTGGCACCGCTAGCGAAGACGGAGTTCTAAAAGGAGATGTTTCTGAAAAAGTTAGAACTCGCTCTGATCTTTCTGCCATCACTCCTATTACCGGCGGTGTTGGTCCTCTTACTGTTACCTGTCTTTTCGATCATGTCATCCAAAATAGTATTAAATA
>JAGCST010000015.1 GCA_017964025.1 Candidatus Saccharimonadota bacterium
TTCAAAAGAGGCACCGCCTGTTTCTGCATAGCGCAGGCCATTAAGGAACGGTCAACACGGTTTTTCTCTACAAATGGAATTAATGAAGCCGAAGCACCTAAAATTTCCTTGTGAGCCGCATCAATATGAGTAACTTTACTAGCCTTTACCTGAGCCGGCGTACCATGCACACGTGCTGAAACCCAATCTTCTACAAACTTACCATTCTTATCTAGTTTAACCGAAGCATCTGCGATAATCAAATCATTCTCAGTGTCCGCATCCATATAAACTACTTCGTCAGTTACTTTACCATTCTTAACTACACGATATGGAGCTTCAATAAAACCATATTTGTTAATCTTGG
Source organism: Candidatus Saccharimonadota bacterium (assembly GCA_017964025.1). Classification (GTDB taxonomy): domain Bacteria; phylum Patescibacteriota; class Saccharimonadia; order Saccharimonadales; family Saccharimonadaceae; genus Nanosyncoccus. Next base: position 347 of record JAGCST010000015.1, read on the forward strand.
CATAAGTAGCAAAGTTTAGCACCAAACCGACGTTACCACCTTCTGGAGTTTCAACCGTACAAATACGACCATAATGTGTCGGGTGCGCATCCCGCACATCAAATCCAGCACGTTCACGCGTAAGACCACCAGGGCCCATCGAACTTAGACGTCGCTTATGAGCAAGCTCCGAAAATGGATTAACTTCATCCATCAACTGTGAAAGCTGTGAGGTAGCAAAGAATTCTTTCACTGCAGCCACTACTGGACGCGAATTCAATAATTGTGAAGGAGTTACTTCCTCCAAATTAGCCATTGACATTCTGTCAAGAATATTACGCTGTAAACGAAGCATACCTAAACGGAATTGGCGTTGCACTAATTCGCCAACCAATTTGACTCGACGATTACTCAACGAATCAATGTCATCAGCTGGTTCTTGAGTATTATTTAAACGAATAATCTCTGTAATGATAGCCACTACGTCTTTCATCTGCAAAGTTCTGAATTCCGGTTCATTTGGCGTATCAAAACCAAGTCTACGATTAATTTTAAAACGACCAACGTTAGAATAATCATAACGTTTAGGGTCGAAGAAGGTTCGCTCAATCATTGATTTAGCGTTTTCTACAGTAGCAAGATCTCCAGGGCGAAGTCGTCGATAGACCTCAAGCAAAGCTTCACCTTGTGTAGAAGTTACATCTTTTTCCAAAGTTGCTTCAATATATTTACGTTCACCTGTATCAACTTTAGCGAAGTTCTTCTTAATTTCCGATTGTGACATGCCTAAAGCTCTTAGAAAAGTCGTAACCGGAATCTTACGACGACGATCAATTTTTACATAAATCGAGCCATTCGTTGCTGTCTCAAACTCCAACCATGCACCACGACCAGGGATCACTTTCGCACCATAATAATTGCGTAAGCCAATCGTGGTTGAGTTGAAAAATACCCCAGCTGAGCGAATTAGCTGAGATACAATTACGCGCTCAGTACCATTAATAATAAAAGTTGCACGTTCAGTCATCCAAGGATAATCACCAAAGTAAATATCCTGTTCTTTTTTCTCACCCGTAGTTTTATTTTCTAGCTCCACGAGAACGTGAAGAGGAGCCTCATAAGTTGCCAAATTATACTTAGCTTCCTGTTCAGTCTCCTTTGGATCTTTAAAATAATAATCTTTAAACCTCAAAGATAACTTCTGCCCAGTATAATCGTCAATTGGATTAAGCTCAGCAAAAACCTCTCTTAGGCCGTTTTCGACAAAGTCTGCCCACGAATCTTTTTGGTGTGCTGTAAGATCCGGGATAGGCAAGGCTTGGTCACCTTCGGTGAAAAATACTCTTTCACCTTTTTTTGGTTTTGTAGCCATTCTACCTCTTTTATTATTAGTGTTATTAATCTTTTTTGACAATTAATGAACGCAAAGAAATCCCCTTACCGTATTTAATTGTCTCAGCGCCGAAGATTACTGCCCGTATTTTTTCCCTAGCCCCGCCACTTCTAAGGTTACACAAAAATTGAGCACACTACTTCTTACTAAGAATCATAGCACAGATCTTTGATAATTACAATACCAAAACCAAAAAATTCCGCAACGGAACGGAATTTTCTAGACATATATAAAACTCTCAACTTTGTGTAATATTTGTAAGCGAACTCGCAGTTAGTTAGCTTACACCCATTATAACCATAAAAACAAAAAAGTCAATAGCATTTTAAAACTTTTCCACAAAAAAATGAGGAAACCATTGGTTTCCTCTAATTACTTATAAACTAATTGGTTATTCTCTTAAAGAAACAAAAAACATTTTGTACTGCATCTATCACGCAGTCCAAGAAGAAATCAAATCCTCCCAAAACGATAATCTCAGAAATATTAATTATAAAGGTTGCTATTAGTGCATAAAGCACCGATATTAAATAGTACACAACAGAATCAACAGGATTACTCTTCACTGCATTGATCAAATCCCCAATTGTATCTAAACACGGCGCACCACTCGGTGTACCAGTTACAAAAAACAATATAGAGAAAATAACTAAGAGTGCTACGTAAATGGATGCATATGTCTTTCTGGTCATTAGTCTATACCCCCTAAATTTTAAGGTTCTACAAGCTTAAGCTTATTTATATAATATATATTATAGCACACAATATTAATTTTGTCAATATAAAAAGCCGGCTCCCCTCTGGTGCCAGCCCTTATTCCGCTATTATTTAAATATCTAAATCATCAAGATCAGCCAATTCTGCCCTAGTTTTTTCAGCTAACTCTGAAGTCTGCTCTTCTTCCTCTTCATCATTTTCATCTTCAACTTCCTCTACATCCTCAACTTCTTCGTCTTCCTTTTTTACCTCTACAGGCTTTTCGCTCTTAACCTCATTACCCTCTTCATCAGTATTAACAATCTTCAAATTATATCTTGCATCTTGCTTCGTACCCAAAGCCCTCAACAATACACGAATTGCTTGAGCCGTAACGCCACGTTTACCAATCACCCGACCTACATCTGCCGGATCGACAGTTAGCGATAAAAGCACGCCTTTTTCATCTATTTTTCGTTCAACTGCTACCTTTTCAGGATTATTGACTAAGGTTTTTACGATGTATTCTACAAATTGCTGGTCAATAGTAGCCATATTTTTCTCCATTTATTATTGTTATACTAAAATTATAGCACAAAAATAGTCCCCGCGGGGACTATTTTATTATTCTTGTGTTTCAGTTGTCGCTGTCTCTTCAGCCGGTGCTTCAGGAACTTCCGTAACCTCAGGAGCTTCTTCTTTTGGCTGATTCTTGCGTAATTTATCAGCGTGTTTTGCTGCCTTAGTTTTCTTTGGAGCTTCCTTATACCATTTTGGTAATTTCACGCCATTTTTCTTCAAAATAAACGCAACACGACTAGATGGTTGTACACCATTATCTAAATATTTTTTAACCGCTTCTTTGTCCAAAGTCAAAGCTTTAGTTGCGGGATTATAATTGCCGACCTCAGCCACTATGCGTCCCGAAAGCGGATGACGCTGTGATTCTTGGACGACTATCCGGTACGTTGGATAATGTGACCGGCCATTACGTTGCATGCGAATCGCTAGCATTTCTTCTCCTTAATTTATTTATCTTCAATATTTTAACCTAGTTTTATAAAAAAATCAACCCCTGAGCCTAAAACTCAGGGGGATTAGAGTTACTTTTTAGCCTTCATACGTTTTTTCAAACGCAGAGCATATTTCTGCTCCAGCTCCTCGGGCGAGAATGTTTTATTTTTCTCCAAATAATTATTCAGATAATATTTGTAACACTCTCTCCTGTCTTTATGTAAAGCTAGGGCATTCAGAATATCCCTTTTTTCCGGCATTTTGTAACCTAGTTTTTCGGCTTTCAAGCCCAGAATTCCGTACGATCTCTCAGCTTTAGCTTTCCAATCGCCCAACTGCTCTCTATAATAACGTAAATCATGCTGATAAGCAGCGGCCACATTTTTGGCTTTAGTCACATTCGCGGCTACGAACTTTCTCATATTGAAATAATACGATACTTGTCCGCAAGCGTCGATCATCGCTAGAAACTCCGCAACATATTCCAGAACCGGCAAATCGATATTAGATTCATCTTGCAGGTCTTCTCTTTCGCAATCAGGAATCAACTCATCCGACCAGGTCCTTTCATCGTCAGCTTCTTCAAAACCATATTCTTTGTTTCTCATGCATATCCCCCCTTCAAAATATGGAACCGAAAAAATATTAATGTACTATACTACATATTATAGCACAAAAATATAAAATAGTCAAGATTAAGATTGGTTACTTACTATCTTTAATCATCGCACGATATTTTTTCACCCCCTCACGCGCCGCTGCAGTCTGAGCCTCTTGTTTAGAATGTCCCATTCCAGTACCCTTCAAAGACTTACCAACATAAACCCCTACTGTAAACGTCTTATCGTGATCTGGACCTTCTTCCTTTAGAGTCTTATAAACCGGTGTTTCGCTATCAACCTTCTGTGCTAACTCTTGCATATAAGATTTCGGATCACGCCACAAACCTTCTTCTAATACCATATCAATTTTTACTAAAATATGCTTTTCAATAAACTTTCTGGCCTCTTCATACCCTTGATCTAAATAAATCGCCCCAATCACAGCCTCAAAACAGTCTGCCAAAATTACATCATGCGCTCGCTCCGAACCCATCTTTTCACCTTTAGACATTCTCACTAGTGACGCATATCCAAGTTCATGACCAGCCGCCCCAATTGATTCAGTTCTTACCAATGCTGCTCTCACTGCCGTCATAATTCCCTCAGGTTCGTTGTAATTTTTATACAAAAAATCTGAAGAAACTAATTCCAATACTGCATCTCCTAAAAACTCTAACCTTTCGTTATGTTCATGTGCATTTTTATGCTCATTTACATAGCTACGATGTGTCAAAGCCGTCACTAATAAATTAATATCATTAAATTCAAAACCTAATTTTTCTCTTGCAAATTCCTTATATGGCGTCAAATCCATTTTACCTCCTTTTTATTTTTTATTTATAATCACCTGAACGAACTTTCTTTTTTGCGATCAACATTAATTTTTCAATATCTTCATATTCAATTACATCAAGTGCATCGGCAAATGAAAACCATTGAATACCTTTCATCCATTTTTCCGGAATCGGGGTCTCATGACTATCAAGCGCCTGCACTAAATAAATTTGTGTAGTCATTAATACTAGCTTATCCATTCGACGATATTTGAAATGAATTTTACCTAACCACGCCAAAACAGAAACATTTTTTAAACCTGTCTCTTCCTCGATTTCACGCCTAGCCGTCATTTTAGCAGTTTCACCAGGCTCAATATGTCCTTTCGGTATCGTCCAACGTTCCTTCGAATCCTGAATCAAAAGAATTTCAATGTCTTTTTTATCCTTCGTAAATCTAAAAATAATCCCACCAGAAGTCGGTTCTCTTACAATCGACTGAATTACCGCTTTTTTTCGAAAAACGGTCGACTTGATCTTATCAATAGCAGATTCTTTAACTCTTTCCGTCGGAAATGCTTCCGGAACCTTTAGGGTTCTTCTTGCCGTGGGCTCTGCTAGTGGCCTTATTGGCCGTCTTGTCAGATCTATTGGTTTTATCTTTTGATCCATGACTTTTCTCTTCAGTAATTCCTAATTTTTTGTAAGCTGTACCGAGCACTCCATTGATAAATTTCGACGAATTTTCCGAACCAAATGCTTTTGCTAATTCTACAGCTTCATTAATGGCGACTTTCGGTGGAATCTTATCCCTACATTCCGAAAGTTCATAAAGGCCCATCCTCAGGACATTTCTATCAATCGCCGCAATCGATTCAATTGGCCACTCTGGCGCCATCGGTTGCAATGCTTTATCTAGTGTCTCAAAATTCTCTGTTACGTTATGCGCTAAATTATACACAAATTCAGTATCACCCAATGCTTTTTCGTACGGTTCAATGTTTTTTGCGACAATAATGTCCAAATCGACTTCTGGGTCATTTGCCAAAGTTCTGAGTTCATATTCATATAAACTCTGCAAAACGATTACTCTACCTAAATGTCGATTACTTGCCATTTTAAAATTCTCTTTTATTTATTAGTTTTAACTTTTAAATTTGGGGTCTTCTTTTTTGTCTCAAAAGCTTTAACCGGCGAAAGCTTATTCACTCGCTTTGCAAGTTCCAGCCTGAGATGACTCCTACGAAGCCCAGTCTTACGTGGACTACTTTGTTTCTTAGGTTCAGGCATTTTACTCCTTTAGTTTAATAGATAATTTTATCAATTATACCACATACTGTAAAAAAACACAATCAAATAAAAAGCTGAGTTTATAACTCAGCTTTAAAAAATATTAATGATGCGGTGCAAAGGCAGGATCTAACTGTGTAAAATTATAGATCATTTTAGCTGCTAGAGCCCTAGTAAACCTAGGGGTAGTTCTCGACACCGGCCAAGCCATTGGCTGACCAAGATTGCTAGTCAACTGAATTAACCTGTGTCCCTCTACGTTTGTGGAAGTATTTTTATACCTGATGTCTTCTGCAGTTACAGGAATTTTATCATCACCATAAATGTTACCGAGGATAATAATAAACTCTTGCCTCGTTATCACTTTATTAGGATAGAATTTTTTTCCCGTAATGACGCCTTTAAAAGCTCCGTGCTGCTTTAAGTATTGCACTGCCTCATAGGTATCAGCTCCAACCTTTTTTACCGTTACATCAGTGTACGGTGCTTTTGTCACTTTTTTTGACAAGGCTGAGCACTGAACCGGCACCGATCCTACCATCAGAACAACCGTCATCAATAAAATTACGAAATTGGTGAACTTATTTCTCATTTTGATACCCCCCGAATGTCTCTTAACAGTCCACTAACTTATACCCCTTATTATATCACATATATTTAAAAAAGTCAAGCATAAGTCCATTATTCCAATTTTTAGCCATAATGGTATTCCAAAACATGCTACAATTAAAACATATATGAAAAACACACCGAATATTAATTCTAATTTAGCAAATATCCAATCACAACAATCTGCCAAAGATAAAAAAACTCTTTCTAAAATAGCAATTTACTCTATTTTTGGCATTTTTATACTGCTTTCTATCATTAATTTTTTCTTAATCAAACCATTATTTCCTAATATAGGAACAGACGTACTAACAATTGTCTCAATTATTACGGTTAGTGTCTTCGTAGCTTCATTTGAAATACATTTTTTTATTCAGTCTATTAGGTTATTCAACGCTGCAAAAAAATATTTTAATAATATTCACACCAAACCAACCATCGACCATAAATCTATTATTAAAGATAGACGCTACATCACTACTCTTTTAGTACGATTAGTATTCCTTTTGACTGTAATACTTATTGGATTTTTCTCTTATAACTATATTATGCTAGAATCTGGCAATCCACTCCCGTCCGACATTTTTATTCTATTAGGAAACATAATAATATACATAATATTTGTCATTGTTCTCATAACACTCATAACAGCCATTCGATTTCTTATTATAATGTTTAAAGAAATGAAAATGATACTAATTAATTATTATTTAAACCATACATAGCAATACCGGCTGCCACAGATACATTGAATGATTCTTTTTGGCCTCTCATTGGAATTTCTATAAACAGATCAATTATATCATAGAGTGAATTATTAATACCATTCACCTCTTCTCCTAATACAAGCACTACTTTATCCGATAAATTCGATTTTAATTTTGTATCATTTAATTTAAAAATCGGCACATTTTCGATATTATTTTCTAGGCCTACAATCTGCCAACCCTGTTTTTTCAATTTTTTCAACTCCAAAATTATATCACCAGATGAATAAATATCTAACATATCTTCTGCACCAAGCGCCGTTTTATGAATTTCGCGATCCAATTTATCCCTTAAATGTGGTAAAAGAGTTTTATCATGTACTCTCGGCGTATATCCAGACAAAATTACTCTCAAAACTCCAAAACCCTCCGCCGTCCGAAGAATCGCCCCCACATTATAAGTTGAGCGAATATTATGCAATACTACTATTAATTCCATAATCCGGATTTTTTCAATGCCCGCTTAATACCTGGACGATCAAAACCCACAATTCTCTCGCCATCAATTTCCGTCACTGGCACAGTAGTAATATCTGCTTCTTTCGTAGCATCTTTTTCCACGTAATCAATCCCCTTTGAATCTAGCCAATCCATTAACGCATGACAATACACACAAGTTGGCGTCGTATATACTTTTATCATATTTTATATTTTATCATAAAAGGCACCGTATATATCAATATAGTTATACAACTATATTAACTAAGTGATTCTTTTTGATAAATATAGTCTTTTTTATACCTTTTTCAGTGTATTTCTTCACTTTATCATCAGACTTAACCATCTCCAAAATCTTCTCTTCATCCTCCAAATCATCTGCATTCACTTCTATTTTCGCTCTCAATTTTCCATTCACTTGTACTACTAACTCAACCACATCAGCAACCAAATATTTTTCATCCCACTTCGGCCATTCATCATCAGAATTCAACTTTTCCAACATTTCCGAAGCGAGATGTGGCGCAAACGGTTTCAAAAGTTTACTAAGCGCTACTAAATCTTCTTTCAAGGCACCCACCTTATATAGCTCGTTCACATATTCCATCAATGCTGCTACCGCAGTATTAAAATTATAACGATGAATATCTTCTGTAACTTTTTTAATAGTCTTATGACGCATTACTATTGCGTCATCAGAGCTATCTTTTTTAGGTTCCAAATTATAACACCGATTAAGAAATCTATACACACCCCCAACTGACCTCGTATCCCACGCTGCATCCATATCGTATGGTCCAATAAACATTTCATAAGTGCGCAATGTATCTGCTCCGTATCCATCATTAATCACATCCAAAGGATCTATCACATTACCCTTAGACTTTGACATCTTCTTACCATCTGGAGCATTAATATAACCGTTGTAAAGTAGTCTCTTAATTGGTTCCCTAAACGGTAAATATCCTTCATCTGCAAAGAACTTACACCAAAATCTTATATATAGTAAGTGCGCCACTGCATGATCACCGCCACAATAATAATCTAACGGTTCCCAATAATTAATAGCTTCTTTATCCCAAGCATTTTTAGTATCTCGTGGTGAAGCATAACGCCACAAATACCATGATGAACAAGCATACCCATCCAAAGTATCAGTCTCACGCGTCATTTCTTCCATGTGGGTCTTACCAGTCTTAGAATCTTTTACCGAAATCTGTACTTTTAACCAATCCTTAGCTTTTGCTAATGCTGAACGCCCAGACTTATCAGGTTTATAATCTTTAATTTCAGGCAAAACCACCGGCAATTGATCTTCTGGAATAGCATGAGGGTTTCCTTCTTTATCATAAGCAATCGGAATCGGACAACCCCAATATCGTTGACGAGAAATTAACCAATCTCGCATTCTATAAGTAACTTTTGGTGCACCATATAAATCTCTATCTATGAGTCCAGCTTCTATAATCGGCAAATTGAATTTCTCTGCAAATTCTCTATCTCTTTCATCATAAGCTGGTACCGCCATAATTGCACCCGTACCATACCCCGCTAAAACATAGTCTGCTACATAAATCGGAATTTTCTCTTTAGTTGCTGGATTAACAGCATAACTACCAGTAAATACACCTGTTTTTTCTTTATTTTCTTGCCTTTCAATTTCAGATTTTTTCAAAGCTTCTGCCTTATAAGCTAGCACAGCCTCTTTTGCACCATCTGAAATAATATATTCTAAGTCAGTATATTCTGGCGCCACTACCAAAAATGTCGCACCCAAAATCGTATCTGGGCGCGTCGTAAATACCCTTATAGACCTACTATTATGAATCTTAAAATCAATCTCTGCTCCCACACTTCGCCCAATCCAATTTTTTTGCATGGTTTTAATTTTTTCAGGCCACTCGAGATTATCAATTTCATCAAGTAATTCATCAGCATACTCTGTAATCTTGAAAAACCACTGTTTCATCTTCTTTTTTTCAACTTCATGACCACAGCGCCAACAACAACCATTCTCAACTTGTTCATTCGCAAGTACAGTCTGATCTACTGGACACCACCACTGATATGATTCTTTCTGATAAGCTAAACCTTTCTTAAAGAGCTGCAAAAAACACCACTGTGTCCATTTATAATATTCTGGATCAGAAGTATTTATTTCACGCGACCAGTCAATTGCATAGCCAAGCGATTTAGCCTGCTTACGGAAATTATCAATATTTGTCTTCGTCACTTCTTGTGGTGCCGTACCAGTCTTGATCGCATAATTTTCTGCCGGTAAACCAAAAGTATCATAACCAAAAGGACGCATTACGTTTACACCTTGTTGTCTATAAAAACGCGTCAAAACATCTACGATAGTAAAATTCCTCACATGTCCCACATGAAGCCCAGCGCCTGACGGATATGGGAACATCTCTGCCAGCATCATCTTCGGTTGCCCAGCAACTTCAGTTGCTTTAAAAGCCTCTTCTTCCTCCCATTTTTTTTGCCATTTTTGCTCTATTTTCAGTGGTTCATATCTTTCCATAAAAAATATTATACCATAAAACAGATTAACTTCCATTCACTAAGAACGACTAATTAAAATCACTTCGCGTTTCTCTGGTTCCATCAAAGAAAAATCAGCATGACTACCACCCATCAATCGCTGAATCGTCACGATACGATTATATGCGAACATTTCATCTAACACCACCGCTACCTGTTTATCTTCAACATAATGTTCTTTCTCTAAATAATACGGATCAAACAAATAAACAAAATTCTCATCAATTTTAGTAATTAATACATAGTGTTCTTCTTCTTGATAACACCTAGCTACTACTACACCACCTTTTTTTAAACATTCTCGCATTACTTCTAAAGATGCATCTTCGCCTAGTAATATTTTGCATTTCAAACCTAATTCATTCTCATAATCAGAAAAAGCATCCACAATTCTCTTTACGGCACCTGCCGAAGTACCTCCTCTACCCACCACATTTTTATCATCCTTCTGATCTAGAGTATACTTATTTATTGCTTGTAATAATTGTACTGGAATTTCCTCACGTTCGAATAAATAATTCAAAGCATTTATAAATGTCGCTTCAGCGCAATCGAACTCAGTATTTTGAAACATAAAGGGATTCTTCATGTTTTCATAACTCTTTTATAGATATTAATAAATTTGTCCAAAGTCGTCTCAAAATCATGTTCTTTTGCTATTTTTAGAGACTTCTTTTTAAACTTTTCCCGTAATTTATTATCACTTAGAATTTTTTTCATCGCCGCCGCAATTTCCGAAACCGAACCTGGTTCACATAAATATCCATTCTCTTCATCTAAACAAACTTCAGCCACAGCACCTTTATCCACCGCAATCAAAGGTAATCCCGAAGCCGCCGCCTCAATCAAAACAATTCCTTGTGTTTCAATTTCTGATGCCGTCGCAAATACATCACCAATTTTATATAATTCATACAAATCAGGTGCCAAAACTCGGCCTAAGAATAATATATCATTACGTTCCTTATATTTCTTTTCAAGCCGCAATCTATCTACGCCATCACCTACTACTACCATTTGTATATTAGGTATCTTTAATCTCGAAAATGCTTCTATTACTAAACCAACTTTTTTCTCTGGATCAACTCTTCCCACATACAGAACCGTTAATTTTTTAGGATCTATTTTATATTTTTTATAAATCTCGCTTTTTGCTCGCCCTGGTTTAAAATGAGATAAATCAACACCATTACTCACTGCTGCAATCGGAACTTTAAGTTCATGTCTAGCCAGTAACCACCGAATAGATTGTTCAGTTGGCATAGTCACAAAATCACTTTTACTTTGACGATTTCTAAAATATGACGCCAACAAATAATTCGCTGGTTTTTTAATAAATTTCGGCATCTTCAACGGATCGGTCAATACATCCGGCTGATTATGTTCTGTAGTTACTACTGGTATATTGTGTTTCCTAGCATAGGATACCACCGATAAGCCAATTGGATCTGATACTTGCACATGTACTACATCCGGTTGGAATTCATCTAAAATTATACGTATTTCATTTGAAGGAAATACTGACACTCTAAAACCATTTTTATAAAGTAAATGTGGCATACTAACGCCTAAAATTTTCTTTTTTTCAGGTACCGCATGAATTTGATCTGGGTAAACTTTTGTATTTACCGATTTTAAATACACAGTTCGCACACCATCTACTATTTCTTCATGCGAATGTCCTTTTTGAGATGGGCAGATTACTATCACTTCATGGCCTCGCTTAACTAACCCCATCGCGAGATTATGAGAAAACACCGCCACCCCATTAATCATTGGATAATATACTGCTGTAGCTATTACAATTTTCATATTATTATTTTACCATGTTTCATATGCCACAATAAAAATGATAATAAAATCTTCGAAATAATTATAGTTTTTTCGCTTTATCCAACTGTGGATCACGCATTGCATTAATATCCTCATATGAACGTTCTACTTCTACATCTGGTTCAATACCAGTCTTATTAATTGAACGTTCTTTAGGTGTATACCAAGATGCTGTTGTTACTTTCAATTTAGAACCATCCGAAAAGTCAAACAAATTTTGCACTACACCCTTACCATAAGTTTTCTCACCTACTATTGTCGCTTTTTCATAATCCTGCAAAGCCCCCGCTACAATTTCCGACGCTGACGCAGTTGACCCATTTACCAACACTATCGTCTTCATATCTTTCAAGATAGCTTTACCAGTGCTTGAATTTGTCTTTTTATCATCAGAGTGTTTTGACTTCTGAATTAAAATCACATCATTATCAATCCATAAACTTAATAAATCTTGTGCAGCTGTTACATACCCACCACCATTTCCTCTTAAGTCCAAGATTACCTTTTTTACGCCCTTCTTTTCAAAATCTTTTGCAAATTTTTGCACCATCGTACCAGTATCGTTATCAAACCGAGTTACTGTTACAATCGCTATATTATCATCATATTCTACATAAGCCGACACATTATTAATAATCTCACGCTTCATTTTAAACGTTTTTTCTTCACCGTTACGCACCACTGTCACTTTCACTTCGGTACCTTCTTCGCCACGTACCCTCTTCGAAATCTCTTCAGTTGATAAACTATATACTTCCTCATCATCAACCTTATAAAGAATATCGCCAGCCAAAATTCCCGCTTTTCTTGCCGGATTATCTGGCAAAGTACGTAATACTCTCACATATCCATCTCGCATACCCATTTCTACACCAATACCTGCACCCACATTACCATGTAAATCATCCTCAAATTCCTGAGCCTCTTCAGGATCCATATATACAGTATAAACATCTCCCAAAGAATCCGTTAAACCTTTTTTTGCGCCCTCAATAACATCTGATTTTGAAATTTCTCCATCATAATTATTAACTAATTTATTATATATTTGATTTAATGCTGACCAATCACTTTCTGAACTATGATCTTGTTCTTGTCCAAGATAAGGCGCAAAACCCCCAAACCAATTTTTCCAATTTATACCCAA
>JAGCST010000016.1 GCA_017964025.1 Candidatus Saccharimonadota bacterium
AAAATAGGTGCTAAAGCTTCTATAGACCAAGCTGCTGGTACTTATAACAATACTATTAATTTCTATGCTATCACTAATCCTGTGCCACTTAGTTTTGATGAAGCATATGCTGCAGCGGGTAAGACTAAACTTAATGGTTATTATAAGATACAAGATGCTACTCCCAGTATTATTGCTGATGTAGCAGAAGGTCAAATTAGCCAAGTGATAGACGTCCGTGATGGCACGGTATATAACATAGGAAAGCTTGCCGATGGTAATGCTTGGATGTTAGATAATTTAAGTTTGGATCTAACAGATTCAAACGTTCAGGCTGTTCTCTCTTCGTCTAATACAAACGCTTCTGATACATCGCTTAATTATCTAATAAACGGAGGAGGCTCAGGCCAATATCCAGCTACAGGTGTTAGTAGCACATTTGCATCTTCCAATACAATACCATATATCGAAAAAAGATATAAAGATGACGTAGCTCCGACACGATATGGTGCTGGGACTGGAAAAGTTGGTATATATTATAATTTTTGCAGTACTTCTGGTGGGTCATATTGTTACAGCACTGGATCAGGTATTCCATCTGAAGATATTTGTCCATCAAATTGGAGCATCATAAGAGCCGGAGATCTCAATAATACTTATACAATTGCTTACGCGGGAAATGGTGAAAATTTCAGAAATGCCTTCTCAGCTAATTATTCCGGATATTATTATCCTAGTGGACAATCAGGTTATGGAACAGTAGGCGAATGGTGGACTACATCCTTTAATTCTACCTATGATGTCATGCGTGGAATGGAAATCATGAATAGTTTAATACATTTAGATAATTATGATGGACGTCCTAATCGTTCTGTAGGATATAATATTCGTTGTGTTCTTCATACACAATAAATTTTAGTAGATATTCAATTTATATGGACAAACAAAGAATCTATTTTTTATTCTTTTTTGTTTTTGTCTTCTTTCGCTTTCCTCTTGTTCCGCGTCTAGCAGTTTTTGGCTTTTCTTCTAACATTTTACGTGCTTCCGCTTCGGTAATTTTCTTTGGGTCAACATCTTTCGGAATTTTAGCATTATTGCGTCGCCCTGGCCCCTTTACATATGGTCCATATGCACCATTGATAATTAATACATCACCCCAATCTGCGATAATCGAATCCACCTTTTTTTGATACAAAGGCAATGCTTCTTCAAACGTCACCGTATATGGATCGTAATCTTTCATTGGTATATTGTATTTACCACCTTTTAGATATGGCCCAAACGGCCCTGCCGCGGCAACTAGCTCTGTTCCGTCTGGCGCTTTGCCAAGTACTCTAGGTAGCGATGGCAATTCCAATTGTTTCAAAGCTTGTTCTAGAGTCACAGTTTTCACGGATTTACGTTTCGGTAAAGGCGCAAACACCGGCTTTTCTTTAGACTCCTTTTCGTTGTCACCTAACTGGATAAATCCACCAGTTTTTCCAACTTTCGCGTAAATTGGTTTACCATTTTTTGGATGATGCCCGAGTAAGCGTGCATTATTATATCGTTCTACTCCATTTGCGATAAGTACTGTATCACGGAACGGGCCATAGAAATCCCGGAGCATCTTTACGCGCTCCAATTTTGCATCCGCCACGAGGTCTAAGTCCTTTTCAATATTTGCGGTAAATTTATAATCAACAATGTTCTTAAAGTTATCTAATAAGAATCCAGATACTAGCTCGCCAATCGGTGTTGGGATTAGCTTGCCTTTATTGGCGCCAAATTTTTCTTTGATCAGAGATTTTGTAATAGCACTACCCTTTTTATAAGATAATTCTACTACTTCTCGTTCTTCCCCTTCCGATTCGCCTTTTTCAACATAACCACGGGCCTGAATTGCCGTCATAATCGAAGCGTAAGTTGATGGTCGCCCAATCCCTAACTCTTCCAATTTTTTTACTAAAGACCCCTCAGTGTAGCGTGCTGGTGGTTTTGCAAAAGTTTGCTTAGCTGTTAGAGCCAAGCAATCTAACTGGTCGCCTTTTGAGACCTTTGGTAATTCCAAATCCTTCGATTTGCCGTAAACTTTCAAAAACCCATCAAATATCACTACTTCACCTTTAGCCACGAAATCATGCGAAATTTTGATTGTGGTCTTTGCGACCTTCGCCGCCGCCATTTGTGTAGCCACCGTGCGCGACCAAATCAAATTATAAAGGCGCTTTTCATAATCATTCTTCCCTACTAACGTTCTGTTTACATCGGTAGGGCGAATCGCTTCATGTGCTTCTTGTGCTGAGGCGCTTTTAGTTTTGAATGCTCGCACCTTTAGGTAGTTTTTGCCAAATTTAGATTCAATGTATTTAGCAATCGCAGCTACTGCTTGTGATGATAGATTCAAAGAATCGGTTCTATGATACGTGATCAACCCAGCCTGGTATAATCCTTGCGCAGCTGACATCGTTGTGCGAGATGAGAATCCAAGCTTAGCGTTTGCCTCAATTTGCATTGACGCGGTAGTAAACGGTACTGGGTTTGCCTTAGTTCCCTCAGTTTCTTCAACATCTACAACTTCAAAATCGGCTTTGGCTAATTTTTCTAATAACTCACGCGCAGTTTTTTCATTTTCTGGCTGATTTTTTTCTAAATTTGCATCAAATTCTGCTTTACCTTTCGCGAATTTACCAGTTACCTTAAAATTTGATTTACTTTCAAATTTTTCAATCTGCTTTTCACGCTCTACGATTAATCTTAAAGCTGGTGACTGTACGCGCCCAGCTGACACTGCACCAGGCACCTTTTTTCGCACCATATCAGACAAATCATAACCCACCAACATATCGAGCGTTTGTCTAGCTTGCTGCGAAGAAACCATATCCATATCTACTGTACGCGGATTTTTAATGGCTTCTTCTAACGCTGACTTAGTAATCTCGTGAAAAGTGATTCGCGCTGTATTCTTTGGCAATTCCAATACTTCGCAAAGATGCCATGAAATCGATTCGCCTTCACGGTCTTCATCAGTTGCGAGCCAAATCTTATCAGCTTTTTTAGCTTCTTTTTTTAGTTCAGTAATAATAGACTTATGCTCTGGATCGATTTCATAAGTTACTTCAAAAGTAGATTTATCTACTTTAGTATCTTTTCGAATATGTCCCACCGAAGCCAATACTTTAAAATCGCCACCGAGATATTTCTCGATAGTCTTAGCCTTTGCTGGACTCTCTACTATTACCAAATTCTTTGCCATATATAATATGATATCACACTAAGTCAACCGCTAGCTCAAACTTGACAATTTTAAAAATTAATGATATATTATAAATAGTTAGGGGGTGATTATATGTCCATTAACATTACGGTTAAGGAAAAAAGAACTGCCATCAGAAAGTATTATGAAGGTAAGTATCAAAAACTCATTGATGGAGAGTATAATGCTTTTATTGATGCACATCAAGATGGTAAAGGAAACGTTTCTAGGAAGTTTTTAATGGCTAGAATTAAATTTCTTAGACGTGAAAAAGACAGACTTCTTGACGAATTGGAGCAGGCTGATGCTACTCAAGTCAAAAAAATATATCGTGAAATATTTAAATGAATGGACCGCACCTTATAAACCCTAGTCATATTGCTAGGGTTTATTTTTATAATACGTCGACTTTTGTTACATAAAATACTTCACAGGCACCGTTGCCAAAATCATCGCGTGTAGTGCTTGAATTAAGTTGTATCTTGCCGTAACGTACTTGTACTAAATATCCCGATAGCCTCACTTTATCTCCAGTTTTCAATCCGAAAATTTGCCCGCGTATTTCTGCCGTACTTGGAATAACATGATTATTGGAAAATTCACGCAATGCCAGCATTTTATTACCAAAAACTCCACGTACTTGCGCTACGTCTAAACTATTTAACTCTTCCCCATCAATTATTGGGTGGCAAAACCTGCCACTTTGTGTAAATTTTGCTGTGCCATTATTAAATGCATCAACCAAACCACCCCAAATTAAACAAACATCCCTTGGCACCAACATTTCATAATCCCCCAATCCCCAATAATCCATCACACTTCCCACCACACCAGTAATATCATAATAATCTTTATAAGTAACACCAATTTCACGTCCTTTATAAGTCCCATTTTCCGTTCCTTCAACTTCGATTTGAATTGGATCTCTAGTCAGAGAAGGTCGATATTTATCATAATAATTTGGCACCATACTAGCTGTCAGAGTATTTTGGAAAGAAAAACGCGCAGTCAGATAAACAATCGCTGGAATTATCGACAAAATTATCAATACTATCACAATAATCCAAGTTGTTTTTTTGATTTTAGCCCGTGGTCTTTCTTTTTTTTCTTCTTCTGGAACCGTTAAAGCTAACAGCTCCTTATTATATTGAATTCCATCAATTTCCCCTCTTTCCAGACGAGCTTTTAAATTCGCCTTCAGTACCTCCATTTTGGCATTTTCTTCATCAGTCGCTAAATTTTCCCTACTTTCATTTGCTGCTGCAGTTCGTTTAATTCTATCATCTTCTGGATTCATATCACGATTATAGCATAATCAGAATCCTTTAAAAATCTCCACCAGCGGTGGAGATTTTAGTTAGTAGATGATAATTGTTAAATACTTCTCATTAATCCAGACTATTCCATCCGGATCGTCTTTTATTTTCTTTGGAAACCAAGCTTTACCTTCTGTAGTATCTAAAATTTCGTCTACCAATAGACCATAGAATTGACCATTCTGATCAAGATCTTTGTTGGTTGAGTAAATCTTAGTCACCTGAAGATAGAAGTCTGTTTTTTTCGTAGTTCCAAATGAATTACTTTCGTCAGCGTTCTGGTAAACAATTGGCTCCGATCTTACATTTGGACATTCGTCCACGATCTTAACGAGGCCAACTTCACTTACGCGTTTTTCATATCTTTCACTCAGATCCGTTTGTCTAGGATCAAGGGCTGAACAAACAATGATGATTAGTGCAATTAATAATAACGATAAAACAAATCCTTTCCAATGCCCTTTTTCTCTCATAATGCCCCTCCATTCATGAAAACCAAAGCTCATGACAACAGTATCGCTTTTAACATCTACATCTGATAAAGTACACCCCCTCTCAAACCTATATTATAGCATACTTATGTAAAAAAGTCAACTATATACATATTCTAGACGACAAAAAAACCTCATATGAAGGGCGACATTATATCAAGAGTAGTAACTTTTTTAATCAAGTTCTTGCATTACACAGTAATCATTTTTACTAATGATGCGAAATGGCGTATAAGAATAAACAGACTGGCCCGCCAATCATAATTATTGGAACGAGCCAACAAAAAAAGGTAGTCAATTTTGTCATTATGAGAGATGCTTTATGTTCGATTTTATACTTTTGTATTTCTTTCAATTTTTTCTGCAAATGGGCACCAACTGATGCAAAAAGAGATGACAAGATAAGAGTAGCTACTAAATAATAAGGCCAAAGAAAGACTAAATCTCCCGATTTAGGGTCAAAAATTAATGTCAGTATCAAATCAACCACAACACCCAATATCACAAGAGCAGGCATAATTACCAGACAATCTTTTATTATTAGCTTACGTCCAAGCATTATTACTTCTTGTTTTGCAGCCTGTTTATTACCTGCAACTGCTTGCATTTTCCGTAATCTTTGTTGTTCTTTTGCTTCTTTCAGTGTTACATATTTTGTCATAGTGCTTATAATTATAACACGAAAAATTATCAAAAAAGCCTCAGGTAAGGGTGGGCATCACCTGAGGCTATTTTGGCCCTCTAACGCTTCACTACTATACCGGGTGAACCCCGGAGCGTAACCCACCTCACACAAATTGGGGCCCGCCGGTTAGAGGGATTGCTAAGCCTTCGAAAGAAGCCTTTCAAAGTGGAGGTAATACTTATAAGCAGTTAAACCATGAAGAAATTTAATGCCCGAAAGGGTTTCAAAAGCTCGCAATTTCTGCTATACTGGAAGTAGTATAGCTGAAATTATAACTTATTTAGGTGCGGTGTGGCACGCTTTTTGCGTACCAACTGTTTTTTATTATATCACACAGGAGAAAATATGTCAACACTTTTTACCAACTTTTTTACAAAAATCAACCAAATTTCACCCCTAGAACATGATTTTACAGAGGTGTTAAGTACTATTGCGCTTAAGCCTAAAACATTGTATTTTTATGGTAAATTACCACAAAATATGTCAAAAAAGGATAAAATATCCCGTCCTAAAACTGTTGCAATTGTTGGTTCTAGACATAATACTCGTTACGGCGAAGAAATTGCTTACCAGCTCGCTTACGAACTAGCTAAACATAATGTTGTCATTATTTCCGGTTTAGCCTATGGCATTGATTCTACCGCTCATAAAGGTTGCTTAGCTGCTAACGGCCAAACAGTTGCCGTGCTTGGCACTCCTATTGATCACATTTATCCAGTTAATCACAAAACCTTAGCTGAGCAGATAGTTAAACAGAACGGGATTATTATTTCTGAATATGCTCCAAGAACTAAAGAATACTATAATTCTCCACTTGCGCCAGGCGAATATTATGATGCCAGCGGTAAGCGTACACAAGATTATAAATCTTCTTTTCTCTATCGTAATCGTCTTATATCCGGGTTATCCGACATCGTAGTGGTAGTCGAAGCCGCCGAAAAGTCTGGTTCTCTCAATACTGCTACACATGCCCTAGAACAAGGTAAAGAAGTTTTTGCTGTTCCCGGTAATATTACTAGCCCCTATTCTCAAGGTTGTAACAAATTAATTAAACAAGGCGCAATTCCCTACACCGAGCCAAAAGACATTTTAGAATTACTTTTCCCTACAGAATATTTTAAGAAACATAGGTCTCTAAAATCTCAAAACCTTATCGGCGATACCGATGTTGAAACTAAAATTCTTCAAGCTCTCGATACGGGTCTTCGTTCTGGTGAAGAAATTATGCAAGCTGCCAAGCTACCACCCGAAGTTTTTAATCAGTCTATTACTCTTCTCGAAATCAAAGGTCGGATTCGTTCATTAGGCATGAATCATTGGGGTTTATCATAGATTGCCAAATTTAAATTGCTAGTGTATTATTATTGGTATGAGGAGATTTTCAGGCTTATTTCCTGTCGTATTTACTGCGTTGTTTTTATTATTGATTTTTAATATAACTTTTGATGCTTCCGTTTTCGCCCTAACCTATAACAGTAATGTAGAGGTCGGTTTCACCTTCAATCCTACTATCTCAGTCAATCTATCAGGAGATCTACTAATCAATAATCTCTCTCCAGGCTCAGTATCAGACTCTAATACTATTAATGTAAATGTATCTACTAATGCCTCACAAGGCTATGTGCTAACTGCAACTTCTGGTACTAAGACTACCAATACAGACTTAGTTAATCAAACCAACTCAGCCTATAAGTTCTCTAGTATTGCTACTAATGCCAGTCTATCAAACCTAACCACAGACAATACCTGGGGCTTTAGTTATTCAGAAGATAGTGGTACTAATTGGTCTAACTATTCAGGTCTTCCATTAGACAATGATGATGAAGGAGCTACCGGAAAACAATTAATCAATACTATTAATCCAGCAGACAATAGAACCTTGCAGTTTAAAATAGCAGCTAGAGCAGCTAATAACCAAGCTGCTGGTACTTATATGAATACTATTAACTTCTATGCTGTAGCTAATCCTGATCCTACTCTTCAGCCTGTGTCTTGTCCTGCTGGTAAGATTTGCTATAATGCTAACTCTCTCACCACTGTTCAAGGTGAGATGGGGCAACAAAGTGCTAGTAATGGTGCAAGTACTGCCTTATGGGCATCTAACTTCAAACGTGACGGCTACGGCTTTGCTGGTTGGGCCGATTCCACCACTTATAATGGCTTACGTTATGGCCCTAATCAAACCATTACCGCCCCTAGTGATATCAGTACCAACGGCTATTCCCTCTACGCCATCTGGATTCCTTCCGCTGGCGATATGCAAAACTGGACTGGCTGTAGCTCTATGTCTCAAGGTGAAGTTACCGCTCTTAAAGATGTCAGAGATAATGATGTTTATGCCGTAGCTAAACTAGCAGATGGCAAATGTTGGATGATTGAGAACTTGAGGTTAGATGATTCTGCTACTTTAACTTCTGCTAATACTCATAATCCATCGCTTCCACTTACTAATGTTTATGATGCTACTAATCCGACTACTTCAAATCATCTTTCGTCAACTACTAATCCATATCAAACTGCTTGGTGTAAAAATAATAATTCGTCTTGTATGGATCAATCTATTATATCAACTAATAACACAACACTGTTTGCTAGTAATACTGCATCTAATTACGATGAAAATAGCGATGTATATGGTTATGGAAATTATTATAACTGGTATTCTGCTACGGCAGGATACGGTAAATGGACAAGTGGTTCAGACTTTGTTGCTCCTGGCGACATTTGCCCATCTAATTGGCATTTACCTACCGGAGGAAGTCCTGATGGTGAATTCCGTTTGTTTGATGTCTCTTTAGGTGGTCCTGGGGCATATATATCTGACAATGTTGAAGACAAGTGGCGTTCCTATCCCAATAATTTCGTTTATTCTGGTTCTGTAGACGGCTCTATAATTAGAAATCGTAATTCATATGGACACTATTGGTCATCTTCGGCAAAGAGTAATTACTATGCTCACGCTTTGTATTTTTATAATGGTCACGTCGATCCAGGTACATACTATAATGTTTCTAAGTACTTTGGTAGGACGGTGCGTTGCATCGCCGGCACCTAGTAATTAATCACCATTGATTCTATTGACCACTTCTTCTAGCACTACTGGCAACTGTACCTTTTCTTCTTCTGTAAATTTCGACAATACAAAATCCACATCGCCTATCCGTGCTCGTAATTCATCATTCGCCGTTCCTACCCGAATTCTTGGAAATTCATCTGTACTAATGGAAGTAATAATAGATTTTAATCCGTTATTCCCTCCCGCAGAACCTGCAGCACGGTAGCGTATTTTACCAAACTCTAAATTAAAATCATCGCAAATCACTAATATATCTGACGTTGAAATCTTGTAATAGTTCATATATGCGGCTACAACTTGTCCTGAATTATTATAAAACTCCTGTGGCTTAATGAAAATCGTATCGTCTTCTCGTCCCCATAGCGCACCTAGACGCGGTTTATCGCTCCATTTTAATCCCTTAACCTTAAAATAATAATCTAGCACCAAAAACCCTGTATTATGTCTCGTAAAATTATACCGACTTTCAGGATTTCCTAAACCAATAACTAATTTCATAAAAGAATTATAGCATGAAAATACCCCGCTAAAAAGCGGGGTAAAAGGTGGGAGTATAGTATTAATTATTTTGTTGATTTTTGCCTCATTGCAACCATCTTGACTAGTGGATGACGGATTACTTCGTCTTCGGTGAAACAAACCTGTGCTACTAGCGGACTATCCATTAACATTCTAGATGCATAGACAAGACCACTACTAGTTGAGTCAATATACGGAGCATGAATTTGCTCTATGTCACCTGTGATAATAATTTTGCCATCTGTTCCTAGTCGCTTAATTAAGGTATCGGCTTGCGAAATGTTTTGATCCTGAAATTCGTCATAGATTGCGAGTTCATGGCTAAAATCACGTCCTCTCGCATGTTCAATCGGAATATTGGAAAACCAATTATTCCAAATCAAATCCACTCGATCAGCGAGTTTTGCTTTGATAGACCTTTTTTCAGCCACCTCGTCATCGCATCCCTGACATTTAGCTTTCTTTTTGGCTTCTGCACCAGTTCCGAACTTCCGTAAAGTTGCCAGTTCTTTTTTGAGTTTAGGGTCTTCATTTAGAAGATAATTTCTCAAAGCATTTTTGAGTGGTTGAACATCAGGATCCATTTTTTCGTCCAAATCACCCGGCAGAGCTCCTAACTTGCTCCGCGAGTCACAAGGTACGACAGTTACTCCGATGAAATCGCCATCTTTACAGGCTTGGAAACCATAAACAGCTGCCATATAAGTCTTACCAGACCCAGCTGGTCCAGTGCAAACTACTGCTGAAATGTTCGGGTCCATTAAAGCTTCAGCATAAATTGCTTGACCAGCATTATACAAGCAGACTGGAAAACTTCTGGAGTACTTCAGCCTCACGATTGCCTCTTCTCGCGCTTCATAACGACCAATATTGAGGAAATACGGATCATTCCCAGAATCATAATCATTTGGATAATCCGACTCATTTTCTAGCCGCATTACGATAAATTCGTTAGCAATCAATTTAGGTTCATTCGGCATCAGCTCTTCCCAAATTTCCAACGTAATTTCCCCAGTGTTATAAAATTCCAAAAACAAGTCTTTCGGCACTACGATATCACGTCTTCCCGTATAATGTTCAGGATATTTGTAGCCATAACGTTCAGTTCTAATGCCACGTTCTCTGGCTCGAACTGCCAAACCGTTATCATTAGTTACTAACACTATGTCATTCAAATAAGTATCCCAAACTTTTTCAACTTCCGCTGTACCATCAATCGGTAAATCATGTTGCAATAATCCCACTGTTAATGCAGTGAGGATAATTTGCCCGTCCATATCACTGTCTGATGGATGAAACGGTAAAGCCTTACGAAAATTTTTGTGTACTGGCAAAATCGAAATCAATTGCTTAGAATCGAAGGCTTCTTTTAGTACTTCCATACTAACTTCAGTATCCTCTTTAAGACAACTAATTGGTTCAATCTCTGCATCCATCAAATACGATTCTTTCATAGTGCAAAAATTGTATTCTGCCAACTTACGTAAACGTCTAAGTGCCGTTCTAGCCGCCTTACCACGATCGGTCTTTTCATTCTTAAAATTCGAAAGCTCTCGCACTACTACCGATGGAATCACGATATGAGCATCGCTAAGATCGATAGTTGGTTCCACTGGAGGTCTACCATCTTCGCCTGGGATCACGTCAACATAATCTATGATGACATTCGTATCAAGCACATAAATTGGTTGACCTTTTGACATAATCTCCCCTCCTTTTTAAGGTACGTCAGAGCACTCTAAAAAAACGAAGAGCACCCTTAAGTTACTCCCACCTTATGTCTAGTTTAGCATAAAATTGGGCAACAAAAAAGCCCCCTATATCTTATATTCTACCATATTTTACATTATTTGTCAATATTATCCTTATTATCACTGCGATAAGAAAACATAATTGGCGTACCAATAAACGGATATTTTTCACGGATTTTGCGTTCCAAAAATCGCTTCCATGACCAGTGTAAGAGCCCCATATCATGACCATGCACCACAAACCATGGTGGGCAAGTATCAGTTTGCACAATATATTTAGGCTTTGGGCGGGTATTTTTTAATCCTGCTGGTGGATGTGATACAATCGCGTCGTTTAAGATTTTATTCAATTCAGAAGTCTTTACTTCCGTGTGGCGTT
Organism: Candidatus Saccharimonadota bacterium; assembly: GCA_017964025.1. Taxonomy (GTDB): domain Bacteria; phylum Patescibacteriota; class Saccharimonadia; order Saccharimonadales; family Saccharimonadaceae; genus Nanosyncoccus. The sequence goes on from JAGCST010000016.1 coordinate 11,435, forward strand.
CTGCATCAATTTGTAAGGCAAGTTCAAATAATTGTGTTACATTGTGCCCCGTTTTTGCACTGGTCAAAATAACTGGTGCAAACGGTAAAAAGTTAAAATCCCTTTCTAACGCATCTAGCAAAAAATCTGCCGCTGTTCGATTTTTAGCATTTTCTTCTCCAAAGAAATTTGTCGGCTCAGCATTTTCTAATAAATCAGCCTTAGTCACTACCATGATAATACCTTTGCCAGCCTCTACGATTTGTCCTGCCAATGACTGATCTAGTTTAGAATGTGGCTCAGTTGCATCAACTAACAAACAACAAATATCTGCTTCTTCAATCGCCGCTAAAGTTCTAATTGCAGAAAATTTCTCAATTCCTACTTCACGTTTGCCTGGTTTACGCAGTCCTGCTGTATCTAAAATCTCTAGTTCACGATTTTTATATTTTATTTGCACTCGATTTATATCTCGTGTAGTTCCTTGTTTTGAACTTACAATTGCCTGTTGTTTCTCGCTGAGAGTATTAAACAGCGAAGACTTTCCTACATTTGGTCGTCCAATTAAAGCAACTTTTAATTTATCACTATTATTTGATATTTTTTCTTTAGGTAATACATCTTTTAATTTTTCAAATCCTTGACCAGTTGTAGCAGAGATATAAAAAATCTTTTCTGGCGCAATACCGAGTGCTCTAAATTCTTCAATTGGTAAAGATTCGGCTAAATCACATTTATTTAATAATAAATAAACTTCTTTGCCAGATTTTAGTGCATCTTTGGAAATTTTAGCATCTTTATGATTGAAATATTTTGTAGAGTCAAGCGTCACTAATATAATATCAGCTGCATCGATTGCGTCAGCGATTTGTTCTTGAATCGAAGCCTCAAAATCATCCGTTGGATCTTTCAAACCAGCTGTATCGATTAAAATAAATGAGTTATCAATCGTCGCCATTACATTATCGCGTGTTGTGCCTTCCTCTCGAGCCACAATTGCGATATTTTTTTTGGCCATCCGATTTAAAATGCTGGATTTTCCGGCATTCGTCTGACCGATTAATGCTACGATTGGCAACTTTTTCATACTATATATTATAACATAAAAACCATAAAAATAAAGCCGTCATTACCAACACATGAAGCTATCTTAAGATTTTTCAATATTAATGTTATTAAAAACACCTAAATATGGTATTACAAAGAGTAATATTTTATGAAAAACAATCGCGAAAAAACAGTAGTTAAAACCAGTATAATAAGCATCTGCGCGAATTTAGTTCTCGTAGGATTCAAGGCAGCAATAGGTTTATTGTCGAACTCTATTGCCATCATTTCAGATGCCGTGAATAATCTTAGCGATGCATTATCTAGCATTATTACAATTATCGGTACAAAACTAGCTGGTAAAGCACCAGACAAGAAACATCCATACGGTTATGGACGTATCGAATATATAACCTCGTTCATAGTTTCTGCTATCGTACTTTATGCTGGTATTATAGCATTTATTGAATCTGTAAAAAAGATTATTACGCCAGAGGAAGTAGACTATAATATCACAACATTAATTATTCTAGTTGCCGGTATTATCGTCAAGTTTGTGCTCGGTCTATATGTTAAGAAAAAAGGTCGTGTTATTAAATCTGATTCTTTAATTGCAAGCGGAGCGGACGCCTTTAACGATGCTATCCTTTCTATTTCTGTTCTCGCGTCAGCAATAGTTTATATGATTTTCAACATAAATCTTGAGGCCTATATCGGTGCATTGGTATCAATTTTCATTATTAAGACTGGCATAGAACTCATTAAAGAATCAATCGACAACGTACTTGGCACACGCATAGAAAGTAGTTTAGCCAAATCAATCAAAAAAGAAGTCTTGAAAGAAAAAGACGTCAAAGGTGCGTTCGATCTAGTGTTAAACGACTACGGCCCAGATAAATATTTAGGTTCAATTCATATTGAAGTGGACGATACGTTGACTGTGGCGGACATTGATAAAATATCTCGCCGTATCACAAAGCAGGTATTGCAAAAATTTGGTGTGATTTTACATACTATTGGTGTTTATTCTATTAATACAAAAGACAAAAATATCATTGAAGCTAAGAGAAAGGTCGAGAAAATTGTTTTTCCCACAAAGAAATCCTACAAATGCACGGTTTTTATTTAGACATCCAAGATAAAACGCTTAGTTTCGATATTATCATTGATTTCAAGGCTAAGGATCGCGAAAAGATTTATCAAGACATCTACGATGTGGTTCAAAAAGAATTCAAGGACTACAAGATTACGATTACACTTGACGTTGACATGAACGATTAACTGACGTCATCTAAGCAAATAAAAAACAAGCCGTAAACGGCTTTTTCATTTATTGGTGACTCCTGCGGGAGTCGAACCCGCGATTTTCTGGATGAGAACCAGACGTCCTGGACCACTAGACGAAGGAGCCAGATACCAAGTGCGGACCCAAGGGGGGTTAGGTCCGCACTTTTATTATAGCATAACTCAAATTAATATTCAATACTTCCGTAATTTGGGATTGCTGAAACAAAAGTCTGTCCAGGCACTAACTTAACTTCCTTTCCGTCGGCATCAGTAAATACGATTTGATCTTGTCTAGAGGGTTTTTTCCAAGATCCTTTGATAGCTGTCCCATTTTGGAAAATATAGGCCTCACCTGAACTTACGGCATCAATAACCTCATGATAATTATCTGCAGCTTTACGTTCTGCTACCTTTATAGCAATTACTACAGACGGAGCTAATTGTTTTAACTCACACACGTCTTCTGGGTTTTTCTCACCCAAATCTTCCGCCTTACAATTATATACATCATGAGAAAGGCCACTCTCATAACCTCGAAGATAAGTATTAGTATTGGCATCATAACTATAATGAACGTTGTAATTCCCCATTCCCCCAAATTTCATCGTTATAGATGAAACTTGAGCTTCGGTTGTCGAAGTATTTCCTTCAGCTGCTTTCACAATATTTAATTTTTCCTTGGCCAAAGCAAGCACACGGCTTTTTTCCGACTCTTCAGGAGTCATTCTAGCAAAACCTTTTACATTTGAAGTATCATAGGCACGATTTTTACTAAAATCTTTTAAATTTTTACTCGTAGTGAAAAGATTATTCCACCGGCGCACACCATAAGTGCCTCTATACATATAGGAGTAGTTTTCATCCAACTCTTTATATCCACCAGAACGCAAAGTGGCAATTGCATCGTCTGCTCCACCAGCATGAACAATCGTGCAATCAAATGGCGTATCCCATTCTAAATAATATAATCTCAATGACCGAATTGGACCAATTACTGCTGCTGAAGGATTTTGATAAATTGCCGCAAAGCGTGTAATTCCCGCCTCAGCGATTGCTTCAAACACAACTCCAGCTTCATTTATACCAGATTGTGGGCGTGCCCCATCCATACCGTTTGGTGTTTGTATACAAAAAGTTGGTGCATTTACTAAAGTCGCATCATCTAAAGGTTCCCCAGTTAATGCGCTATAAGTTGCCTCTTTTTCAATTTTTGATGGTATTGTTGGAAATTCCAAAGCTGCACTTTCACTCTTTGGCAGGAATAATGCTACTAAAATCATCGCAACACCCCCTAGTAAACCAACAACCCCTACAATTATCAATATTAATTCTTGCTTATCCTTTAAGAATTTTTTCTCAGAGTTTTTCTTAGCCTTAATTTTTTCTTCAGGCTTTGATTTTGCGTCACCCTCAAAAGCGCGCTTTAAATCTTCACTTGTAACTGCAGATTGTTTTGTTTTATCCATTCATTACTCCACTTTATATAACTATTATAACTAAAAACATAACTTTTTTCCACTTTTTTTCAAAAAAGTCTTTACAAACTATTTTTCTTATGCTATTATAGGGGCATATAGGTCATACATTAAAAATGAAAAACATTGATTTTAATACAAACAGAAATACTGGGTTGACAAACATCTGCAAAAATAAAAGAACAAATTGTAGAATCGCAGCCGTGTTTTTTGGGCTAGCTGTTTTAATCGCCCCAGCAGCTTTAGTAATTGCTAATTTGAATTCTGTGCATGCCGAAACCGCACAAACCACCTTTAATGTTAACGTTAAAGAATCTCTTTCAGTGGCAATTACCGCACCATCAGAATATGCAAGTGGTGATGCGGGTGAATTTTTGCGCAATAAAGTTAATCTAAGCGTTTCAACTAATAACACTAATGGCTTTACGGCTTCTATGTATTCACAAGGTACTACCAATTTAACCAACAATATCCTTAATACAGAAACCCTACCAACCTTAGCTAGCAGTTCCACTAGAAGTTCCTTCCCCGATAATTACTGGGGCTACTCTCTTGGTTCTGGTACTATTAATAGTTCTCTCAATAATAATACTTATGGTGAAACTGACGCTGGTAATGCTAGTAGCTACTATTATCCATTAGTCAGCACCAGCGCTTCACCGATTGCAATTTTAACCGGCACTAGTACTGGCCAACAGGATATTTATTTCGGAGCTAAAGCTAACCTTAATAAAGCTTCTGGTACTTATGTAGGAACTATAATTATCAGCGTGGTAACTGATGTGATTGATAACAATACTAATCCGATTACTCCAACCAATCCAGCCCAACCATCTAACACCAATGAAGTTGCAAGCTACAGTAGCGCTCCAACTGGCAGCACCACCAACGGTAGCACCACTTATACTTATCGTAGAACTAATTCTTCCGCAGGAACTACCACTACCACAACCCAAGTTAGCGAAGGTAACAATGTTAGTGCATACAATGGTTACACCCCACCTCAGGGTGTCATCGAAAATACTGTCAGCGACATCTATGATGGAGGTTCACCAGTCGCCAGCGCTCTTGCTGCTACTTCAGCTAGCGCCGCTGCTGCAGGTATGTTCTTCTTCATCCTCGCTAAACGTAAAGATGATGAAGAGGAAGAAGAACAACAACAACAGGTTTAGTAAAATATAGTCCAAAGAGGGTGTTATGCCCTCTTTTTTGATAAAACTTCACTCTCTAGTGGTATAATAACAATATGGAAATTATTACAAGATTTGCTCCCAGCCCCACTGGTTATATTCATATTGGCAACGTGCGTTCTGCTATTTATCCATATTTACTTGCCCGTCAAAATAAAGGCAAATTAATTTTACGGATTGAAGACACTGATCGTGCTCGCTATGTCGAAGGTGCTACTGAACTTATCGAAGATACTTTAAAATGGTTAGGTCTAGATTGGGATGAAGGTCCTATCGTAGGTGGCCCCAATGGTCCATATTTTCAAAGTGAACGAACGGAGATTTATCATGCATGGGCCCGTAAATTAATTAAATCTGGTCGTGCCTATGCTGACCCTACTACGCCAGAACAATTAGATCAATATCGCAAAGAATGTAGCGAGAAGAAAATTCCTTTTCTCTACCGCAACTATCGTCCCAAAAATATGCCAGAATGGAAGCCTGGAATTCCATTACGTTTCAAAACTGAGCCCAAAGAATATAGTTGGCATGACGAAGTTATGGGTGATATGCATACTGGCTCAGAAGTCTTAGATGATATTATTTTAATCAAAAAAGACGGCTATCCTACCTATAATTTTGCTCATATTGTAGACGATGCTGAAATGGGTGTGACGCACCTTATGCGTGGAGTGGAATATTTATCTAGTACTCCGAATTATCTAGCTCTTTATGAAGCTCTCAACTTAACACCACCCAAAATCGTTTCCTTACCACATATTTTAGCTCCACAAGGTAATAAGAAGTTGGGTAAACGAGATGGTGCTAAATCTGTCACTGAATATCGTAAGGACGGTATTTTAGCAGAAGCTATGTTAAATTATTTAGCTTGTTTAGGTTGGAATGACGGTACAGAACAAGAAATTTATACTAAAGAAGAATTAATCAAAAACTTTTCACTAGATCGTATTCAAAATTCTGGGGCTCGTTATGATGAAACCAAATTACTTTGGCTTAATGGTCAATGGATTCGTAAGATATTTGACGAACAAGGTGCCGAAGCGCTTTATGAACGCACGCACGCTTTTTGGCCAGATTCTGCCAAAAATTATGATGATCAATATCATATAAAAGTCCTTGCTATTATTTATGATAGACTAAAAACTTTATCAGATTTACGTGAAATGACAGACTATTTCTTTGTAGATCCAACTATTAACATCGATTTACTGGTTAATAATAAATTTCTCAAAAAACTTTCCGAAGCAGAACTTGAAACTTTGCTTAAGAAGTCAATTACTAAACTCACAGCACTCAAAAAATGGGATGCTGATAGTTTGCAGACCGCCCTTAATGAGCTCCTTGCTGAAACTAATAAAAAACCAGCCGAACTTTTTAGTCTTATTCGCATTGCTGTCAGTTTTGCTCCTTTCAGCCCAGCTTTACATCTTACTCTAGAAGTTTTGGGTCGTGATGTTTCACTAGCGCGCCTTAACGCAGTTGCCTCAGCCATTTAAAAACAAGGATATCTCACCTTGTTTTTTTGTTGTCTAATCTTATAATGACACCGCAATCGAGCGAATATGCTTATTCGTAAGAACTCCAGGGTTGGCATTCAACTTATAGACTATCCCACCATTCACCCAAGCCGCACTACTTTCACTGATATAAATAGTTAATCCTTGTTCTCTTACAATAGTATAATTATCCTTATAGGCCTCTTTGATATAATTTGTCAATAAAGCGTTCGAATCCCAAGACGATGCCTCTTCTGTTAAAGTAAATTTCGTATTGTTACTGCTGTTGCTAAATTCAAGGGTTATTTTCGCATCTTCAGAAGTAATACTGGAGATATTGTAATCGCGTGGTACATACCCAGGGTACGTGGCATCAATACCAGTCTGCATTGCTGCCACACGCAATGAAATGTCAGGCATATTTAGATTAACAAAATAAGCAATCGCAAAAACCGCTGCTGCAGCACATGACAATGCCAACATCACACGCCCAAAACCAAATCGCATCTTTCCCATACCTTTGCTAGATTTTTGAGCTTTAGCGGTTTGTTGTTCTGTAGTTGATGCTGTAGCGGCCGACATTAAAGCTTTCTTGATTGCCTGATCTTTCAGTTCTTTTGCGGTAGGACGTTTCGTCTGGGCTTGAGCTTGAGCGGCCATCATTCTGTTCTGACGTTCACGCATTCTTGTCTTTGCTTTTTCTTGCATTTGCTGAGCGCTTGATGTTTTCATTATTTCCTGCGCCGAATTTCCAACCGTTTTGGCTTGCATTTGCTGTGTTTTCTGAGCTTTCGCTGAAGTCGCACTCATAGAATTAACTCTAATCATAGTTTTCTTAGATTGCGTCTTTTTAGCTTGTCCCATCTGGGTATTAAAACGAGAAATCTTTGGACTTCGCTTAATTGAGACCATTACGTCAGTACTTTTTTTGACGCGGCTCATATTTGAAGTCCTCTTAATAATCTGCTTATTTTCAGTAATCTTAGTCGGACGTTGGACATACCTACGATTTAACGTCATAGAAGCCTGCACACGACGGTGAGCGGTTGTAGCTGCTTGATTACTGTTGGATTTTTGCATTTAATACCTCACTTATCCTATATTCATCATACATTGTTTTTAGCTAAAACGCAAGAGCTAAAATTAAAATAAATTATGCTATAATATACACAGAGACTTATTTCTCTAAAATTTTTTAATATAGTATTTCATATGGATTTAGAAGCTAAACGAAAACGTCAAAGCCTTAGAATAATTATTTCTGAGGCTATAATGGTTTTGGCTGTTATTATTACGGTTGTTGTATTAGCATTTATTGTCTCGGGATATTGGATTAATTCTGATTTCGAAGTAGAACGTCAAGGTATGTTACAAATATCTTCTACTCCATCAGGCGCTAGTGTAGATATTGATGGAGATATTCCATGGTTACAACGTACTAATACATCAAAAGTTCTAACTAGTGGTGAGCATACTATCACTCTCACAAAAGAAGGATACGATTCTTGGTCTAAAACTGTCAATATTAAAGAAGGGTTGTTATATCGTCTACATTATCCACGTCTATTCCTCAATGACCGTTCTTCTGAAAAAGTTTTTTCTGCTACCGGTAGTGTCTTGGGTATAATATCATCTAATCATAATTCTTTGCTTATTACTAACAATACTACTAAATGGAACTATCTCAAATTAAATTCTGAAAAAATTGATAGTAAAACTCTCGATATTGCTAAGTATTTTTCTAATGTTAGTCTCACAGAAGATGCCTCAGCTGGTCTTTTTAATGGTGAGATTCTTGATGCTGACTGGAATTATGATGCTAATCGTATTTTGTTTAAGGTTAAACAAGCCGACAATATAGAATGGGTATTAATTGACGTTAATAATATTGAAAAAAGCATTAATCTCACTAAAGAATTTGGTGCCAATTTCAGCAAAGTAGAAATCATCGACAATGCCGCCAACAATTTATTGGCAGTACAAAACGGTAATCTTCATAAAATTGAAGTTCCTGGTCGTTCGATATCAGCTATTTTAGTGGAAAAAATTCTAGATTTTGATCACTATAATAATGATATCGTCTTCTCCGCTCAAAGAACCTCTAAAGATAAAATCGATTATTACATTGGTTTTTTCAGAGTCGGGGAAAATCAAATTAAAAAATTAGAATTTTTCGACGATCCAGTTAGAGTATTAATCAGCAAATTCTACGATGAAAAAAATATTATAGTTCTAAAAGACAACATAATCTCAGTTCATAAGAAAGAAAGATATCAGGACGAATATACAAACTACCAATTATCATTTACTCCTGAGCATAATGAGGTTGGCCATGACGGTGAGTTTATTTTTATGTATTCTGGTAATAATATTGCCACCCTTGATATGGAAGCAGATCTTGTGCGCGAATGGACTATTGAGAATGCAATTTTCGATTGGATTGACAACGATATGCTTTACACAGTTTCAGAGGGTGAATTAATTGTTTATGATTTTGATGGTTATAATCGTCGTGTAATTGCCAAAAATGTTTCTAGCCATTTCCCTATAGGTATTACCGATAATAAATGGCTCTATTATTTTAGCGATGATCAACTAGTTCGTGAATGGCTTATTGAACACTAATTAATTATTGTCCAGTCATAAAATTCCAGATACCTTCGAAGAAGGATGGTTCATTGGATGGTAGAGTCTCTTCATTTTCAGTCGGAGTAAATTGTTCCGCTTCCTCAGCTGTTTCATAAGCAGGTGAGATTTGCTCTGCCGTTACAAGTAAACGATATCTAGAAGTCCCTAGAGGAGTACAAGTCACTAATGTTAAAATCGGTTTGTCGGTATTAACTACCAAAGAAGCTACATTTGATGGCTCTACTACTTCTTTTTTAACAACTTTATAAGTATATCTTACGGAATTATAATTAATGTAAATTGAATCATTATTTTCAAGTCTTTCTAACCCAGAAAATATGTATTTGTAAGGATTTGAGCTATATACATCACCAGCTGAATGTCCAGTAATTACTACATGACCAATTTCGCCAGGATAAGCGCTTGCTCCAGCGATACGATAATGAGCTACGCCATGATTCATTGCAGACATCACTTCGGAAAGTTGGATGCCAAAATGAACTGGCACATCTACATTTAGTTTAGGAATAATTAATCTTGGTTCTGGTGAAACGCTTTGTGTGATAGTTGGATCAATAGCCTCAATCTGAGAAGCCGGCACATTACCAGGCGACACATAAGCCATGATTGGCGCAAAAATCAAACGGTTGTACTGTAAGAATAAAATAAATAACACCACAAGAACCCCAGCTACTACTGGCATCAAATGACGTTTACGACGTGTATTTTTAGCACTTTCAGTAGCCTTTTTCCGAATCCGACGGCGGAGTTTTTCCTTAACATCATTCTCATCAGGATAATCCCCTGTGCCTTCTATACCTTCAGTACCAAGCGACAAACCAGCCTTTTTATTAATCTTAGAACTAGATTTTGTCAATGAACTTAAAATTTCCTCTTCTTCAGCTTTTTCCCTTGCATCTTTAAGGCGTTCTTTTGCAACATAATTCTGCGCGGCCCTAGAATAATATTCACTATAATAGCGCTGATAATAATCCTGCCATGCAGAATGATATTTTTTCCAAGATTCGGAGTTAATTTTAGTCGTGATAGGCTCATCTTTCAAATGTGAATCAGAAATCGCCTTATTGGCTGTTTTCTTTGCCGATTGGGCATAAGCCGCTAAAACTTTTTTTCGCGCCAATGCCGCCGCCGCTTGTCTCTGCAATTCACTCGAAGACTGCCCACCGTTTTCAGGATTCATAAAGCAATTATAGCATAATTTACCAGTTTATGGTACAATAGGCTAAGATGGGCGAGTGGCGGAACTGGTAGACGCGCTAGACTCAAAATCTTGTGGTTTTCGGACCGTGAGGGTTCAAGTCCCTCCTCGCCCACCACGACTGTTTTTATAAAACATCACAAAATCCTCATTTATGGGGTATTTTTTGTAAGCAATAATTAGATGGCTATTATATTATTTTCTTATATCCGGTGTTCCATCTAATTTCTGTTGGTTTGTCCAAACCTTCATAACTAATGAATGCGGTAATACTTTCGTCAATAATCTTTGTCCCCTATTCACAAATCCATAAATTGAAACATCTTTTCTAGTATACAAATCTTTAATAGCAAGCTTCATTACTTCGGTCGGATCATACATTGCATTATAATTGATCACTACCTTTTTCTTTTTCTCGTCTATTGCTCTGTCAAAAAACTCTGTCTTGGTCCAATAGGGTGTGACAGCCAAAACATGAATACCTTTATATTTCAATTCACGATTCAACGCTCTAGAGTAAGACAACAAGAACGATTTAGTAGCCGCGTAATCATTTATATAAGGGATCGGTTGAAAACCCGCGCATGATGCTATATTCATTATTTTTGCACCCTTTTTCATATACGGTAAACTATAATCTATCATTGCAACCGGTGCTTTCACATTCAAATCTATCATATTCAATTTAATTTCAGTTTTAATATTCTCACTATGTTCAAAAATTCCAAACCCAGCGCAATTAGCAAGTATAATGATATTTGGTTTTTCTTCCTCCACTTTTTCTTTATATTTCAGCAGCTCACTTTCCTCACTTAAGTCAAGTTTTATTGGCACGATTTTTTCGCTAACTTCTTTTTTTAGTTTAATTAGCCTCTCTTCTCTTCTCGCAATTGCCCATATCTCATCAACATCCTTTTCTTTTTCTAATATTTGAATCAAAAACTCTTTCCCCATTCCCGAAGAAGCGCCAGTTACAACTATAATTTTTTTCATATATATTATCTCCCAAGAATAATATACCACAAAACAGACTTACAAAAAATTAAATAGTCACAATAAACTTAGTGGTCTTCTTATTACTCTCACAAGTGATTTTCCATTTATTCTGTTCACAGACAGCTTTTGCAATTGCAAGCCCAAGTCCAGAACCTTCCTTTGTTTTGTCAGTTTGATAAAAACGGTCAAAAACTTTTTCTAAATCTTTATCCCCTATCGTGGCACCATCATTTGTCACGACGAATTTATTTTGATCCAAAGTAAGTAATATTTTTTTGTCACCATATTTTGTAGCATTATCTAATAAAATATCTAATACTTGCACAAAATCTTGTTTCGGTAAAGTATATTCAGCATTTCCTTTTTGGCTAAAAGCTATTTTTCCAGTAAATTTCGGTTTAAAAGTTTCAATCCGTTCATTAATTATCGCTTTTAAGTCTACTTGTTCAGCAGGATTTTTCCCAATCTCGCCAGTATCCATTTTTGCAAGTTGCAATAAATCCAACACTAATTTATTAGCATGCGTGATTTCTTTTTCAATATTCGTTTTCCATTTTTCATTATTTTTATTTACATCAAGTGCTTCTGTATTGGCTTCAATAATAGCTAGTGGTGTTTTAAGCTCATGGGAAGCATTAGCAATAAAAATTTTTTGATTGTCGTAAGATTTTTTTACTGGTTCAACAATTTTTTGAGATAAACTATAAATAATCACAAAAACAACAGTCTCAACGATAGCACCGACCACAAGCAGCGTAATTAACAAACGAATATTACCTTCTTCGCGGTCTGTTTTTATATAATCCTTCAATTCTTGGCTATCGTAAGCTATGGGTTCAATTATGCTGTAATCCAGCTTTGGTAAAGGTTTAGGTTCTGGGCGCATAGTGGACGAAAAAAGCATAATGAAGATTCCAGCCACCACCAAAACCACAGTAGTAATAGTCATTGTGATGATTATGATTTTATTTCTCAGCTTATCAAACATTTTTTATCCAGTCGTTAATTTATATCCCAAACCACGAATAGTTATTATTTTAGTTTTACTATGAAGTTTTTTCAATAATTTACGAATTCTAGAGATATATGATTCTACATAATTATCTTCACCTAAGTTTTCTCCACCCCAAACTTTGATTAATAAATGTTCTTTATTAATCAATGTTTCTGGTGATTTCATTAATTCAGTGATGATATCGACTTCTTTAGCAGTAAGTTGTTCGCCATTTAACGTTGCGTTAGTTTTATCTAGCACCAAATCACCATACGTAATGTCTGAAACCTCTATGTTCTTCGGACGACGGAGCAAAGCTTTAATTCTAGCTACCAATTCAGCAGTTTTAAATGGTTTAGCGAGATAATCATCCGCTCCTTTATCTAAATGGCTAATTTTAGTTTCAACTTCTGACAATGCCGAAAGTATAATGACTGGAGTTTCAACCTTTTTTTCGCGCATACGTTTTAAAATATCCGTACCAGACATTTTTGGTAACATAATATCTAGAACAACACAATCATAAATATTATCCAGGGCTTTTCCTAAACCGTCTTCACCATCATTAGAAAGATCGACCGAAATACCTTGTTTTTCTAAATTATGTTTAACTGCTTCAGCCAGAAACACCGCGTCTTCGACATATAGTACTCTCATATTATTCTCCTTATTTAATTATAATATAATTTTGCTCTCTGAAGTTAAAATGAAACTGAAAAGCATCTAAGATTATTTTTAAGGTTTTTTTCAGGAAAATGGACGATAATGGTATTGTATTATTATTTAATAAGGAGATTTATATAATGGAAAATGATAAAAATAATAAAGAAAACATTGTGAGAGACAAAATAATTTTATTTGTAATTGGTGTTTTAGTAGGGGCAGTAATTTCAACAGCGGCATTCTTTGTCTACACTAAAACTTTAGTAACTAATGGTAACATTAATAATAATTCATCGCATCAAATGCCTAGCGGTACTCCACCAGAAATGCCAAGTAATGATCAAAATGGCGGTACTCCACCAGAAATGCCGAATAATAATTCACAGGGCAATCAAGATAATACCCCGCCAGAAAAACCAAGCGATGATAATTCTAATAGCGGCAATAGCTAAAATCAAAGGAAGGAAATTATGATAAAGGATAAGAAAAATATATTATATATAGTCATAATTGTAGTTCTAACTATAGCCATCGGTTTATTGTGGGTTTTAATTATCAATACTATAAATGATAGTTTTGCAAATAATAATGATAATGTACCAATGATGGACGGAAACAATTCATCCGTATCATATTCTGCTGTCAAAGAAATTACGTCTGACGAAGATATTGATGGCGGAGAGTTTTCTTCAACTAGTAGTGACGAAAACGCCATTTCTGCGTCCGGTAATATTACAGCTACATTATCTAATATCAATGTTACTAAAACCGGTGATTCAGATGGCGGTGATAATACGAGTTTTTATGGTACAAATTCTGCCATTATCGCTAAGGGCGGTGCAAAATTAACTATTAAAAATGCAACCATTACAACCGACGCGACTGGTGCAAATGGCGTATTTTCTTATGGTGGCTCTGCTACTACAAATAATTCATCGTCAGATGGCACTACAATAAATATTTCAAATTCAACCATTACTACCAATAAAGATAATTCTGGCGGTATTATGACGACTGGTGGAGGTATCATGAATGCCGAAAATCTCACCATTACCACTGCCGGCACATCAAGTGCAGCGATTCGTTCAGATCGTGGTGGTGGAACGGTTACAGTAAATAAAGGTACTTATAAAACTACCGGCAAAGGCTCGCCAGCTGTTTACTCTACGGCTGATATTACTGTCAAGAATGCTAAACTAGTAGCAACAGCTTCAGAGGGTATTGTGATTGAAGGCAAGAATAGTGTCACACTCGAAAAC